>NZ_JBSFTT010000014.1:0-225030 GCF_053591415.1 Streptomyces sp. NPDC003032 | reverse complement strand
TATGTGCGTGCTCGCCATCTTGGTGCGGGCGTTGATTTGCTGCTGGGCCAGTTGCCCTACTGTGCTCCGCTCGCACATACCCCCACGTCCCCTCGCGCGCGCTCGCGGCTGCGGGCCGTCACGGCTTCCCGACTCCCACGCCCACCTCAACAGCGCCGGGAGCCCCCGCCCGCCGCCACCGTGCGATCCCAGGCTCACCTCAACAGCGCGGGAGCTCCCCACCCGCCCGCGTTCCTACGCCCACCCCGCAACGCGGGGTAAACGGGCGGGTGGGTAGGAGATATCCGCCGCGGAGCGGCGGGACAGGGGCGCCCCGACGGCGGGAAGGCGAGAGACCACCCCCACCCAGGCGCCCACGCCAGCTACCCCGGAGGCCGCTCCCGGGTGAGGAGGGATTCGATGCCCGCGATCATTAGATCGAGGGCAATCGTGAAGTCCCGTTCCCACATTTCCTCGACCGTCGCCCCACCCCGCGCCGCCAACAACTCCTTCGCGCTCTCCATGATCCCGTGCGAGGCCAGCTCGACCCGGACCTTCCCGGTCGCCTCCTGGTAGTACTCGTCCTGGGTCATCCCCGCCTCGGCGCACCGCGCCATGTAGTGGCCCTCGATGGTCCCGAAGCCGTACACGAACTGGAAGACCGCCGAGATCGCCCCGTTCTGGGTATACGGGGACAGCCCCGTCTTCCGTACCGCCTGCTGGACCGCGACGGCGAACGCCAGCCAGTTCGGCCCGATGTTGAGGAACCTGCCGACCAGCGGCGAGACCCAGGGATGGCGGATCAGCAGAGAGCGGTACTCGTCGGCGAGGGCCCGCAGATGGTCCCGCCAGGACTCCGTGGACGTCTCCATGCCGGGCAGCCGCATCTCCCCGCAGACCGCGTCGAGGGCCAGCTCCAGGAGGTCGTCCTTGGTGTCCACGTACCAATAGACGGACATCGCCGTGACGTTCAGCTCGGCGGCGAGCCTGCGCATGGAGAACTTGGCGAGGCCCTCCGCGTCCAGGAGCCGGACCGAGGCCTCGGTGATGCGGTCCCGGTCGAGGCCGCTGGGCTGGTCGCCCTTGCGGCCGCCGCCGCGGGGCGCCTTGCCCTCCAGCCAGACACTCGTCCGCGCCGGGTTCTTCGTGCGGCCGGCTGCCTTGACCATGGCGCACCTTCCTGATCGGTCGTGGGCCTGGAGCGGTGTTGCTCCGGGGGTCCCCGTCCCCGGAGGGTGTCGCTCCGAGCGCGTGACAGGCAAGGCGGCGGTCCGGAAGTGAAGGGTCCGCCCCCTCCCCCACGATGCTATGCCGACGCCTTGCCCACGGAGTCCGCCCGCTCCGCCCTGCGCAGCAACGCCGCGGCCAGGACACCACCGAGGAACACCGCGGCCGCGCCCACCAGCTGACTCGTCTCAAGGCCCGAGGAGAACGCGTCGGCGATCCGCTCCCGCTCGCCCGACGACTTCGCCGCGGCCATGGCCGCCGGGAAGGACGCCGCGGAGACCGCCACGAGTGAGGCGAAGCGGGAGTTGAGGACCGCGCCGAGGACGGCGACGCCGAGGCCGTTGCCGAACTCGGCGAGCGTGCCGTTGACGCCCGCGCCCACGCCCGCCTTCTCCACCGGGATGGCGCTCATGATGGCGTTGGCCATGGCGGGCATGGCGAACGCGATGCCCGCGCCCATGATGACGAGCCCGGCGAGCATGCCGTTGTAGTTGTCGCCGCCGAGCAGCGCGATCACCGCGAGGCCCGCGGCGAGGGCGCTCATGCCGGACAGGATCGTCGCGGGCGTGCCCAGCTTGGCGTGCAGCTTGGCGCCGACGCCGGTGAGGTTCAGGGCCACGATGGTCACCGCGAGCGGCGCCGTCCGCAGGCCCGCCTCCAACGGCTCGTACCCGAGTACGAATTGGAGGTGCTGGGTGAGGAGGAAGAGGGAGCCGGCGAGGCCGAAGGCGACCAGGATGGCGCCCGCCACCGCGCCGATGAAACGCTGGTTGCGGAAGAAGTGCATGTCCAGCATCGGGTACGGGATGCGCAGCTCCCACAGGACGAACACGCCGAGGACCAGCACGCCGACGGCCGCGGAGACCAGTACCTGCGACGACGTCCAGCCGTGCTCGGGCCCGGAGATGATCGCGTAGACCACCGAGGCCATACCGATGGTCGAGAGCAGCGCGCCGAGCAGGTCGGGGCGGTCGCCCTGCCGGTTCTTCGACTCGGGCACCAGCTTGGCGACCGCGGCCAGGCCGATCAGCGCGACGGGGATGTTGATCAGGAAGATCGATCCCCACCAGAAGTGGTTCAGCATGAAGCCGCCGAGCAGCGGACCGGCCGCGAACCCGAGGGAGTTGATGGTCGACCAGAGGCCGATCGCCTTGACGCGCTCGGTGTCGTCGAAGATCTGCACCACGACCGCGAGCGTCGTGGTCATCAGGAGCGCACCGCCGACACCCATGCCCGCGCGGGCGGCGATGAGCTGTGCGGACGACTGCGCGAACGCCGCGACGAGCGAGCCGATACCGAAGAGCGCGAGGCCCGTTATGAGCATCTTCTTGCGGCCGTAGCGGTCTGCGGAGCTGCCCGCGGTGAGCAGCAGCCCCGACTGCACGAGCGAGTACGCGTTGATCATCCACTGGATGTCGGACGTCGACGCGTCCAGCTCCCGCGTGAGGGAGGGGATCGCGACGCTCAGGACGGTGTTGTCGAGCAGCACGGTGAGCTGGGCGAGGCAGATGACACCGAGGATCAGCCAGCGCTGCGGGTGCCGGGGTGGGGCGGCCGAGGTCTCGGCGGTCGTCGCCGTCATGCGGGCTCCTTCGGGGGTGGTGCGGGGGGTGGGGGGAGGTGCGGGGCGGGAGGTGCCGGGGGAGTGCGTGGTGCGGGGGCGGTGCGTGGGGTGCTGGTGGTGGTACTTGGCTGTAGAGCCTGTGCCTCGTACGTGGCTCTGCGGCCTCGTACATGGCTCTACGGTGTACGAGGCTTCCGCGACGTACACCGTAGAGCAGATCCCATACGCCGTACAAGACGGTTTCCCGCAGCCCCTCCGGAGCGGCTACTTCTTCGGCTGCGTCAGGTCGTAGAACGTCGCGTTGCCCACCGTCACCTTCTTGAAGGTCGACTCGACCCACGACGCGATTCCGGACGCGGTGCCGTCGCCGCCCGCGCCTCCCACGCCGCCCACGATGAAGTAGTGGATCTCGCCGTCCGCCACGTACCGCTTGAACCGCGCGAGCGTCGGCGACGGGTCGCTCCCGTTGAAGCCGCCGATCGCCATCACCGGGTCGCCGGTGGCCAGTTGGTAGCTCGCGGCGTTCTGCGAGCCGATGGCCGCCGCAGCCCAGGTGTAGTCACCGGCATCCGCCTCCACGAGCTTCTTGGCCCCGGCGGAGACCCGCGCACCGTCGAGCAGACCGCCCATGCCGCCGCCTTTGCCGTTCTCGCGGATCATGCCGCCGTCGGGGAACCCTCCGGTGCGGCCGTCTTGCGGGGGCACCGTCTGCCGGCCCTGCCCGGCGCCGCCTTTCGCCGGCCGCGTCGGGGGCTGCCCCGTGCCGCCGCCCTGACCCGCGTTCTGGCCCGGCTGCCGCGTCCCGGCGCCCGCACCGCCAGGGCCGCCACCGACCGGGCCACTGCCCGCTCCGCCGCCCGGCCCCATCCGCCCCGCCGAACCCGGTCCGGCCGTCACGATCGAACCGGTGTGCGAACTGCCGACCGTCGACAACGTGTACGCCACCGGCCCCGCCACGGACGCCGCGACACTCAGCCCCACCGTCGCGAGGGCGAGCCGCCGGCCCAGCCGCCCGGCGAACAGCAGGCCCGCCGCCCCCGCGATCCCGGCCACCAGCACCGCCCACCGCAGCCAGGGCAGGTGGTCAGGGGCGCGGCCGAGCAGGACGTACGCCCATACGACCGTGCCCGCGACCGTCGCGCCCAGCACCGCGCCCGCCCACCGCGAGGCCCGCTCCTCCCACAGGACCGTGGCGCCCATGCCGATGAGCGCCGCGATGTAGGGCGCGAGCGCCACCGTGTAGTACTGGTGGAAGATCCCCGCCATGAAGCTGAAGACCGCGGCCGTCATGAGCAGCGCGCCGCCCCAGGCCACGAACGCCCCCCGCGCGGTGTCCGTGCGCCGCGCCGAGCGCGTCAGGACGAGCCCGGCCATGAGCATGACCAGCGCGGCGGGCAGCAGCCACGCGACCTGACTGCCGACCTGGGCGTCGAACATCCGCCCGATGCCGGTCTCGCCCCACTGAGGCCCGCCGCCCCCGCCGCCACGGCCGCCACGGCCGCCCACGCTGCCGGTCTCCTCGCCGTTGATGCGGCCCAGACCGTTGTAGCCGAAGGTCAGCTCCAGGAAGGAGTTGTTCTGCGAGCCGCCGATGTACGGACGCGAGGACGCGGGCCACAGCTCCACGACGGCGACCCACCAGCCGCCGCAGACGACCGTCACGAGTCCGGACAGGGCGAGTTGGCCCAGGCGCCCGCGCAGCGGGACGGGCGCGCATACGGCGTACAGGACCGCCAGCGGCGGCAGGACCAGGAACGCCTGCAGCGTCTTTGTGAGGAAGGCGAGTCCCACGGCGACGCCCGCCCACACCAACCACTTGGTGCGCCCGTGCTCCAGCGCGCGCAGCACGCAGTAGACCGTGACGGTCATCAGGAGGGTGAGCAGCGCGTCCGGGTTGTTGAACCGGAACATCAGCGCGGCCACCGGCGTGAGCGCGAGCACCGCGCCCGCGATCAGCCCGGCGGCCGGGCTGAACCGCCGTCGCACGGCGGCGTACAGCACACCGACCGTGGCGACCCCCATCAGGACCTGCGGGACCAGTACCGCCCACGAGCCGAGGCCGAAGATCCGTACCGAGAGCGCCATCGGCCACAGGGCGGCCGGGGGCTTGTCGACGGTGATCGCGTTGCCCGCGTCGAGCGAGCCGAAGAAGAGGGCCTTCCAGCTCCGGCTGCCGGCCTGGACGGCGGCGGAGTAGAAGGAGTTGCCGTAGCCGGACGCGCTGAGGTTCCAGAGGTAAAGGGCGGCGGTGGCGAGCAGCAGTCCGAACAGCGCCGGGCGCGCCCAGCTGGGGTCGTCGGGCCGGCCGCGCCAGAGGCGGGCGGGCAGGGCGCCGCCACCTGACCATCGACGTGCGGCGTGGCCCGCCGCAAGGGGTGGCGTCGGCGTCGCGGAGGAGGTCGTCGTCATCATCGTGCGTTCCTCGGTTCGTCCGCGAGAGTGGGGGTGGGAGTGGGAGTGGGAGTGGGGGCGGAGGTGGGAGGCGTCGAAGCCGTCACCCCGGCTCCGGGTTCGCGGCGGTCCGGGAACACCCACGCCCGCAGCAGAAGGAACCGCAGCACCGTCGCCGCGAGGTTCGCCGCGATCAGGACCGCGAACTCCGTGGAGTGCGCCGGGGTGCCCGAGGCCGCGCCGAGCGCCGCCAGGGAACCGCTGGTGAGGGCGAGGCCGATGCCGAAGACGACGAGGCCCTGCGCCTGGTGACGGATCGCGCGCTCGCGGCCGCGTACTCCGAAGGTGAGCCTCCGGTTGGCCGCGGTGTTGGCGACGGCCGATACCAGCAGGGCGAGCGCGTTGGCGGCCTGCGACCCCGTGGACGTACGGAAGCCGCTGTAGAGCAGGAGGTAGCAGAGGGTCGAGAGGGCACCGACCACGCAGAAGCCGACGAGCTGGCGGGCGAGGCCGCCGGGTACGCCGCTCAGCTGCCGGTCACGCGGATCGTCCCCGAAGGGGCGCGCGAGCCGGTCCAGCGGAAGCGCGCCGACAGCGAGCGCCCGGCCCACACGCCACACGCCCTTGAGGTCGTCGGCGGCGGTCCGCACCAGGTGGACCGTGGAGTCCGGATCGTCCACCCAGTCGACGGGCACCTCGTGGATGCGGAGCCCGGCGCGCTCGGCGAGCACCAGCATCTCGGTGTCGAAGAACCACCCGGTGTCCTCCACGAGCGGCAGCAGCACCCGCGCCACATCGCCGCGGATCGCCTTGAACCCGCACTGGGCGTCGGAGAAACGGGCGTGCAGGGAGCCGCGAAGGATGAGGTTGTACGTACGTGAGATGAACTCCCGCTTGGGACCGCGCACCACCCGAGAGCCGCCCGCGAGCCGTGAACCGATCGCCAGGTCCGAGTGGCCCGAGATGAGCGGGGCGACCAGCGGGAGCAGCGCGTTGAGGTCGGTGGAGAGGTCGACGTCCATATAGGCGAGGACCGGCGCGTCGGAGGTGGACCAGACGGCGCGCAGCGCCCGTCCGCGCCCCTTCTGGTCGAGCCGGACGTGCCGCACTTCCCGCACGGCGTCGGCCAGTTCGGCGGCGAGTTGAGGGGTGCGGTCCGTCGAGGCGTTGTCGGCGACCGTGATGCGGAAGGGGTAGGGGAAGGTGCGGACGAGGTGGTCGTGCAACCGGAGAACGCACGGCCGGAGGTCCCCCTCCTCGTTGTAAACCGGGATCACGACGTCTAGGACGGGCACATCACGCCATGCGGCGGGCAGGTGCTCCCGCGACGGCAGAACGCCCGGGAGAGAGTCGATTCGCATGCGACCGACACTCGCCAAGTGGCCTGTCAGGGGTGTGTGGCGAGGCTATGGCTGGGCTGTGGACTGGGCTGTGAGTTTGGCTATGGGCTTGGCTTTGAGCTTGGCTTTGAGCTTGGCTTTGAGCTTGGCTTTGAGCTTGGCTATGGGCTTGGCTTTGAGCCTGGCTGCGCTCCGACTACGAGCCCTGCTGTGAGCTCGTCTGCGGGCCCGGCCCCGAGAAGGAGATCTCCTTTTCCGGCGCCGCCGGGAGTTCAACGGCGAACACCGTCCGCCCCGACACACTCTCGACGGTCACCGTGCCACCGTGCGCGGTCACGATCGCACGTACGAGGGCCAGGCCGAGGCCCGTCGAGCCCGCGTGGCGGGAGCGGGAGGCGTCGCCGCGGGCGAAGCGTTCGAAGACCGAGGGCAGGAGGGCGGCCGGGATGCCCGGGCCGTCGTCCTGGACCTCCAGGCGGACGCGGGGCCCCTCCCGACGCACCCGGGCCGTGACCGTCGTACCCGGCGGAGTATGGGTGCGGGCGTTCCCGAGGAGGTTGACGACGACCTGGTGGAGCCGGTCGGTGTCGGCGCGGACCAGCGCGGGCTCATCGGGCCCGGGCAGTTCGAGCCGCCAGTGATGGCCGGGCCCGGCAGCGCGGGCGTCGCCGACGGCGTCGACGACGAGCGGCGCTAGATCACTGCTCCGGTACGTCTGCGGACGTACACTCCCGCCTCCCGCCAGCCCCGCAGGCCGCGAGAGCCCAGCAAGCGCTGCACGCCCCTCGCGCCCCGCGAGCCCCGCACTCTCCTGCCGCTCGGCATCGAGCCGCGCGAGCAGCAGCAGATCCTCGACCAGCCCCGTCATCCGCTCGGCCTCGGACTCGATCCGCCTGAGCGCGTGCCGCGTGTCGGGCCCGGTGGACTCCCTCCCCCGACGCGTCAGTTCGGCGTAACCGCGGATGGAGGCAAGCGGCGTCCGCAGCTCGTGGCTGGCGTCCGCGACGAACTGGCGTACGCGCGTCTCGCTCTGCTGGCGGGCGTCGAGCGCCGAGTGGACATGGTCGAGCATGCGGTTGAGCGCGGCGCCCACCTGCCCGACCTCGGTGCGCGGATCGGCGTCGGGGGCACGCTCGTACAGCGCCACCTCGCCGCTGTGCAGGGGCAGTTCCGATACGCGCGTCGCCGTGCCGGCGATCCTGCGCAGCGGGCGCAGCGCCACGCCGACCATCACCGCGCCGGCGAGCGAGGCCGCGACCAGGCCCGCCGCGGTGACGCTGACCTCGACGACGATCAGGGTGTTGAGAGTGTTACGCACCTTGGTGGTCGGGATCCCGACGAGGAAGGCGCCGTTCTCCCCGGTCGTGTACGTCACGCGGTACTCACCGAGCCCGGGGATATCGACGGTGTGCGAGTGCCCATCCCTCGGCACAGAGGCGAGCGCGTCCACCTGGTCCTCGTCCAGGGACGTCGCGACCGGCAGCGCACTGCCGGTGCCACTGCGCGGCTCGGCACTGACCAGGGCGCGCCCCACGGAATCGCCGTTCACCTCGGCGCCCAGGGTGCCGATCTCCTGCGGCCCCCGCGTGACGAACTCCAACGGATCGCCTTGCGGCCGACTGCCACGCCCTGGCAGAACTGGCGCCCGCTCGCCGCCGGGCCCTCCCGAGGGAACCGCCGCCCGCTTCGCGACCTCGCCGAGCGCGCCGTCCAACTGTGCGTACAGATGCGACTGCAGGGCGATGGTGGTGACGGTACCGATCACCGCGCACACGACGGCGATCAGCGCGACGGCGGACAGCACGAGCCGCGTACGGAGCGTGCGCGCCCGGGTCCGCCGCCGGACGCCACGTCTCACGAGGACGAGGGTGAGGGTGAGTGCGAGTGTGAGGGTGAGGGTGAGGGCGAGGACGAGCGCGAAGACACGGGTGACGGCGAGGGCGAAGGCACGGGCGAGGGCACGGGCACCGCGGACTTGATGAGATACCCGGCCCCGCGCCGCGTATGGATCATCGGTTCCCGCCCGGCATCGATCTTCCTCCGCAGATACGAGATGTAGAGCTCGACGACGTTGGCCTGCCCCCCGAAGTCGTAGTTCCAGACCCGGTCGAGGATCTGCGCCTTACTGAGCACGCGCCGCGGATTACGCATGAGGAACCGCAGCAGCTCGAACTCCGTGGCCGTCAGATGGATCGAGTCCCCGCCGCGCGTCACCTCGTGACTGTCCTCGTCCAGCGTGAGGTCCCCCACCACCAGGGTGGATTCGCTGCGCTTGTCCGCGGCCCCGGCCCGCCGGATGAGCCCGCGCAGCCGCGCGACCACTTCCTCCAGACTGAAGGGCTTGGTGACGTAGTCGTCGCCACCGGCGGTGAGCCCGGCGATACGGTCCTCCACCGCGTCCTTCGCGGTCAGGAACAGCACGGGCACGTCCGGCATCTCCCGGCGCAGCCTGCCGAGCAGGGAGAGACCGTCCATGTCGGGCAGCATCATGTCCAGCACCACGGCGTCGGGCCGGAACGCGCGCGCCACCCGCACCGCGCCCGCGCCGTCCCCCGCGCTGCGTATCTGCCAGCCCTCGTACCGCAGGGCCATGGACATCAGATCGGTGAGCGACGCCTCGTCGTCCACCACGAGTACGCGGACGGGGCTCCCGTCCGGCCTGAGCAGTTCGGTACGCGCCTGGGGCGAGATCGTGGTCATGCCACACAGCCTGGGCCGCGCCCCTGAGAGCACTCTTGCGCGAACCTGTGAATTCCCTGAGAAAGGCGGGCCCTCAGCAGACCCCCGAAGAGCCGGGCCTCATTCCCATAGAGCCCCCCCGCAGCCACTCTCTCCCCCCCCCCCGCTGAAGTCGGTGAAGCCATGGTCGTGTCGAGGCGCACCTCCTCGTACCGCTCGGCCGGCGCCAGGAACTCGGCGTACTCGGGCATGCCCATGAGCGCCACGACGAGCCGCAGCCGCGGATGCCGCGCGAGCAGCCGCGCCACCGCCGCGGGCCCGGTGTGCTTGCCGGGCTCGGGCCCGGACCCGGACCCGGAGTGCGTCACCACCGGAAGCCCCGCATCCGCAAGGAGCCCCCACACCACCCCCTCTAACCACGCGCAACGCCGTGGCTGTGGCTCCGCTCGACCTTGGCGACGTGGAGAACGTACGACTCGTACCACTCCTCACGCCCGCGCCGCTGCGCCGTGCGGTGCTCGGGATGGCCCTGCCAGGCCTTGATGGCGTCCTCGTCACGGAAGTACCCGACGGTGATGCCGAGCCCGCCCGGCGTCCGCGCGGACTCCACCCCGAGGAAGCCCGGCACGGCGGCGACCAACTCGTCCATGCGCTCGGCGGTCTCGCCATACCCCCGGTCGCCCTCGGTGCGCACCGAGCTGAACACGACAACGTAATAAGGCGGTTCGAACGGCCCGACCGGCCCCGCCACAAGATCACTCATCCTCCCACCCTCAAACCCCCACCCCCCGGTGTCCACCCCTGCTCCCCACTCCTTGCCCTCAGGTCACCAACCCTTGACCCTCCGGTCAGCAAACAAGCCACCCACTGCCATCACCCGAACCCGAATCCGAACGACAGCCAAGCCATGCCCCCAAGGCCCCACCGGGGAGACCCCGCCAGAAGACCCCACAGTCAGAAGAGCCCACCCTGCTCACCAGCACCAGCACGGGCGTCAGCACGGGCACCGGCACCCACCCCCACCCCCTGAACCGGCACAGTCACCCCCGCCCCCACATCGGCCCCCGCCAACTGCCACCCCACAAGCACCCGCGTATCAACGACAAGCACACCCCCGCCCCGGTCCCCGTCCCCGCCCGCGACCTCCAGATGCAGATCAGGCCCGGCCGCAGCAACAAGCCGCCCCGCGACCACCCCACCATCAACCACTTCCCGCACAACCCCCTGAACGACCCCGTCCGCCGCCGCCCCCAGCCCAAACGCCCCCGAGTGATCGACCGCCAAGAACTCCACTCGCTCCAACGTCTCGGCCCACCCCTCCAAGACGACGGCCCGCCGATAAAGCCCCTCCAACTCCCCCACCCGCTCGTCCCACCCGGGCAGCTCCCCCCGCACCGCACGCTTACGCGCATAAGGCACCCGATCCGGCACCCCGAGCGCGCCCCGCAGCAACTCCTCCGTACGCCGAGCCGCCATCAACGGCCCGCGCCCCAGCCAGCAGAACGCCACGGCTCCCTGCTCCAGGAGTCGCGCCGCACCCCGCTCCTCCGCCGTGATCCCGACCTTGACCAGCCCGGCCCCGAACCACGCGAGATACACCCGATACGTACGCGGATCATCCGGCACCCCGTCCGCCGCCACGGAGAACGCCCGGTCGAGCCGCGCGCACTCAGGGCACCGCGCCTGCGTGGCCCGCGCCGGCACCACGGCCCGCAGAGGGCAAAGGTTCCCGCGCGCCCCCACGCACCGCCGCTCACCGACGGCCCGGAACCCGATCGCCCGCCCATACGCGAGCGCACTGCTCCTCCCACCGTCCCACCGCAACACGGGCCCCCCACCCGGCCACCCGAGCCCCGCGCAACGCCACTCCATAGCCGTACTCCTTCCAGATGGAAGCCCCGCCAAGAACCACGATGCCGCACGCCACTGACATCGGGGCGTACACCCCCGGGAACGCAAGAGGCCCCCGGATGATCTCCGGAAGCCTCTCAGCTATGTGCACTCGGCAGGATTCGAACCTGCAACCTTCTGATCCGTAGGTTGGGGCGATGGCCTGAGAGAGGGCCCGTTCGCCTCCTAGCTTGGGCGCTACGTTCGCGCTCACGAGCCCGTGTGTGCCGTCGTTGCCGTCATCTCCAAACGATCATTGACCGTCCCGCCTGCGCCATCTACGGAGAACCCGCACCAGTTCCGAACACTTCTTTGAGAAGGTTTTCAAAGATGACCTAGTGAACCAAGTACGTGCAGGCATCGCTGACCCCTCTTTCTCGGCTCGCCGCGCGAAGGACATTCAGGGCATCATCCAGATCGCCAACAAGACTCAGCGCCGAGTGAGGGACGAAGGCGGAGTGAATGAGCAGCGAGCACTGCACCTAGTACTCGATCGCTTCGTTGCCGTGCCTCGACTCATTTCCGACCTCGACGCTTACAACAACACCTTGGTCGACTATTACGCAAACAGTACCGATGTGTTTGCTGGCGCCAGCAAGGTAGATCTGCGGATGGCCGACGAAGAGAAGGTGTGCGCTGCCGCAGCAAAGAGAATCTATAAAATAAGGAATGCCCTGGTTCACGCAAAAGAAGGTGAGCTGCCGAAGTACGCCCCTTTCGCGCATGATGAAAAACTGTCGCGCGAGATCCCACTGATGCGCTTTACGGCCGAACAGATCATCATTGCACACGGCAAGGTTTTCTAGAATTAAACTGTGCACCACGCTACTCTCTGCGCATGGTTGAGGCTTTCGTCTCCGGTGACGGCCACCGCGCGTGCGGCATCTGTCCGTCCCGCCGTTTCCCACTCGGTGAATTCGACGTGGCCGAGCGGCCGTCTCGCGAGTGCCCCTTCAATCCCGAGGACGGCCACAGGTACACCCTGCGTGGCGTGCCTGTCTGCGTGCACCCGGAGAAGGTGGGGCTACCGCCCGCGCCGTACAAGACGGACGGTGTCGCCCTGCTGGCAGACGTCGCGCTGCCCGATGACGTCGCCGAACTCGATGGATATCTGCGTGAGTTGGTGCACGGCGCAGCCCCTGGTGCGCTTGAGTTCCTGATCGACCTGGCGGACCGTGAGATCCGGCGGGCCTTCCCAGAGGTTGACGCGACCCTGGCACTGCGCCGTGCCTTCAACTAGACCCCGCTAGCCGGCCATGGGGAAGCCGGGGGCGAAACGACGGCCACCATCGAGGATGCCGAGCGGCTCGTACTTGGCCGCGACGATGGCCTTGCGCCTGGCGGTCTCGTCCTTGTCGAACCAGTAGCGCTCGTTCATCGGCCCCCACGCCGCGCGGTACACCTGGTGGGTGTAGTCGCCGTGGTCCCATGCGCCGATGGCTTCGCGGTCCGTGGCGTGCACGAACTTGATCCCGGTGCGGGTCTGGATGCGGCAGAGCACGGTGAACTGAGCGGCGAGTGCGTGGACCATCTCGTCCACGGGGACTGCTACGGGGATCTCGGCGGCCTCCTCGTCGTCCGTCATCTCATAGATGGCCGACTTGATGGCCATGGCGCGCATGGCCTCGGGGAACAAGGGCTCGGTGTCCTTCGCGACATCGAACCCGTCCACCAGGGCGTAGCCCATGAAGCACTGCCAGTCTTCGTCGTACTTGGCACACGCGGTGCGCAAGCGGTCGAACTCCCGATCACCCTCGACGATCGCGAGGATCTCGCGGGCTCGCCGAGCCGCGACCTCCGGGGCGGGCCGTACTAGCGTTGCGGACACTGCTGCACTCTCCTTCGTTGGTTGGTGCATCGGTGGACCCGTCCGACTGCCAACCGCCGTCACGCAACGGCAGTCGGGCGGGAGTTCATGGGGTGGTCGGGCCTGTGGCAGTCATGCCGAGCACGAACCCGGCCGATGCCGGGATGTCGATGATCAGGAGCGCTCCGGCGTAGCTGGTCACACGCGGCCAACCGGCTCACGACTGCTCGCCCGAACTGCGGTCGTCGGCCTCACCGGCGCTTACCCCGTGCCCGTCGTCGGCGGCCTCTTGGGCCTGGGCGGCACGGTGCTGGGGGCACTGGCACGGCGGGTATTTCATGGATCCAGGGGGCAGCTCGTACGCATCCAAGCTGTCGACCTTCAGCACGCCATCGGTGCCCTGTTCCTCGGTCATCCGGGCAAGCTCTGCCCGCGCTTCGCTTCTCATGGCTCAGCCCCTCGGGGGATGTCTGTGGCGAGCGGTTCGCCGATCTTTCGTGTGCTCTACGCAACCGCGCGACCACGCACGGCGGTACCGTTGCAGCACCCTCAGGACTTGAAAGCCTTGAAACGCGCAAGAGCGTGGGGAGTTGAGAGCTATGGCGAAGCGCGAACCGAACACAGCGCTCGGCCACCTGCTCGCCGAGAGCCGTTGGACGTACCGCCAGTTCGCACGAGCCGTGAACCGCATAGGTACGGAAACCCGCACGCCCCTGCGCTACGACGAATCGGCCGTGAGCCACTGGCTTGGCGGCACCGTTCCGCGCGATGCCGTGCGGAGCTGCCTCCTCGAAGCCTTCTCCCGTCGGCTCGGCCGTCCGGTCACGCATGCTGAAGCGGGCCTGCCCGTTCCCCTCGATCACTCCCCCTCGTCCACGGATACCGTGGAAGGACTGATCGACCTGGGGAGGCAAGATATGGACCCGTCCCGCCGCAGAGTCCTCGGTGCGGGCCTGTTCTCGGTCGCCTTGACGATCCCCGGTTGGCCCGACGTGATCGGGCGTGCTGAGGCTGTGCAGTCCGGTCGCACATCGCGCATCGGCATGAACGAAGTGGACATGGTCATAGCGATGACCGAGCGGGTCTCAGAGCTGGACGACCAATTCGGGGGACGTCATGCACGCCCAATGGCGGCGTCCTTCATGGTCAACACAGTTGCCTCGTACCTGCGTGCCGATGCTCCCGAGGATGTCCGGCAAGCCATGCAGTCCGCCGCCTCGGATCTGCTGTACCTGACGGGCTACATGGCCGTGGACGAAGGGCTCCACGGGCTCGCACAGCGCTACTACGTCAAGGCCCTGGAACTGGCCGGGGCGGCGGAGGATCACCTCACGTACTGCACGACCTTGCGTGGCATGAGCGTGCAGGCGGTCGATCTACGCCATGGGTCCAAAGCCATGGAGCTGGCGGACGCTGCTGCCGCAGCATCCCCGAAGGCGGGACCTCGGATGCGGGCCTTCCTCGCCGGGCAACAAGCGCACACGGCGGCGCAGACAGGCGACCGTGCGAGCGCACTCCGGTACATCCGGGAGGCAGAGGCGGCCATGGACCGTGCCGAGTCGCGTGGCAGGGCATTCGGCTCGTACGACCCGTCGTCGCTCAACTACCACGTCAGTCAGGTGCGTTACGAGCTCAGCGACCAAGCCGGTGCAGTAGAAGCCATGCAACAGGCGGACCAAATGCGCCAGAGCGTCTATAGGCGCACGCGGGTACTTAGGCGCGGCCTTCTGGCTGAAAGGCAGCTGGAGATAGGGCACTTGGAGGCAGCCTGCGCCACCTGGCACCAGGCCCTCGACGACTACCCCATGGTTCAGTCCGGACGGGCCGACGACCGCGTGAAAGCGATGTTCGGCCTCATCCGCCCCCATCTGCGGAACGCGTCGGCCCGTGATCTGTACGACCGCGCACGGACGATCGCGCCTCCGGCATTGGTCAGTTGATCTGTCGTGCTCAGCCTGATGAATGGCGCGTTGCCCCACGCGGCCGGCGCTCACGGCTTTGGCCGGTGTCCCGCCCGGGTTGAGGTCGGGCATGGTCAGGGAGGTGGCTAAAGCCGTGGGGGCCTGTCGCCCCCAGCCTCCAGCGGGCCGGCGGTGAGCTGTCGCTCACGGCCACGAAGACCCGTCGCTCCGCACGTCGGCTCGCGCTGCCAGATGAGTGCAGGACGGCATTACGGGCGCGTCGCGCGCAGCAGAGGGCCGACCGGCTGGCGGCCGGTGAGAAGTGGACGGCATCGGATCTTGTGTTCACCACACACCACGGGACGCCGATCGAGCCCCGGAACCTGAACCGCGCTTTCGAGGCGCTGAGCAATCGGGCGGGCATCCGTCAGGTCCGCTTCCACGATCTTCGGCACACCTGCGCCTCGCTCCTGCACGAGCAGGGCGCGGATGCTCGGACGATCACGGAAGTCCTCGGGCACAGCTCCATCCGCGTGACGGCCCAACGGGGTCGCCCGTCGCGATCTAGGACGGTTGCCGCCAACGACTGCCGTCAACGCAAACACAAGAGGCTCTAGCGGTTACCCGCTAGAGCCTCTTGCCTGCTGTGCACTCGGCAGGATTCGAACCTGCAACCTTCTGATCCGTAGTCAGATGCTCTATCCGTTAAGCTACGAGTGCTTGTGCCTTGCGCTTCCGGGGTTTTTTCTGCCCCGTCGGCGTTGCGAGAACAACATTACATGACCTGCGCCGTGAGGCGAAATCCGTTTCCCAAACCTGCTCTGAGCTGGGCAAACGCGCTCCGGACCGCCGGCCGGTCGACCGCAACCCAAGGCCTGACCCAGGTCTGATCCAGGTCTGACCCCACCCCCTGGCCGCCCCCAGAACGACCGAAGCCCCGGTCGAGGACGACCGGGGCTTCGGGCTCACAGCGCGGAGGCGGAGGGATTTGAACCCTCGATGGGCTTGAAGGCCCAAACCGCATTAGCAGTGCGGCGCCATAGACCGGACTAGGCGACGCCTCCAGCTTTCACGCCCTGCGCGAGCGCGGGGGTGCGTGCAGATGATGACACAGCCGGGCGGCGTGCCACCAATCGCGTCCTCCACGGTACTAGTCCCGCGGCCCGCAGAGCAAAGCGTTACCCCGTCCCCGCAACGTCACGCCGCGGACAGCGTTAAAGGCTGTGGATCCACCCGTGGGTCCGCCCGTACGGGGTCCCCTCATACGGGGCCCTATCGCCGCTACCACCGCTACCGCCGACCCGTGGAGCCCCACATGCTGCGTCGCCTCATCCTCACCGCCGCCGCCTCCGCCGCCGCGCTCTCCGTCGTGCCCCTCACCGCGCACGCTGCCCCGCACACCGACACGCCCGCCGACACGCCCGCCGTCGCACCCGCCGAAGCCCCGACCGACCGGCTCTTGATCACCGTTACCGGCTCGGGAGGCGACGGCGAGGGAACGTACGAACTGAGGTGCCACCCCACGGGCGGGACGCACCCGGCCGCGAAGGCCGCGTGCGCGCGCCTCGACGAGGTGACGGTCTACGGGACCGACCCCTTCGCTCCCGTACCGGCCGGCGCGATGTGCACGCGGCAGTACGGCGGTCCCGCCACCGCGCACATCAAGGGGACCTGGCAGGGACGGCCCGTCGACGCGACGTACACCCGCGGCGACGGCTGCGAGATCTCGCGCTGGGACCGCCTCGCGCCGGTGCTTCCCCGCACCTCGTGATGACCGGTGGGGCCGCCGTCTCTATGCGGTGGCCTCCACCCGCCCGTGACCAGGCGGTACTGAAAACTCACATCTTCTGCGTGCGACCTCCCTCTCATCCGGCGTCGCGCGGGTAACCACTCCCCGTAGACTCCCTCCCGTGACACGCCACGGGCCGAGGGGCAAGATGGTCTGAGCGGGTCGGCAAGCAGCGGTAACCAGGGAGGAAGCGTCGTCGTGAGCAGCAGGCCATCCCGAGGCGCTGCTCGCCTCGCAGCCATACTCGACGCGCTCCCGGACGCGCTGGTGCTGGTCAACGCCAACGGCACCGTCGTGAACGCCAACGCGATCGCGCTGGAGGCGTTCGAGACACCGGGCACCGCACTGGTCGGGCGTGGTCTGCTCGATCTCCTGCCGGAGTTCGACTCCCGGCTCATTCCCGGGTCCATGCGGCGCCCGGACACCATCGACGAGCGCGGGCGGACCAAACCCACCCGTATGACCGCGCGGCGCACGGACGGCACCGAGTTCCCCGTCGAGGTCACCAGCTCCCCGCTGGAGGACGGCAGGACCGCGTACGACAACCACGGCTACACCGGCGACGAACTGCTGATGCTCGTCGTACGGGATCTTTCGGGCACCGTGGACACCGAGGCCGAACTCGCGCGCTCCCAGCGGCAGACCGAGATGATCCTGCGGGCCGCGGCCGAGGGCGTCGTCGGTACGGACACCGACGGACGGGTCGTACTCGTCAACCCGGCCGCCGCGCAGATACTGGGCTTCCGGGCGAGCGACCTCGGCGGGCAGGAACTGCACCCGCTGGTCCTCCACTCGCGCGCCGACGGCGAACCCTTCCCCTACGAAGAGTCCCCGCTCGCCGACACACTCCGCTCCGGGCGCAAGCACCGGGTGCGCGGACAGGTCCTGTGGTCCAAGAGCGGCGCCAAGGTGCCGGTCGACCTGACGACGTCACCGGTGCGCGACGGGGACCAGCTGGTCGGCGCGGTGATGACGTTCACCGACCGCAGGCCCTACGACGAGCTGGCCGAGAAGCACGAGGCCGCCCTCGCGCGGCACGCGGAGGAGCTCCGCGCCGCCGCCGAGCAGCGCGCCGAGGAGATCAAGGCCGCCGAGGAACAGCGCGCCGAGGAACTCGCCGCCGAACAGGAGCGGTACGCGGCGCTCGCCGAGCGCGAGAAGGACCGCTTCGAAGAGCTGGCCGAGCGCGAGAAGGCGCGTTACGACGCGCTGGCGGCGCGGCACGAGCAGCTGCTCGCCGTCCTCGGCTCGTCCCTGCGCGGGCCCCTCGACGAGCTGCGCCGCGAGCTGGCCGCCCTGGCCGCGGACGACGCGGGCCAGTTGTGGCCCGAGGCCAACCAGGTCCTGCACCACCTGTCCGCCGGGTACGCCCGGATGACGACGCTGGTCGACAACGTCCTCGGCTTCCAGCGGCTCGACGCGGGCGACGAACAGCTGTCCCTCACGACGGTCCCGCTCGACGCGGTCGTCGCCACGGGCGTGGAGGGCGCGGTCGAGCTGATCGGGCCCGGACGGGCCCAGTTCGCGGTGCACGCGCCGCCGATCGAGGTCGTGGTCGACGCGGAGCGGCTCGCCACGGCGGTGGCTCATCTCGTCGCGGACGTGGCGGGGATCGACGCGACGGGCAACACGCGCGCGGGCGTCGGCGCCGGTGTCGGCGCGGCGGGTGGTTACGTCGACTCGACCATCGTCGTGGCCGCGGCACAGCGCGGCGAGGTCGTCCGCATCGAGGTGCGGGGGCCCTACGCCGGCGGGGACCCAGTGCACGAACCGATCGTGCGGGGCATCGTGCGGGCGCACGGAGGTGTGCTCCAGACGCACGAGGTGCCGGGCATGAGCGGCAGTGCGTACGTTCTTGAAGTACCGATCGGGGCGGGCTCTACGGAGAGCGGCGGTCCCGGAGCGGGCTCTACGGAGAGGGCCGTTTCGCGGGCGGCAGCCCCCGCCGCGGGTGGCTCGGTCGTGGTGCCCGAGCAGGCGACGGCCACCATGGGCGGCGGACGTCGACGGGCTCGGCGTCCCTCTGTGGACTCCTTCCTGGAGAGCGGTGTTCCGGGGGCCACGGACTCCTCCGGCAGCTCCTCCGGTAGCTCCTCCGGTGGTACGGAGACCGGGTCGTCCCCCGCGCCGACCGGCACGGGACGACGCAGGGGCCGGCGCGCCACGGAGGCGACGGCGGCTGCGGCGGCGACTGCGGCTCCAGGGAGCGTGGACACCCTGGACACCTTGGGTGGTGGCTCCGAGGCGGAGGCGGGCTCTTCGGAGACGGTCGGTGGCGCTTCAGGGGTCACCTCGGGTGGCGCTTCGGGCGGTACCGGGCGGCGGCGCGGGCGGCCGAGTGCCGCCGAGGGCGCCGTGGTGACGGCGGCCGAACACGCGGCCGGGTCCGCCGCGTTGGGCCAGACGGTGCCCCCGCAGGGCGTACCGGTGCCCGCGGACGGGACGGGGCGTCGCGCACGGCGGGCCGGTGAGCAGCACGCGCTACCCGCGCTGGCTTCGGGGCCGTCGGAGACGTCCAGCACCACGCCGGGCACGGAACTCGCCACGCCGGGCACGGAACTCGCCACAGCGGGCACGGAACTCGCTGCGGTGGATGCCGCCCACGGCGACGCCGCGCGGCCCACGGGACGGCGAGCGCGACGCGCGCTGGCCGCGGCCAAGGAGCGGGCCGCCGCCGAAGAGGCGAACAGCGGACGCGTCTTCGCGCTGCCCCCGGCCATGGCCGACCGCGGCACGCCTGGCGGCACACCGGGCCAGGATGCCGCTGCGCCGGAAGCCGTGAGCACGGTGGGCCATGCCGTGCTGAATCAGCGCGCGGTGGCCGTGGACCGGGGCGTTGTGGACAAGGGCGTCGCGGGAGCGGCGGCTGCGGGGCAGGGCGCCGTCAGCCCCGGTGGCGTGGGCCAGGGAGCCGCAGGCCAAGGCGGGGGCAGTCACGCTGTCGCCGGGCAGGGAGCTGCTGGCCAGGGTGTTGTCAGCCCGAATGGCCTCGGTCAGACGGGCGTAGGCCAGGGTGCCGCCGGGCCGGGCACTGCCGGGCAAGGGGTCGCCAGCGCAGGTGGCGTGGGCCAAACGGGCGTAAACCAGACGGGCGTACGCCAGGAGACCGCAGGCCAAGGTGATGTCGGCCGACGCGTCGCCGCGCCGGGCACTGCCGGGCAGGGCGTGGTCAGCCCGGGTGGCCTCGGCCAGACGGGCGTAGATCAAGCGGCCACAGGCCAAGGCCCGGTCGGCCATGCCGTGGTGAACCAGGACGCTGTACGCCAGGGCTCCGTCAACGCGGGCACTCCCGGAGGGACGTACCCGGCCGCCCAGGGTGACACCGGGCAGCACGCCACGGCTCCGCACGCCACGACCCCGCACAGCTCGGCCCCGCACGCCACGACCCCGCACAGCTCGGCCCCGCACAACGCAGGCGAGGACCACACTCCGCCGCAGCCGCACCCCGCTCAGGCTCCGACAGGCCGCCGCCGCTCCCGCCGACCGGTCACTGCCAACCCGGCGACTCCGGAGAGCCCCGCGGCTACCTCGACTGGCCCGGCGGCCCCGCGGACCCCCGGCGTCCCGCCGACTCCGGCAGCCCCTTCAGCCCCGGCTGTGCCAGGCCAAGGAACGCCCGCCCAAGGAACCCCCGTCGCACCCGGCGCCCAACAGGACCGCCAGTCCGCCGAGCCCGGATCGCAGCCCGGACCACTGCCCGCGCCGCAGCCCTGGCCCGACGGCACCACGCCGGCCGGCGGCGTGCCCGCGCAGGGCGCTCCAGCGCCCCCTGGAGGCTCCGCGCTCCCGCCCGAGCGCGCCGCGCAGGCGCGGGCGGCCCAGCCGCTGCCCGCGGAGGCCGCGCCCGGCGACCCCAACTCGACGCAGGGGCGCGCCTTCAGCGTGCGTACGCTCGGGCAGGGCGTACCGTTCGGCCAGCAGCTCACCGAGCAGCAGAAGCAGCAGCAAGGCGGACCGGGCGGGGCGCCCGCGCCCGACCAGGGCAACCGGCCGCCGGGCAATGTCCGGACTCCGCAGTCGTCCCCACAGCCCTCACAGCCCTCACGGCTGCCGCAGGCCCCGCTGCCGCCCCATGCCCCGACAGGCCCGATGCCGCAGGACGGCGCCCCCGAGCCACAGCAGGCCCAGGCCGCCGCCCCGCAGTCGCAGACCCTCGGCGGCTCAGGGCGTCGGCGCAGACTGGCCACGCCTCCCCAGCCCGCGGGCGACGAGCGTCCCGAGAACTCGGCGCGCCCGCACCCGCAGCCCCAAGCGCACCCCCAGTCCCGTCTCGGGTCCGCGTCCACGACCGAGGGCGCCGGACGTTCGTACGCCATAGGCGCACCGGACAAGAACGCGGACGAGGGTCCGGAGCCGCTGGACGGCCCCGGCGGCGCGGTCGAGGTCGCGAACCGGCCCCAGCCCCAGCCGATGGACGACGAGCTGCCGCCCGAGCCACTGGACAACCCGCGCCGCCTCCTGGTGTGGCCCGCGCCCGACGTCACCACCCAGCAGGCGCTCAGCGACCGCGGCTACCGTCCGGTGATCGTGCACTCGCGCGAGGAGGTCGACGCTCAGATCGCGGCGTTCCCGGCGGCCCTCTTCGTGGACCCGCTGACCGGACCGATCACGCGCACGGCGCTGCAGTCGCTGCGGCAGGCCGCCGTGGCCGCCGAGGTGCCCGTGCTCGTGACGGCGGGCCTCGGCCAGGCGACGCGCGAGGCGGCGTACGGCGCCGATCCCGCCGTACTCCTGAAGGCCCTCGCGCCCCGCGACAGCGAGCAGCATCCACCACGTGTGCTGCTCATCGAGGAGCACGAGGAGATCGCGCTCGCCCTGACCGCGACGCTCGAACGGCGCGGCATGCAGGTCGCGCGGGCCGCGAGCGACGCGGACGCGGTGACGCTGGCGGCGCAGATGAGGCCGAACCTCGTGGTGATGGACCTGCTCCAGGTGCGCCGCCGCAGGGCCGGAATCATCGACTGGCTGCGCGCGAACGGGCAGTTGAACCGCACCCCGCTGGTCGTCTACACCGCCGCCGTCGACGAGACGGAACTGCCGCGCCTCGCGGCCGGCGAGACGGTGCTGTTCCTCGCGGAGCGCTCCACGAGCACCGAGGTGCAGAGCCGCATCGTGGACCTGCTGGCGAAGATCGGCACCAACTAACAGATCCACGTTGGATACACGTATGAGTGCGCTGATACGTGCACTCATAACTCGTACGTGCACTCAGCGGGACTGTTCGGGCTCTTCGGCCTCGCGGCGAGCCTGGTCGCGCCGCTCGCGGGCGGCCCGTGGACCGCTTCGGCGCGGCGAAGGTCGTGGCGCGTACGGATACGCCCTCGCGGCGGTGTCGGTGCCCCTGTTCTGGCTGGGCGAGGGGGCGCTCTGGGCGCTGTGTGCGGCGGCGGTCGCCAACACCGCCTATGTGGTGGCCGGTTTCGCCTGCGGCGCGCTGGCCTCGGCTCTCGCGGGCAGCGCGTTCACCCCACTGGGGCTGGACGGGCGTGTGCGCGGTCGCCGCCCTGTGGCTGGCGCTCAGGTGGGCGACGACCGCGATACCGGGCCGTGGGGGGGCCGCGGGGCCCGGGGCGTCAGAGCTGCGTGACGTCGAGTTCCCCGTCGGCGTACTGCCGGCGCAGGACCTTCTTGTCGAACTTGCCGACGCTGGTCTTCGGGACCGCGGGGATGATCGCCCATCGCTCGGGGAGCTGCCACTTGGCGATGCTGTCCGCGAGGAAGGCGCGCAGGGCCGCGTAGTCGGCGGTCGCGTTCTCCTTCAGCACGACGGTCGCCAGCGGGCGTTCGCCCCACTTCTCGTCGGGCACGGCCACGACGGCGGCCTCGGCGACATCGGGGTGGGACATCAGGGCGTTCTCCAGCTCGACCGACGAGATCCACTCGCCGCCCGACTTGATGACGTCCTTGGCCCGGTCGGTGAGGGTCAGGAAGCCGTCGGGGCTGATCACACCGACGTCGCCGGTCTTCAGCCAGCCGTCCTCGCTGAACTTGTCCTCGGGCCTGAGCAGCTCGCCGCCCGCGCCGCCGTAGTAGGCGCCCGCGATCCAGGGGCCGCGCACCTCCAGCTCACCGGCCGACTCGCCGTCGCAGGGCAGGTGCTCGCCACCGGGACCGACCAGGCGGGCCTCGACGGCGGCGGGGAAGCGGCCCTGCGTGAGCCGGTAGCGGAACTCGTCGTCGGTGCCGATCGCGTGGGCCGGCGGGTGGGCGACCGTGCCGAGCGGGGAGGTCTCCGTCATGCCCCAGGCGTGACAGACCCGCATGCCGAGGCGGTCGAACGCCTCCATCAGCGACGGCGGGCAGGCCGCGCCACCGATGGTGACCTGCGTGAGCGAGCCGACGTCACGCGGCTTCGCGGTGAGCTCGGCCATCAGGCCCTGCCAGATGGTGGGGACGGCGGCCGCGTGAGTGGGCCGCTCCGCCTCGATCATCTCGGCGAGCGGCGCGGGCTGCAGAAAACGGTCCGGCATCAGCATGTTCACGCCAGTCATGAGGGTGGCGTGCGGCAGCCCCCACGCGTTCACGTGAAACTGCGGAACGACCACCAGGGTGGTGTCCGCGTCGGTCAGCCCCATCGACTGGGCCATGTTGACCTGCATGGAGTGGAGGTAGATGGAGCGGTGGGAGTAGACGACGCCCTTGGGGTCGCCGGTGGTGCCGGAGGTGTAGCACATGGCGGCCGCGGCGCGCTCGTCCAACTCGGGCCAGTCGTAGGCCGTGGGCTTGCCGGCGAGCAGCTCCTCGTACTCGTGTACGCGTACCTGCGCGCCCGCCAGGAGCGAGCGGTCGCCGGGGCCCGAGACGACGATGTGCTCGACGGTCGTCATCTGCGGGAGCAGCGGCGCGAGCAGGCCGAGGACGGAGCCGTTGACGATGATGACGCGGTCGGCGGCGTGGTTGACGATCCACGTCAGCTGGTCGGCGGGCAGCCGCAGATTGAGGGTGTGGAGGATGGCGCCCATGCAGGGCACCGCGTAGTAGGCCTCGACATGTTCCGCGTTGTTCCACATGAAAGTGGCGACCCGCTCGTCGTCCGTGACGCCGAGGTCCTCGCGCAGGGCGTGGGCGAGCTGGGCCACGCGCTCACCGATCTCGCGGTAGCTGCGGCGCTGCGGTGCACCCTCTCCGGTCCAGGTGATGATCTGCGAGGTCCCGTGCACGGTCGAGCCATGCCGGAGGATGCGGGTGACGGTCAGCGGTACGTCCTGCATCGTGCTCAGCACGGCGTCCTCCTGGGGCGACATCGCCTACGCGGCAGTACTCGCCTGCGCGGCAGTAAGGGTTGCGGCTGATTCTGCGCGCATACCGCTTGGTATGTCACTACTCCAGGGGATGATCGATCATCGACTCGCAGAGGTGGGCGCCTCGGCGACCCGGTCCGGTCTCCCCGCGTGCTCAGCGGACCGGCGTCAGCTCCGGGTCCTCGCGCAGCTTGCCGAGCGCGCGCGACACCGCGCTCTTCACCGTCCCGATCGAGACACCGAGCACCTCGGCGGTCTGCGCCTCGCTGAGGTCCTCGTAATACCTCAGGACGACCATCGCCCGCTGCCGGTCCGGCAGCTTCATGATCGCGCGCCACATCGCGTCGCGGAGCACCTGCTGCTCGGCCGGGTCCCCGACCGGCGTCACCTCGGGCTCCGGCAGCTCGTCGCACGCGAACTCGTCGACCTTGCGCTTGCGCCACTGCGACGTACGCGTGTTCAGCAGGGCGCGGCGCACATAGCCGTCGAGCGCGCGATGATCCTCGATCCGGTCCCACGCGACATACGTCTTGGTCAGCGCGGTCTGCAGCAGGTCCTCGGCATCGCTCGGATTCGCGGTCAGCGAGCGGGCGGTGCGCAGCAGTACGGGCTGGCGTGCCCGTACGTAGGACGCGAACGACGGGTACGCGAAGGGCCCGGTGGCCCTCGTCGGGCCCGTGCCCCGCGTCGCGGCCTTCGATGCGCTGGTGCACACGGACACCATGGATGCGGTCATGGCTCCACGCTAGAAGCGCCCCCTACTTCGCGGATCGGCCCCAAGTCCCGAAACGGTGTCCGCCTCAGGTTGTACGAGTGGGGCCGGCCCCACCTCCTACAGGTGGAGGAGGCGGAGCACACCCCTGAGGGTTCACCCCTGAGAGCACCGTGGACACACGGGCACACGGGCACCGCCGACACACGGGCACACGGGCACACGGGCACACGGGGCACCGGCAGGCGGGGCCGTCTAGCGGATGCGCGCCACGGGAGCGTGCATCAGATTGCGGTCGATCGTCATCGTGCGCCCAGCGTGCCGTTCCCTCACGTTCCCCGCGTACTGGTGGATGCGCCGCCCCGGGTTCCAGGCGTTCCGGCGCAGCGAGGGCTCGCGGTAGAGGTGCGGCCGGGTGTTCCAGCGCGCGAACCACATCACCGACGGCAGATCCCGCACGCCCGCCCGCCGCGACAGCTCCATGTGCCGTACTCCGGAGCCGGCGCTGCTGTAGAAGCCGGGGATGTAGCCGTGCCTGCGCACCTCACGGTCCCAGGACCGTACGAAGGAGAGCGTGGTGCGAGCACACGCCTTCTGCCGGTAGGAGTACGCCTCCATGTCCAGGTAGAGCGGGCTGCCCCTGCGGATGCTGACGGCCTTGGCGCTGCGCACCGCGTCACGTGCCTCCCGCTTCCCCTGACTCCAGGGGTGCCGTCCGATACGGACTCCCTTCTTGTGCTTGGCGATGACACAGGGCGACTGCGAACCCACGTACAGCGGGAGCACCCGCCACCCCATCCGGTCCACCGCGCGTGTCCAGCCGCGGTTCAGGTTCGGCTGGCGCTTGCACGCCCGGCCGCGCCCCCCGTAGTAGACGCCCACGGCGCCGTACGGGGAGTACTGCCAGCGCCGCATCGTGTCGAGGGTCGGGGCGATGCAGGTGTCGAAGGCCCGCCCCCGGTAGGTCGGCGCCTTGGCCAGCAGCTCGGCGGATTCCGTGGTGTCGGGCCAGGCGGCGTCCTCGCGCGCGTCGGCGGGGGCCGCCTTGGCGCCTGGTGGGGACGCGGTCAGATCGAGGGCCAGGACCGCCAGCGCGAGGACAAGTCCAATGATCAGTTTTTGGAGACGCATACGGCGAGTGAACGGCCCCGCGCCTCATCCGAGCCGGGGACACGCGCCGCGTTCAGCCGTCCGACCCCAGAATCAGCCCCGATGTGGGGACTCCCGTGCCCGCGGTCACCAGCGTGCGCGCGGCGCCTGGTATCTGGTTCACGGACGTGCCTCGTATCTGTCGGACGGCTTCCGCCACGCCGTTCATGCCGTGCAGATACGCCTCCCCGAGCTGCCCGCCGTGCGTGTTCAGCGGCAGTCGCTCTTCGGCCACGAACCCCGCGGCCTCCCCCGGCGCGCAGAACCCGAACTCCTCCAGCTGCATCAGTACGAACGGCGTGAAGTGGTCATAGAGGATGCCGACGTCGAAGTCGGCCGGGGCCAGCCCCGACGTGCGCCACAGCTGCCGGGCCACGACGCTCATCTCGGGCAGGCCGCTCAGATCGTCGCGGTAGAAGCTGGTCATCTGCTCCTGCGCCCGGCCCGCTCCCTGGGCCGCCGCCGTGATCACTGCAGGAGGACGCGGGAGATCGCGGGCCCGCTCCACGCTCGTGACGACGATCGCCTGGCCGCCGTCCGTCTCCTGGCAGCAGTCGAGCAGCCGCAGGGGCTCGACGATCCAACGCGACGCGGCGTGCTCCGCGAGCGTGATCGGCTTGCCGTGGAAGTACGCGGCGGGGTTGGTGGCCGCGTACTTCCGGTCCATCACGGCCACATGGCCGAAGACGTCCGGAGTCAGCCCGTACGTATGGAGATAGCGCTGGGCCGCCATCGCCACCCAGGAGGCGGGGGTCAGCAGGCCGAACGGCAGGGACCAGCCGAGCGCCGCGCCCTCGGCGGACGGTTGCCGCTGCTGCACTCCTGAGCCGAATCTGCGCCCCGACCGTTCGTTGAACGCGCGGTAGCAGACAACGACTTCGGCCACTCCGGTCGCCACCGCGAGCGCCGCCTGCTGCACGGTGGCGCAGGCCGCTCCGCCGCCGTAGTGGACGCGGGAGAAGAAGGACAGCTCTCCTATACCGGCCGCCTGGGCGACCGTGATCTCCGGATTGGTGTCCATGGTGAAGGTGACCATGCCGTCGACGTCGGCGGGGGAGAGCCCGGCGTCGTCGAGCGCCGCCCGCACCGCCTCCACGGCCAGCTTGAGCTCACTGCGCCCGGAGTCCTTGGAGAACTCCGTCGCCCCGATACCGACGATCGCGGCCTTGCCTCCGAGACCGTCACGCGTACGGACACTCATGCGGCGCCTCCTGCGGGAAGGGTCACGGTCACTGTGCCGGTGACGTGCTTGCCGATGCCGTTGGCCCCGACGACCTTGACGGTGGCTGTCTCGCCCTCGGGTGCGGTGTCGACCTCTTCGACCGTGCCCGTCAGCACCATCGTGTCCCCGGGGTAGTTGGGCGCGCCGAGACGTATCGCCACCTTGCGCAGGATGGCTGTGGGGCCGAAGTGGTCCGTGATGTACCGACCGACCAGGCCGTTGGTCGTCAGGATGTTCATGAATATGTCGGGGGAGCCCTTGGTCCGGGCCAGCTCCGCGTCGTGGTGCACGTCCTGGTAGTCGCGGGACGCGATGGCACCGGCGACGATCAGGATGCGGGTGATCGGCACCTCCAGCGACGGCAGCTCCTCACCTGTCCTCATACCGGCTCCCCCTTCGTACGCTGTCCCACTCCCCAGCTCCCTGACTCCCCGGCTCCCCGGCTCTCCTGCCACCTGCTCCCTGCCCCCTGCCCCCTGCCCCCTGCCCCCTGCCTCCTGCCTCCTGCCTCCTGTGACGCCAATGCCGCTTGCTCCGCCTCTGTGGCCAGCAGGCCCCCCAGCTCCTCCAGGACTTCGCTCCCACACCCCAAGTACGCGTCCAACTGCCGCCCCCACAGGAAATGCCGGTGCACGGGATGGTCGAGGTCGGCGCCCATGCCGCCGTGCAGATGCTGGCCCGCGTGCACGACGCGCTTGCCCGCCTCCGACGCCCACCAGGCCGCGGTCAGCGCGTGCGTGCCGTATGGGAGGCCCTTGTCGCGGCGCCAGGCCGCCTCGTAGGCCGTGACCCGTATCGCCTCGGTGTCCATATGGGCGTCGGCGGCTCTCAGTTGGACGGCCTGCTTGGCGGCGAGCGGACGGCCGAACTGCTCCCGCTCATTCGTGTGGGCCACGGCGCGGGCCAGGGACCCCGCGCACACCCCGGCCTGCAACCCGGCGAAGGCCGTCCGCGCGCTCGCCCGCACGTCCTCGTACGCCTCCGCCCCGCCGATCCGCTCCCCGGGCGTCCGGTCGAGGACCAACCGCCCCGCCGACCAGGGCGCGGTCAGCTCGACGGACTCCACGCGCGCACCCGCCACCGACACCATCCACAGGCTGCGGTCGGCCGCGGCCACCAGCACATGCGTGGCGTCCCTCAGCCATGGCACCCACGGCACAATGCCCCGGAGCACACCGTCGGGCTCCCCGGCGAGCGCCCCGCCAAGCACTCCTCCGTGCTCCCCGCCGGGCTCGCGGGGCGTGGCCACCTCCACACCGCTCCGCGCCGGAAAGGCCCCCGTGGCCACCACCGTGCCCTGCCGCAGAGCGGGCAGCAGTCGGCCCCGCTGCTCCTCCGTGCCGTGTGCGGCCACCGCGAGGAGGCCATAGACACAGCTCGCCGCGAACGGCACCTGTGCCGTCGTCCGGCCCTGCTCCTCCAGCAGCAGAACGAGCCCCAGCAGCCCGATGTCCTCCACCGCACCCGGCAGCCCCGCCGCGCACAGCGCCTTCCACAGCTCGGCGTCGGAACCGGTCCCCGCCGCCGCGAGCCGCTCCGGTGTGGCCAGATCGCCGAAGATCTCCCTGGCCAGGTCCCGTGCGGCCGCCTGCTCCTCCGTGGGCGTGAAGTCCATGTCAGTCCTCGTCCCCAGCGCCGTCGTCCCGAGCGCGGAACATCGGCAGCTCCAACTCCTCGTCCACTCGCCGATATTCGAGCCGCACCGGCATCCCGATCCGCACCTTGTCGTACGGCACCCCGATGACATTGCTGACGATCCGCACGCCCTCCGCCAACTCCACGAGCCCCACTGCGTAAGGGGGATCGAAAGCCGGGAAAGGCGGGTGGTGCATCACCACGTACGAATAGACCGTGCCCTCGCCGCTCGCCTCGACCGTGTCCCACTCGGGTGAACCGCAGGCGTTGCAGCCGGGCAGCCACGGAAAGCGCAGCTCACCGCAGCCGTCGCAGCGCTGGATCAGCAGGCGGTGCGCGGCGACGCCCTCCCAGAAGCCCGCGTTGTCGCGGTTGATCACCGGGCGGGGGCGCTTGCCCTTCGGCTTCCGCGTTGTCGGCGCGTACTTGAGGATGCGGAAGCGGTGCGTCCCCGCGAGTTCGCCGCCTGCCCTGATGTCCATCCGCGTGGTGACGAAGTGGCCCCTGCCCAGCTTGGTCGTCTTGCGCTCCGACACCGACTCGATCACCGCGTCGAAGGTGATCTCGTCGCCGGGCCGCAACGCCCGTACGTACTCCTGCTCGCAGTCGGTGGCGACCACCGAGGTGTACCCCGCACCGTCGAGCAGCGCCAACAGCTCGTCATACGCGTCGGAACGTCCCTCGTGCCCGGAGAGGCCGCCCATCGTCCACGCCTGCAGCATCGTGGGAGGCGCTATGGGGTCCGCGCCTCTGTACGCGGGGTTGGTGTCGCCCATCGCCTCGCACCAGTGCCTGATCATCGGTTCGTTGACCGGGTCCTTGCCGAGGCCGGCCTCCGCCGCAGCCTTGCCCTCGAACGCCTTCAACTCCTCGTACGTCAAGTCCTTGGACGCCAACTCCTCGTACGTCGTCTCCTCGTACGTCGTCTCCTCGTACGTCGTCTCCTTGTACGCCAACTCCTCGCTCGCCACCTTCTCGTACGCGCTGCCCTGCGGAGTGCCTGCCTTGCCGCTCACCGACGCCCCCTCCGCATGCCGAGCCGCATCGTCGCGACGATCTCCCGCTGCACCTCGCTCACCCCGCCCCCGAATGTGTTGATCTGCGCGGCCCTGTTCATCCGCTCCAGCTCACCGTCCCCGAGCCCACCCGGCGAGCCGGCCCGCACAAGCCCCGCCTCGCCCGCGATCTCCTGACATATTCGGTACACCTCGACGGCCGATTCGGTTCCCACGAACTTCACGCCGCTCGCGTCGCCGGGCGTCAGCCGGCCCGCCCCCACATCACCCACCAAACGCCAGTTGAGCAGGCGCGTCGCCGCGAGGCGGGCATGTGCCTCGGCCAGTCTCGACCGGACCCACGGTGCGTCAATCCGGCGCTCACCAGTCACCGGATCGGGTGTGCGTGCGAGAGTCAGCGCCGCCGCGTAGAAGTCCTCGGCCTGCATGCCGATCGCGGCGAGCGCCACCCGCTCGTGGTTGAGCTGGTTGGTGATGAGGCCCCAGCCGCCGTTCTCATCGCCGACGAGGTTCGCGGCGGGAACCCGGATTCCGTCGTAGTAGGTCGCCGTCGTCGTCAGGCCGCCCACGGTGTCGATCGGCGTCCAGGAGAAACCGGGCGCGTCGGTCGGCACAAGGATGATCGAGATGCCCTGATGCTTGGGTGCCTCGGGGTCGGTGCGGCAGGCCAGCCAGATCCAGTCGGCGTTCTGCGCGTTCGAGGTGAAGACCTTCTGGCCGTCGATCAGCCAGCCGTCCCCCTCCCGCACCGCCCTGGTCCGCAGCGAGGCCAGGTCCGTGCCCGCCGACGGCTCGCTGTAACCGATGGCGAAGACCAGGTCGCCGCTGAGGATGCGCGGCAGGAAGGTGGCCTTCTGCTCCTGGGTGCCGTACTTCATGAGCGTCGGCCCGACGGTGTTCAGAGTGACCATCGATACGGGCGCGCCCGCACGGTACGCCTCGTCGAAGAAGACGAACTGCTCGTCGGCGCCGCGGCCCTGTCCGCCGTACTCGACGGGCCAGCCGAGCCCGAGCATGCCGTCCGCGCCGATGCGCCGCAGCACGCCGCGCTGCCGCGCCGGGTCAGCGCTGTCGGGCGGGCCGTCGGGCATCACGTCCCGGAAGTAGGCGCGCAGTTCGGCACGGAGTCTTCGCTGGCGTTCGGTGGGGGCGAGGTGCACGGTGGCGGCCTCTCCATCTCGTACCGGCAAGGGGTTCTGACCGTCGGAAAACCTCGACAGCTCCGACAGCTCCGGCCACTCCGACAGCTCCGGCCACTCCGACAGCTCCGACAGGTCCGACAGCTCCGACAGGTCCGACAGGTCGACAGGTCCGAGCGCGCTGCGGACGCTACGGACGCTGCAGACGCCGACGGGACGCACCTGACTGTCCGTCAGGTAACGCGGCCATGTCAATAGACCGCACCTGTGCCCCGCCACCGGACACACCTGTGCGGCGACACCTGAGCGCCGCCGCACAGGGGGCCCGTCACACCCCACGTCTCGAACCCCGAGGAGCCGTCCCAAGCGGCTCCAGGGGGTGTCGGCTCACCAGAGGTTCGTGAAGTTCACCGTGATGTTGTCGTTCGACTGGCTGATCGCCGTGAACCCCGGACCGTTCACCTGGGCAGTGTTGTTCTGGTTCCAGGCGCCGTCACCGACGGCCTGCTGCTGCGTGGTGGTCGAGTTGCCATGGTTGTCGCCACCGACGCCGCTGCCGTCCACGGTCGCCACACCCGCGTTCGATCCATCGTTCGCGAAAGCGCCGTTGTCGGCCATCGCCGTACCCGAGAAGAGCGCGGCCGTCAGAGGCAGAGCGGCTGCGGCAGCGATGACGCGAGCGGTACGGATGCTTGCCATGTCTATTCCTCCAGAACAGGAGATACGCGCCGGCGGTGAGCCGGGAGTACCAAGAGAAAAAGCGGCTGGTCCAAGGGAGTCGGCTGACCACCTCGGATTGCTGCACGACGTCGCGGCATCAGGGTCGCCCAGCGAATCCCCGGCGAACCACCCTGGAAGCCCCGATTCCCTCGCAAGCGTGAGGACATGACGATAAACATGCTTCGTACCTCGAACCGCCGGCCCGGCACCGCGTCGACCGCCCGCACACCGTCCGCCGCCCGAGCCGGATCCAGGCGCCCCATGAGGAGAAGCGTTCCTCCAAAAGCCGTCGGCATCCTTAAGAAGAGGGCGCTTCCCCGCTGCGGTCCTCACTACCCGAGCCGTTCCAGGCCCGCGCCCCTTCCCTTCTTCGAACGCACGTACGAAAATGGCGCCATGGCCACCACCGACCGCCATGCCACTACCCTCGCGCTCGCCCACGCCCTGTCCGCCGCCGAGCGAGGCCTCGCGGTGATCCCGCTCTCCCGTAGCAAACTCCCGGCCCTTCGCTCGCCCCACCACGAAGCCGCACACCACGAAGCCGCACACCACAAAGCCGCCCATCAGGAGGCCGCCCACTACGAAGCCGCACACCACGGAGCCGCCCAACGGGCAGCCCCCTGCCATGGCGAGTGCGGCCGCCTGGGCCACGGCGTGTACGACGCGACGACCGACCCGCGGCGCATCCGTGAACTCTTCGCCGCCGCCCCCTGGGCCACCGGTTACGGCATCGCCTGCGGGCTGTCCCCGCACTATCTGATCGGCGTCGACCTCGACACGAAATCCGGCGCGGACGCGCCCGCGGCCCTCCGCGCACTGGCACTGCGCCACCTCTTCACGATCCCCGAGACCGTCGTCGTGACCACGCCGAGCGGTGGCCGCCACATCTGGCTGGCGGGGCCACCCGACACCGTGGTCCCCAACTCGGCGGGCCGGCTCGCCCCCGGCATCGACATCCGCGGCGCGGGCGGCTACCTCGTCGGACCCGGCTCCCGTACCGAACACGGGGTCTACAGCACCGTGCCCGGCACCGCCCAGCTACCGCCCGCACCCTGTCCGCCCGCGCTGCTGCGCCTGCTGACGCCCCCGCCCCGCGCGCACCACCCGGCGCCCCCGCGGACCGGTGAGGCGGCGGCCCAGCAGGGCCAGGGACTCGTACAGTTCGTCCTCGCGGCGCACGAGGGGCAGCGCAACACCCGCCTCTTCTGGGCCGCCTGCCGCGCCTACGAGAACGGCATCGGCGAGTTCCTCACCCCCCAGCTCACGGACGCCGCCCTCCGCGTCGGCCTCACGCACCGCGAGGCCCACTCCACGATCGCCTCGGCGGCACGCCTGACAGGGTGTGGGTAAGGGGCGCCCTCAATTGCCGACGCCCCTTACAGACAAGCGGTGGGCGCGGAATGCGCCGACCTGCACGAGCTACCCGCTCATCAGCACCGCGGGTCTACGGCTTACCTGCTGTTTCCCCGCCCGAGGACTCGCCGCGCCCCACCCTGTGGATCAGGGGAACGAGAACGGCGACCACGCCGGCGGCGGTTCCGATCGGGGCCGCGAGACGCGGGAAAGCCAGCACCAAGGCCACGACCCCGAGCCCGACCGCGACAACGCCGCCGATCAGCAGCCCCCGCCGCCGCGGCAGCACGGCGGCACGGACGCGCGGGACGGGCGGGACGAGAGGGCCGGGCGGGACCAGTGGGACGAGCGGGACGGGTTCGGCACTACACGGCTGACAGGACTTCCTGAAGTGCGCGCTTTCAGCGTTAGTGGGTACCGTCATGACTGACCTCTCTGAAGTGGGGTCAGGGCGGCTCCCGTGCCAGCGGGGGCCGCCTTTTTGCGACCACGCCACCCGTCAGCGGCAATAGTGACAGCGCGTGAGCCCGTCGCCAATCTGCTTATCAACAGGGCTTGTGGATAACCCGCCTATCACTGTGTATACCTAGCGGAAAACTGTGTACGACTCGGTGGACAACGCAGTGCGAGGGCCCACAAGGTAACCCACAGGAGCGGTCTGAGCTGGCGTTTCGCTGTCCCCAGACTGTGGATCAGAAGTTTTCTCCGATGCAGGGCGATATCACTGCTAGTGAGCACGGAAGGCTTGATTCCGTTCTTATTCTATACGCGTAGAACAGAAGGAATAAGGGTGCCCATAGTGTCGAACGCAGATAATCACCCTTTCGGTCCCCCGCCCATGCGTGGCCCCATGAACGGAAGGGCGCGAACCCTGACCGGGTTCGCGCCCTTTGACCTGCCACTTCTCTGGCCTGCTACTTCTCTGGCCTGCTACTTCTCTGGCCTGCTACTTCTCTGGCCTGCTGCGGTGGGTGTGGGATTTGAACCCACGGTGACTCGCGCCACGACGGTTTTCAAGACCGTTCCCTTAGGCCGCTCGGGCAACCCACCCCGCGCCGGCCACCGGAGACCCGGGACGGCGCGGGGACAAGACTAGCGGGTCGGTCCGCCGTCGGAGCAGCGGCTCAACAGCCCAACGGCTCAGCGGCTCAGCGGCTCAGCTGTCGCCCTTGCGCTGGCCCAGCGTCACGTCGACCGTGTGCTCCTTGCCGCCGCGCTCGTAGGTGATCTTGACCGTGTCGCCCGGCTTGTGGGTCCAGATCTGGCCGATCAGGGTCGGGCCGCTGTCGATCACCGTGTCGTCCAGCTTCTTGATGACGTCACCGGGCTTGAGGCCCGCCTTGTCCGCCGGGCCGTTCGGGGTGACCGCCTGGGAGCCGTTCGCGCCCTCCTGGGAGATCGTGGCGCCGTCCGAGGAGTCCTGCCGCAGCGAGACCGAGGCCCCGATCACGGGGTAGACCGGCTGGCCGGTCCTGATCAGCTGCTGGGCGACGTTCTTCGCCTGGTTCACCGGGATCGCGAAGCCCAGGCCGATGGAGCCCGACTGGCCGGAGCCGCCGAGGCCGCCGCTGTCGGCGGGCTTGATCGCGGAGTTGATGCCGATGACCGCGCCACGCCCGTCCAGGAGCGGGCCGCCGGAGTTGCCGGGGTTGATGGAGGCGTCGGTCTGCAGGGCGCTCATGTACGAGCTCTTGCCGCTCTGCCCGCCGTCGCTGGAGGTCACCGGACGGTTCTTGGCGCTGATGATGCCCGTGGTGACGGTGTTCGAGAGGCCGAAGGGGGCGCCGATCGCGATCGTCGAGTCGCCGACGGCCACGCGGTCGGAGTTCCCGAGGGGGAGCGGCTTCAGGTCGCCCGGGGTGTTCTTGAGCTTGACGACCGCCACGTCGTACCCCTCGGCGCGGCCGATGACCTCGGCGGCGTACTTCTTGCCGTTGGAGAACGTCGCCTGCAGCTTTCCGCCTTCGGCGGCCGAGGCCACCACGTGGTTGTTGGTGAGGATGTGGCCCTGCTTGTCGTAGACGAAGCCGGTGCCCGTGCCGCCCTCACCGCTGCCGCTCTGCGCCTCGATGGTGACGACGCTCGGCAGCGCGTCGTTCGCGATCTTCGCCACCGAGCCCGGCTCGCGCTTCAGGTCGGCGGGCGTGTCCGCGGCGGAGACCGTGGTCGAACCGGTGTCGTTGTCGTCCCGCTCGGCAGCCCAGTAGCCGACGCCGCCACCGACGCCACCCGCGATCAGGGCGGCCGCGAGCACCCCGGCGACCAGGCCGCCGCGCCGACGGCCGGGCTTCGGCTCCTGCGGCTGGTACGAGGCGCCCCAGCCGGAACCAGAACCCGAACCGGAGCCGTCACCGGAGGCGTACGACGGCACAGCAGGCGGCGGCGGAGGCGGCCACACACCACCACCGGCAGGACCAGCAGGACCGGCAAGGCCCCCAGGACCCCCAGGACCGGCAGGGCCCCCAGGCCCTCCAGAAACCGCAGGACTGGCACCAGCGGGACCCGCAGCAGCACCAGCCCCCTCAGGAACACCCTCACCAGGAGAGCTCGCGGAAACAGCGGGAGCGTCCACCGGCACAGGAGGTGCGGACGGGGCCTGAGGTACCGCGTTGCCCTCGTTCTCGGTGTTCACAGCTCTTCTCCTCGGTCCATGCTGTCGTGGCTGGCGTTCTCGGTCACGGCCTGGCTGTGCCAACTGTGCATGTGTCTGCGGTCAGCTTTTCCCATGGGCCGTCAGGGCACCATAAGCCGAGCCTGTGTGTCCGGCCCCCGGGACGCGACCCTCCGGCGAGCCGACGGGTACCCCGTGATGGCACCATGACGCGGTGACCCTCGCACGACAGCACCAGATCCAGGTCGTCGCCCACCGCGGAGCCTCCGAGGACGCCCCCGAGCACACGCTGGCCGCGTACAAGAAGGCGGTCGAGGACGGGGCCGACGCCCTTGAATGCGATGTGCGGCTCACCGCGGACGGCCACCTCGTCTGCGTCCACGACCGCCGCGTCAACCGCACATCGAACGGCCGCGGGGCCGTCTCGGCCCTCGAACTGGCCGACCTGGCCGCCCTCGACTTCGGCTCCTGGAAGCGGCACCACGACGAGGCCGAGGAGGGCGAGGGCCCTGACTGGGAGGGCTCCGCAGGCGCGGACACCTCCGTACTGACCCTGGAACGGCTCCTTGAGCTCGTGGCCGAAAGCAATGCCTCGGGGCGCCAGGTGCGGCTGGCGATCGAGACCAAGCACCCCACACGCTGGGCGGGCCAGGTGGAAGAGCGCCTGCTGATGCTCCTCAAGCGCTTCGACCTGGACGCGCCGCCCTCCGAGGGGCTCTCGCCCGTGCGCGTCATGAGCTTCTCGGCGCGTTCGCTGCTGCGCGTACGGGCCGCGTCCCCGACGCTGCCGACCGTCTATCTGATGCAGTTCGTCTCGCCCCGCCACCGGGACGGGCGCCTTCCCGCAGGCGTACGCATCGCGGGTCCCGCGCTGCGGATCGTGCGCAACCACCCCGGCTACGTGGCCAAACTGAAGCGCGCGGGCCATCAGGTGCACGTCTGGACGGTGAACGAGCCCGAGGACGTCGAGCTCTGTGCCGAGCTAGGTGTCGACGCGATCATCACCAACCGCCCCAAGCAGGTTCTGACCCAACTGGACCGGCTGGGGCTCCGATAACTCCTGTTACAGGGAGTGCACCGGCGCGTTCGGTGCGTATTCGATCGTTACGAGTGCGTCACCGGAGGGCGATTGGCCGGTTTCCGGTCCAGTCCATTGGGGCATCCACACCGTGGCGTGGGACAAAGGAGGTCTCGGGGGTGGCGTTGGTGGTGGCACGGGAGGTGCCCACGTCGTCGAGCATGGCCGTACCCCATGGCCCTGCGGGCGTGGGGGAAGCAAGACACCGGATGCGTGATCAACTACGTATCGGCGGAGTGTCCGAGTCGGTCATCGACGATGCCGTACTGATCCTGTCGGAGCTGCTCAGCAATGCTTGCCGGCACGGCAGGCCGCTGGGACGCGGGATGGTCGGCGACGGTGACGTGCGAGCGGCATGGCACGTCGACAAGACGGGCCGACTGACGGTCGAGGTGACGGACGGCGGCGGCCCGACCCGCCCGGTTCCGGCCACGCCCTCGGTCACGGCGCACGGCGGCCGGGGGCTCAACATCATCTCGTCGCTCGCCGACACATGGGGCGTACGCGACGACGTGCACGGCGAGGTCACGGTCTGGGTCGTCGTCCAAGCGGGGCACCGGCACGAGGATTTCGCTACGCGCGTCGCCGCCCCGTCGGCGGCCGCGCTCACCGACCTCGCCTTCGCGGACCCCTTTGACGACCTGGACTGAGACGCAGCCGGGCTCCGGATACACACCGGCACCCCGCTCCGGGCACACCGAGCGAATCCCGGCGGGCCCCGCACCAACGGCTAGGCTCCCGCCCGTACGCAAGTGAGCATGAGAGCCGCAGCCGGGAGACACCCAAGATGGCCAAGAAGCGCCCCCAGACCAAGGGCAAGCAGCAGCAGCCGCTCAAGGGCGGAGCCAGTGAGAGCTATCCGGCCGTCGGTGCCCGCGAACCCTGCCCCTGCGGTTCGGGCCGCCGCTACAAGGCCTGTCACGGCCGGGCCGCCGCGCACGCGGTGGCCGAGCTGGTGCAGCGCCCCTTCGAGGGCCTGCCGGGCGAGTGCGACTGGGTCGCGCTGCGCGAGCTGGTGCCCGCCGCCACCGTCGAGCTGACGCTCAAGGACGGCCTCCCCGAGGGCGTCCCCTCGGTCACCCTGGCCACCGTGCTGCCGATGGCGTGGCCCGCGCTGCGCCGCGACGACGGCGCGGTCCTGCTCGGGCTGCAGAACGACACCTCGTCCGGCGACATCAGCCGCGACCTGGCCGACACGTTGCTGCGCGCCCTGGAGGCCGAGCCGGGCACGCCGGTGCAGGGCCGCCGCGCTCCCGCGGACGGGCCGCGCCTGCAGGATCTGCTCGCCGCCGAGGCGCCGTTCGAGCCGGTGGTGCACGCCGGGTTCGAGTTCTGGGTGCCGGACTCGGAGAACGCGACGCCGGAGGTCACCGCTTCCCTGGAGCGGGCGAACGACGCCGCCATCCCGACCGTGAAGCTCACCGGTGTGGACGCCGCGTACTGGTGCGAGACGCCGGAGAAGAACCACCTGCGCTGGGTCATGCCGCACCCCGAGGAGCAGCTCCTCGACGCGCTGGCCCGGCTGCACGCGGCCGGCACGTCGAGCCTCGGCGAGGGCACCCGGCTCGTGGGCTCCTTCCGTGCGCACGGTGTCATCGTGCCGGTGTGGGACCTGCCGAGCGGCGTCGGCGCCGACGACATCGAGAAGCCGGCCGCCGAGTTCGCCGGGCGGCTCGCTGTGGCGCTCGCCTCGGACGCCCCGCTGACCGCGGACGAGCGCCGGGCGCGCGGTGGTCTCACCAACCGCCAGGTCACGCTCAGCTGACGCGTGGAGCCGGAGCGAGCCGACGTGGTCGGGTCACGCTCGGCCGACGCGGTCGGGTCACACGGGGCTGACCCACCAGTCAGTCGGTGACGAGTGCGTGACTCCTGTCACAACTCCCCGTCGTCGCAGGTAAATCCCTGTCCGGATAACTGAGATCGAATTTGCCAGGAGCCGATCTCTTGTTACCGTTCAGATAGCCCGGTTGCTGGTGCATCCCCCGTCGCCAGCAACCGGGCCCTTCCATGTCCGGGTTCGGTTCAGTGCTCAACTGCCTTGAGGCGACGTGGAGTTGCTTCCGGAGCGCAGCAGAAGCGCTCCCGACTCGCCCGCCGCGTACTCCGCCACCGCCGAGTACGCCGCCGCCTCGCCCAGCGACCGCTCGCGCGGCGTCTCGCAAGCTCCCGGCTCGTCCTCCGCACCCACCTCGCAGTGCGTCTGTACGGTGCGCGCGTCCGGTCCCATGACGGTCAGTACGGCGGTCAGGTCGTCGCCGGTGGCGTTGCGGTAGTAGGTGCGGGCCCAGGTGTCGCGGCCCTGTGTGAGGACACAGGTCTGGGCCTTGAGGCCGTCCGGGGTGGAGACTTCGGGCCCGCATCGGGCGGCGGTGCTCGCACCGAGGCCGTCGGGCAGCGAAGGTTCCGGTTTCTTCGCCGCTGGGTCGGGGGTGGTCTTCGAAGGGGCGGTCGAGGGGCCGGGCAGGGGCGAGTTCGCGTCACCGTCGCCGACCGGCCCGGCGGACGCGCCCGCGAGCGGCAGGAGAACCATGACGGCCACGACGCCCAGGAGCGCGATCAGGCGGGGTTGCATGGGCCGAACATAACGACAGTTGGCGCGCGGCCCGTCCGCCGCGCGCCCATTTCCCCTACAACTCGGGTGCGCTCACACCCGTACGAGTGAGGGCGTCGACGACCGCGTCCACGACCGCCTCGACATCGGGCACCCAGGGGGCGGCCGAGCCGGGCAGCGGGGCGCGCTCCCAGCGGACCGGCCCCCGACCCGTGTCGTGGTCCGTCCCCTGGCCCGTCCCGGAGGGGGGCAGCGCGATATAGCCGCCCTCTCCGTGGAAGCGCAGTGAGCCGGGGACGTAGTCCTTGGCGTAGAGCAGCTCGCCCAACTGGGCCATGGAGTACGGCGCGACGAGCAGATGGAGGCGGCTCCCGGTGGTGACCACCGGGCCGAGCCTGATGCCCGCCTCGTCGAGCGCGGCCAGCGCGCGCACGCCCGCGTCGACGGGGAGGCTGACGGCGCACGGGGCGCGGCCTCCGGTGGCGAGCACGATGGGGGCGCCCGGGCGGTTGGTCCACCACCAGCGCACCATGCGTTCGTCGGTGGTCGCGGCGAGCAGCCCGGGGTCGAGGGGGTGCGCGCCGGGCACCACGCAGTCGGGGTCGGGGCAGGAGCATCGGCTGCCGTCGCGCCGGTCGAGGCCGATTCCCGGCAGTACGGGCCACCGCCATGCGGTCGCGAAGGTCAGGGCCGCGCCGATCTGTCCGGTACTCCGGCCGGGCTTTCTTCCCATTCGCCAGGACAGGAGCCTGCGTCGCCTTCCGAGGATCTCGCGCATGAGCGCTCGTTCCTTTCCGTTGCACGCCGACGTTTGACGCCGGGGAGACTGCGGGCCGCATCACACCATGTGTGGATCACTACACCCATGTGTGGATCACTACACCCATGTGTGGATCACTTCGCTGTACGTACGAGCTGGCACATCCGACCCCAGCCTGCGGCATGGGGAACCACTCTGAACCGAGCGTTGACGTGGCGTGGGGTGGCGGCGCCTGGCGTTTGCCGTCCCGCGATATTGCTTGCCGCCTCCCCCACGGGAGGATGGGGCACGGTCGTCGTGAGTTAAGACGCCCGGGTCCTCCGCGAGGTTCCGGACGGGTCCCAACTGCCCCTGGTCATCACTGAGTACGTACCCAGCACGACCGCTGCAACGCTCTACCGAACAACGTCAGTCGATCGCAATAAGCCCTAACCCGGCGCGGTTTTCGGCCAAGTTTTCAAGATCGATAACGTTGCTCGGAAAGCCCATGGACACCAGGAATCCCGGCTGGACAATGCTGGACATCCCCTCACCAGGGCGTGTACATCTGGAGACATTGCTAGCGGCGCAGAATGACATGGGGGTTTGCGATGCTATTGAGCATTACGCACCGGCCGGAAAGCCGTCAGCCATGAACGCCCCGCATCTTCCGAAAGTGGCCGGAATCGATTCCACTGTTCCGCCACCGGCCCACACTGTCGCGCCCACCGCGCCTGCCACGCCCAGCACGCCCGCACCGGCGGGTTCCCCCGTCCCCGGCACACCCGGCACCGGCACCCCCGGCGCCATGATCCAGGACCGCCTCGCGGGCTGGGTCTCCGACCTCACCACGCTGCACGAACTCACCGAGCGGCTGGCCCGCACCCAGACCCTCGACGAGGCCCTGCGCGAGCTTCTGCGGGCCGGTGCCGCCCTCGTCGGCGCCCGGCGCGGCCTCGCCGTCCTGGAGCCCGCCGACGGACTCGGCCCCGACAGCACGACCGGCCTGGGGCTCACCCGCGCCGAGCTGGGGCACATCGAGACGGTGCCGCGCGGCGCGACGTCGCACGGCCAGATCCTGGACGCGCCGACGGCCTGCCTCCCGGGCGCCGGTAGCGAGATCGTCCGCCCCGACCTGCTCGCCGACGACGGCCTCGACCCGCGCCACCGCGAGGTCGCCGCCCGCATCGGCTACGCCGCGAGCTACGCCCTGCCCCTGGCCACCGAGGCGGCGGGCCGGATCGGCGCCGCGGTCTGGCTGTACGACGAGCCCGCCGAGCCGGCCGAGCGCAGACGCCACCTCGCCGGGCTCTACGCGGGCTACGCCACCGAGCACCTGGCGCGGCTGCTCGAACTGGACCGCGCCCGCACCACCACCGCGACCCTGCGCGAGGAGCTCATGCCCTCGCGGCTGCCGCGGGTCACCGGGGTGCAGCTCGCCGCACGGCACCGCACCGGGCCGCGCGGCGGCGGCGACTGGCACGACGCGCTGCCGCTGCCGGACGCGGCGCTCGGGCTCGCGGTCGGGTCGGTCACCGGGTCGGGGCCCAGCGCCGTGGCGGCGATGGGGCGGCTGCGGGCCTCCTTGCGGGCGTACGCCGTGATGGAGGGCGAGGACCCCGTCGCCGTACTCTCCGATCTGGAGCTGCTGCTGCGGCTCACCGAACCCGCGCGGTCCGCCACGGCCCTCTTCGCCTACTGCGAGCCCGCCCTGCGCAAGGTCGTGCTCGCCGGTGCGGGACACAGCCCGCCTCTGATCATCGGGGAGCGGCGCACGGAGTACGTGGAGACCTCCCTGTCCGCGCCGCTCGGGATGCTCGCCTGCTGGGAGGCGCCAAGCGTGGAGATCTCCCCGGAGCCCGGAGAAACGGTGCTTCTTTATACGGACGGCCTGCTGCACCGCACCGGGGACGCGATGGACCGGGCGTTCGCGCGCCTGCACGCGGCGGCGGCGAGCGTGCCCAAGGCCATCAAGGACGATCCAGGGGCGATCGCCGATCACGTACTGCGGACCGTGCTTCCGGACGGGCTCGACACGGTGGACAGCGAGGAAGACGTGGTGCTGCTGGCCGCCCGCTTCGAGTGAGGCGACGGGCACACGCGGTAAGTGGTCTTACGGCCCTGTGCCCCCTTCCGTACGCCCGTACGATGGAGGGTGGCCCAGTGTCGTACATAGGAGGCAGACCGTGTCGGACGCTCTCAACCCGGCGGAACCCATTGCTGCTACCGCAGCGGGCCCGGAAGAGACCGAAGAAGAGCCGATCGAGCAGCGCAAGAACGGCCTGTACCCGGGCGTTTCCGATGAGCTCGCCGAGAGCATGAAGTCCGGCTGGGCCGACACCGAGCTGCACGACCTGCAGCCGATCGCGCAGGCCGGGAACACCGCGGCCCGCCGTGCCGCCCTCTCCGCGCGCTTCCCGGGCGAGCGCCTGGTGATCCCCGCGGGCAACCTCAAGACCCGTTCGAACGACACCGAGTACGCGTTCCGTGCCTCCGTGGAGTACGCGTATCTCACGGGCAACCAGACCGAGGACGGCGTCCTCGTCCTGGAGCCGACCGCTGACGGGCACCAGGCCACCATCTACCTCCTGCCGCGCTCCAACCGCGAGAACGGCGAGTTCTGGCTCGACGGCCAGGGCGAGCTCTGGGTCGGCCGCCGCCACTCCCTCGTCGAGGCCGAGCAGCTGTACGGCATCCCCGCCTCCGACGTGCGCGAGCTGCGCGAGGCGCTGCGCGAGGCCACCGGGCCCGTCCGTGTCGTGCGTGGCTACGACGCCGGCGTCGAGGCCGCGCTGACCGACAAGGTCACCGCCGAGCGCGACGAGGAGCTGCGCGTCTTCCTCTCCGAGGCCCGCCTGGTCAAGGACGAGTTCGAGATCGGCGAGCTCCAGAAGGCCTGCGACTCGACCGCGCGCGGCTTCGAGGACGTCGTGAAGGTCCTCGACAAGGCCGAGGCGACGAGCGAGCGCTACATCGAGGGCACGTTCTTCCTGCGCGCCCGCGTCGACGGCAACGACATCGGCTACGGCTCCATCTGCGCCGCGGGCCCGCACGCCACCACCCTGCACTGGGTGCGCAACGACGGCGCCGTGCGCTCCGGAGAGCTGCTCCTGCTCGACGCGGGCGTGGAGACGCACACGTACTACACCGCGGACGTCACCCGCACGCTGCCGATCAACGGCCGCTTCAACGAGTTGCAGAAGAAGATCTACGACGCGGTGTACGAGGCCCAGGAGGCCGGCATCGCGGCCGTGAAGCCGGGCGCCAAGTACCGCGACTTCCACGACGCCGCGCAGCGCGTGCTCGCCGAGAAGCTGGTGGAGTGGGGCCTCGTCGACGGCCCCGTCGAGCGCGTCCTCGAACTGGGTCTCCAGCGCCGCTGGACGCTGCACGGCACCGGTCACATGCTCGGCATGGACGTCCACGACTGCGCCGCGGCGCGCCGCGAGTCGTACGTGGACGGCACGCTGGAGCCGGGCATGTGCCTGACCGTCGAGCCGGGCCTGTACTTCCAGGCGGACGACCTGACCGTGCCGGAGGAGTACCGCGGCATCGGCGTCCGGATCGAGGACGACATCCTCGTGACGGAGGACGGCAACAGGAACCTCTCGGACTCGCTGCCGCGGCGTTCGGACGAGGTCGAGGCGTGGATGGCGGGGCTCAAGGGCTGAGCTTCCGGTTCCGGTTTCGCTGTCGGTTTCGGATGCGCTTTTGGTGAGTGGCCGGGCGCCGCGGGTTTCCGCGGGGTCCGGCCATCGGCGGTCAGTGGGCCACTCGTCAGTGGGCCACTCGCTCGTCCTCGCCCGCGATCTTGCTGGTGCTCAGGGCGATGCGGTTCCAGGTGTTGATGGTGAAGATCAGGGCCAGGACGTGGGCCAGCTCCGCCTCGTCGAAGTGCTCGGCGGCACGGGCGTAGACGTCGTCGGGGACGCCGCCCTGGGAGACCAGCGTGACCGCCTCGGTCAGGGCGAGGGCCGCCTGCTCCTTCTCCGTGAAGAAGTTCCTTGCCTCGCGCCATACGCCGATCATGTGCAGCCGCGCCTCGTCCTCGCCGGCCTTGCGTGCGTCGGAGGTGTGCATGTGGAGGCAGTAGGCGCAGCCGTTGAGGAGCGAGGCGCGGATCTGGACCAGTTCGACCAGGGCCGGGTCGAGGCCGTCGCGGGCGGCGGCGTCGAAGCCGATGAGGGCCTTGAAGGCCTTGGGCGCGGCCTTGGCGAAGTTGAGGCGCGGGGTCTGGGCGGGGTGCTCCGTGATGTCCGTCATGGCAGCGAATCTAGGTGTGGGAAACGACCTCCGTTAAGGTGCATTCCCATGCCTGAGTCATGGGTCAATTCGGCGGAGCGCATCGGCAGTGACCTGTACCTGGAGCTGTCCGGTCCGGGCAGCCGCCGTGCCGTCCTCATCCGTGCCCTGCGGGACGCCGTGCGCGAGGGCCGGCTCGCTCCGGGCACGCGGCTGCCGCCCTACCGCTCACTCGCCGCCGACCTCGGCCTCGCCCGCAACACGGTCGCCGACGCCTACGCCGAGCTGGTCGCCGAGGGGTGGCTGACGGCCCGGCAGGGCTCGGGGACGCGAGTAGCCGAGCGGGCGGCGCCGCCCAAGCGCCCACGCACGCCGAAGCCCGCTCCCGCGCGGCCCGCCGCCCCCGCGTACAACCTCCGCCAGGGCCAGCCGGACCCCGGCTCCTTCCCCCGCACGGCGTGGCTCACGGCCGCCCGGCGCGCCGTCAACGCCGCGCCGGGTGACGCCTTCGGGCCCGGGGACCCGCGCGGCCGCGTCGAGCTGCGGCGGGCGCTCGGCGACTATCTGACGCGCGCCCGCGGGGTGCGCGTCGACCCCGAGCGGATCATCGTGTGCTCCGGCTTCGCGCACGCGCTGCGGCTGCTGTTCGCGGGCTCCCACGGAGCGGGCGGCGCGGTGCTGCGCGGCCCCTTCGCCGTGGAGTCGTACGGGCTCGGCTTCCATCGCCAGATCCTGGAGGGCGCGGGCGTACGGACGGTCCCGCTGGGGCTGGACGAACAGGGCGCCCGAGTGGAGGAGTTGACCGACGGGCCACGCGCGCGTGGCGTGCTGCTCACACCCGCGCACCAGTTCCCGACGGGCGGTCCGCTGCACCCCGCCCGGCGCGCCGCCGTCATCGACTGGGCCCGCACCAGCGGCGGCCTGATCCTGGAGGACGACTACGACGGGGAGTTCCGATACGACCGCGAGCCCGTCGGCGCCCTCCAGGGCCTCGATCCCGAACGGGTCGTCTACCTCGGCTCGGTCAGCAAGAGCCTGTCCCCCGCGGTGCGTCTGGGCTGGATGGTGCTGCCGGAGCAGCTCGTCGACGGCGTGCTCGCGGCCAAGGGGGAGCGGGAGGCGTGGGCGAGCGTCCTCGACCAGCTCACGCTCGCCGACTTCATCGCCTCCGGGCAGTACGACCGCCACATCCGCCGGATGCGCCAGCGCTACCGGCGCCGCCGCGACCGGCTCGTCGCCGCCCTCGCCGAACACGCCCCGCACATCACGGCCACCGGCATCGCGGCCGGGCTGCACGCGGTCCTGCGGCTGCCGCCGGGGACGGAGGCCTCCGTGACCAAGGCGGCGGCCTGGCAGGGCGTGGCGCTGGACGGCCTCGCGGAGTTCCGCCATCCGCGGGCCACGATGCGGGGCGTGGACGGCCTCGTCGTCGGGTACTCCACGCCTGCCGAGCATGCGTACGGGGTGGCGGTGGAGGCGCTGGTACGGGCGTTGCCGCCGGGTGATACGGGGCCTGGGCTGGACGGCGCCTAGCAGTGGCCTGAGCGTGTCATGCCGTCACAAGCGGCGAGCCCTCCCGCCACTTGAGCATCTTGTCGAAGCTGATCACCGCTCCGCCTCTGCCCGGCTTGTTGCCCAGGTGGACGTGGTCGGCGAGTTCTCTGATGAGGCACAGGCCCCGGCCGTTCTCGTCCGTCTCCGCGGCGGGCGGCCGCGGCGTCGGACAGCCGCGTGACGCCCCTGGGAAGCCCGGTCCCGAGTCGGCCACCTCGATGCGGCACTTCTCGCCGTCCAGATAGGCCGTCACCCGGTACGCCCCGGCCGAGCCGCCGGGGGCGGTCGCGCCGCCGTGCTCGACGGCGTTGGCACAGGCTTCGCTGAGGGCGACCGACAGGTCGTAGGAGACGTCGGGGTCCACGCCCGCCGTCTCCATCGTGCCGATCAGCAGGCGGCGGGCGAGCGGAACGCTCGCAGCTTCGCGCCGCAAATGGAGAGACCACCAGATGCTCATGCTCCAGCCTCCTGGCCGCGGCTCGACATACCGATACGTATTGCCGCAAGGGCGCATGGATAAGCGCTCGGTGGACGTGATGCCGCCCATACGGCGGACGCGCGTACCGCGGTGGCTCGTGTAGGACGACGGGGGCGGGCACGACATCCTTCACGCCTTCCTCGCCCCCTTGAGGGGACACAGCCGTGCCCATCGGCTGGAACGGGACCTTCCGGACCTGCCGTGTGCGTTGGGTAAGCGCAGTGCGATGATGGCCCCGCCATGTCTGCCCCCCACCCGCGCCAGCCGCGTGACGGAGTCGATCTCCGGCTGCTCAGGGCCGCGATGTTCGCCGCGGTCTGCGTCGTGCTGTCCGCCGGGGGCCATGTGCTCGCTTCCTGCGTCGCCGTCCCGCTGTGGACGCTCGGCGCGGGCTTCCTCGCCGTCCTCGCGGTCGCGCTGCCGCTCGCCGGGCGGGCGCGGTCGCTGCCCGGCATCGCGGCGCTCCTCGCGGTGGGCCAGCTCGGGCTGCACGCCCTGTTCGGCCTCGGCCAGCACGGTACGGCGGCCGCCGTCGCTCCGGTGAACGGCGACGCCTCCCTGGTGGAGCGGGCCGCACGCCTGGTCTGCGGGGCGGGCGCCGCGACGATCACTCCCGCGCAGGCCCACCGGATACTCACGACGGCCGGGCTCGGACCGGGCGGGGGCGCGGATCACTCGGCCGCGCACCACCACGGTCAGTCCGCCGCGGTGTCGGCGGACTCCGCACTGGACTCCATGGGCTCTATGGCCTCGTCAGGCTCCATGGGCTCGACGGACTCCATGGGCTCCATGGCGCTCCTGCCGTCCCTGCCCATGCTCGTCGCCCACCTCCTCGCGGCCGTCGCCGCGGGATGGCTGCTGCGCCGCGGCGACCTCGCGCTGCTCCGGCTCGTCCGGCTCGCACAGGGGGCGCACGGGGTCGCCGGAGGGGCGCTCGTACGTTCCTTGCGCTCGGCCCTCACTCTCGTACGCGCCCTGCGGGCCGGTCTCCCGGGAGCGCCCGAGACGACGGGGCCGCCGGCTCCGCGCACCGCGCTGCTCGTGCCGCCGAAGCCGCGCACCATCGCCCTGAAGGACGCGGTGATCCGGCGCGGCCCACCGGCCGGCGCCCGCGACGTCGAACTCGCTGCCTGACGCGACGCACTCCACCCAGCAGTACGGATACGTACTCCACTGAGCGGTACGGAGGGGTCGCGCGGCACGCACGCGCGCGTGCCCGCCAACTCGGCCGCGCGCATCCCCCTCGTACGTACTGAGCACCGCACAGCATCGCGCGGCACCGCGCATGCGCACCGCTCATCACCGCCAAAAGTGGAGTGTTTCCCTCATGAACATGTCCCGTATCGCCGCCGTCGGCACCATCGGCACCGTCGCCGCCTCCGCCGTCCTCGTGCTCTCCGCGCCCGCCTTCGCGCACGTCAGCGTCTCGCCGGAGGGCGAGGCCGCCAAGGGCGGGTACGCGACGGTCAACTTCAAGGTGCCGAACGAGATGGACGACGCAGCGACCAACAAGGTCGAGGTCTCCTTCCCCGGCGACCACCCGCTCGCCTCGGTGATGACGCAGCCCGTCCCCGGCTGGACCGCCAAGGTCACCAAGGACAAGCTCGACAAGCCGCTCGAGATCCACGGCAAGAAGATCGACGAGGCCGTCACCAAGGTCACCTGGACCGCCGACGGCAAGGGCATCCAGCCCGGCACCTTCCAGAAGTTCCCGGTCTCCATGGGCCAGCTGCCCGAGGACGCCGACGAACTCGTCTTCAAGGCGATCCAGACGTACGACAACAAGGAAGTCGTCCGCTGGATCGAGCCGCAGCAGAAGGGCCAGGAGGAGCCGGAGCACCCCGCGCCCACGCTCCAGCTGACCGCCGCGTCCGACGACCACCACGGTGGCGGCGCGTCCGACGACACCAAGTCGGACGACAAGGCCGAGAGCGCCTCCTCGGACTCCTCCGACAGCAGCGACAGCAGCGACAGCAGCGACACCACCGCCCGCGTCCTCGGCGTCGTCGGCATCGTCGTGGGTGCCGCGGGCGTCGCGTTCGGTGTCGTCGCCTCGCGGCGCCGCGCCACCAGCTGAGCCGTCGGCCCAGCCATCCTTCGGGGTGCTCCGGCGCGGCGAACGCCTGCCCCGGTGCACCCCGGCCCCCTCACATCTGGGACATTTTCGTATGCGCACGAAGAGCACCAAGAGCTCGAAGAGCACCGACTCCAAGAGCACCGACTCGAAGAGCACCAAGAAGAAGCTCGCCGCCGCCGCCCTGCTGGCCGCGGCCGCACTCACGCTGACCGCCTGCGGCGGTGGGGACGACGCCAAGACGCCGGTCGCCGACGTCTCCACCGAGGCCGACCCGGGCAAGGTGGCGACGGTCCTGGACAAGGAGTTCGAGAAGCCGGACCTCGTCCTGACCGACACCCGCGGCAAGAAGTACGACCTGCGCGAGGAGACCAAGGGCGAGCCGACGCTGCTCTACTTCGGCTACACGCACTGCCCCGACGTCTGCCCGCTGACGATGAACAACATCGCGGTCGCCAAGAAGGCGCTGCCCAAGGCCGACCAGGACAAGCTGAAGGTCGTCTTCGTCACCACCGACCCGAAGCGCGACACCCCCGCCGAGCTGGGCAAGTGGCTCAAGGGAGTGGACACCGACTTCGTCGGCCTGACCGGCGACTTCGCGACCATCCAGGCCGGCGCCCGCCAGGTCGGCATCAGCATCGAGCCGCCCAAGAAGGACAAGAACGGCAAGATCGTCTCGATGCACGGTACGAAGGTCATCACCTTCTCGCCGAAGACCGACGGCGGATACGTCCTGTACGGCGAGGACGCCACCGCCGCCGACTACACCAGGGACCTTCCCAAGCTCATCAAGGGAGAGACCCCGTGACCCCCCGCACCACCGCCCGCCGCCGTTCTCTCGTCGGCGGGGCCATAGCGATGGCCGCGGCGCTCACCCTGGCGGGCTGCGACGACGGCTCGGGGTCCGATGCCGAGGACTCCGCGAAGAAGCCCGAACTCAAGGTCGCCGGGGCCTACATCCCGGAACCGACCATGGACGACATGGCGGCCGGCTTCTTCACGCTCACGAACAAGGGCGGCGCCGACAAGCTCACCTCCGCCACCAGCGACATCGCGGGCGCCGTCACGCTGCACAGCACCAAGGGCGGTGTGATGAAGGAGCAGAAGTCCTTCGACGTGCCCGCGGGCGGCGAGCTGGGACTCGCCAGCGGCGGCAACCACCTGATGCTCGAAAAGCTCAAGCGCAAGCCGAAGCGGGGCGAGAAGGTCGCCCTGACGCTGCGCTTCCAGAAGTCGGACCCGATCACGATCGAGGTGCCGGTCAAGGAAGCGACGTACAGCCCCAAGCAGCACTCGTCGCACTGAGGGACGGATCGGACCGTTGACGCAGACCATCGCTCCCCGCCTCTGGCGGCTTCTTCTCGTGCTCGTCGCCGCGACCGGCGCCTTCCTCGCCGGTGCCACGCCGGCCTCCGCGCACGCCGCGCTGACCGGCAGTGACCCGAAGCAGGGAGCGGTGGTCGACAAGGCGCCCGCCCAGGTGAAGCTCACCTTCTCGGAGAAGGTCGCCATGTCGGACGGCTCCGTGCGGGTCCTCGACCCGTCCGGCAAGCGCGCCGACACCAACAAGACCACTGACCTGGGCGCCAACACGTACGGCGTGAAGTTGCGCCCCGGCCTGCCCGACGGCACCTTCACCGTCGCCTACCAAGTGGTCTCCGCGGACAGCCACCCGGTCGCCGGCGCCTTCACCTTCTCCATCGGCGCGCCCTCCGACACGAAGGCCGTGCTGCCCGACCAGGAGGCGGGCGGCGGCCTCGTCGGCGTGCTCTACGACATCGCGCGCTACCTGTCCTACGCCGGGTTCATCGTGGTCGTCGGCGGCGCCGCGTTCGTGCTCGGCTGCTGGCCGCGCGGCGCGGGCGTGCGGGCCGTACAGCGGCTCGTGACGTACGGCTGGGTCACGCTCACCGGCTCCACGCTCGCCCTGCTCCTGCTCCGCGCCCCCTACACCGGCTCGGGGAAGCTCGCCGACGTCTTCGACATGGGCAAGCTCGGCGACGTGCTCAACACCAAGACGGGCGCGGCCCTGGTCTCCCGGCTGCTGCTGCTCGCCGCCGCCGCGCTGTTCATCGCGGTGCTCTTCGGGGCGTACGAGAAGCGTGACGACCCCAAGGAGAAGAAGGACCTCACCTTCGGCCTCGCGATCGGCGGCACGGTCGTCGCCATCGGTATCGCGGCGACCTGGGCGATGGCGGAGCACGCCTCGACCGGCATCCAGGCGGGCATCGCGATGCCCGTCGACGTGCTGCACCTGCTGGCCGTCGCCGCCTGGCTGGGCGGGCTCGCGGCGCTCCTCGTCGCGCTGTACCGCACCTCTTCAGTAGAAGCCGTGGCCGTACGGCGCTTCTCGCGCGTGGCGTTCGTCAGTGTCGTCGTGCTGGCCGCGACCGGGCTCTACCAGTCATGGCGGCAGGTCGGCTCGTGGTCGGCGCTGACCGGTACGTCGTACGGGCAGCTGCTCCTCGTCAAGATCGGCCTGGTCGTCGTTCTCGTGGGTGTCGCCTACGTCTCGCGGCGCTGGACCGGACGCATCGCCTCCGAGGGCAGCGGTGCCGCGTCGGAGACCGCGGCCGCCGTGGTCGTCGAACAGCGCACGCAGAAGGAGTCGACGAAAACAAATAGCTTGGTCAGGCTCGCGAGCAAGTCCGTGAAGAAGCCGGTCACGGTGCCCGCGCCCGCCGCCGGCGACGCGGACGACTCCGAGCGCTCCGCCCAGCTCGCGCGCCAGCGGGCCGCCGTGGCCACCGCGCGCGAGAAGCGCGTCCGCGACGCCGACCCGCACCGCTCCGGGCTGCGCCGCTCGGTGCTCACCGAGGCAGGCGTCGCCGTCGTGCTGCTCGCCGTCACGACGGTCCTGACGACCACCGAGCCCGGCCGCACCGAGGAGGAGGCCGCCAAGGCCACCTCCGCGGCGGCGGCCGCACAGCGCTCGGGCCCGCTCACCCTCAACGTGCCCTTCGACACGGGCGACGAGGACGGCAAGGGCACCGTGCGCCTCGAACTGGACCCGGGCCGTACCGGCAGCAACGACCTGCACGTGTACGTGAAGCGGCCCAACGGCAGCGCCTTCGACATCCCCGAGGTGAAGGTCTCCTTCACCCTCAAGTCGAAGGACGTGGGCCCGCTGCCCGTCACCCCGGACCACATCGCCACCGGACACTGGAGTGCGAGCGGGGTGCAGATTCCCATGGCGGGCAATTGGAAGATCGCGGTGACGGTGCGGACCTCCGACATCGACCAGGTGACCGTGGACAAGAACGCGCAGATCGGCTGAGCCAGCATGACGGACAACGGGATTTCCAGGCGGCGGCTGCTCGGCACCGCCGGCGCGACCGGCCTCGCGCTCGGTGCGGCGGGCGGCGCGGTCGGGTACGCCACGGCGCCCTCGTCCGGCGCCTCCGACGCGTCCGGCTCGTCCGGCTCGTCGAAGGCCGCCCTGGCGTCTCTCGGCACGGACGAGGTGATGTTTCACGGGAAACATCAGTCCGGCATCACCACGCCCATGCAGTCCCGCGGCCATCTGACCGCCTTCGACCTGGCGGCGGGCGCGGGCCGCAAGGAGGCGGCGGCCCTGCTGCGCCGCTGGTCGGCGACGGCCGAGCGGCTGATGGCGGGCGAGCCGGCCGGCGGTGACGACACGGCGGTCGCGCGGGACGCGGGCCCCTCCTCGCTCTCCGTCACCTTCGGCTTCGGCGCCTCCTTCTTCGCCCGGGCAGGCCTGGAGAAGCAGCGCCCGGCCGCGCTGGACCCGCTGCCCGACTTCTCCTCGGACCACCTCGACAAGGCGCGCAGCAACGGCGATCTGTGGGTGCAGATCGGCGCGAACGACCCGCTCGTCGCCTTCCACGCGCTCCGCGCGCTCCAGAAGGAAGCGGCGGGGGCCGCGCGCGTGCGCTGGCAGATGAACGGCTTCAACCGGTCCCCGGGCGCCACCGCGCGGCCGATGACGACCCGGAATCTGATGGGCCAGATCGACGGCACGAACAACCCGAAGCCGTCGGAGAGGGACTTCGACGAGCGGATCTTCGTACCCGCCGACGGCGACCCGACGTGGATGGCGGGCGGTTCCTACGCCGTCGTACGCCGTATCCGGATGCTCCTCGACGACTGGGAGAAGCTCGGTGTGAAGGCGCAGGAGGCGGTGATCGGGCGGCACAAGTCGGACGGTTCGCCGCTGACCGGCGGCACGGAGACGACCGAGCCGAAGCTGGAGAAGACGGGCCCGGACGGCAAGGTCGTCATCCCCCTCAACGCGCACGCCCGCATCACGCGGCCCGACCAGAACGGCGGCGCCGCCATGCTGCGCCGGCCGTTCTCGTACCACGACGGCTTCGACGCGCACGGCGAGCCGGACGCGGGGCTGCTCTTCGTCTGCTGGCAGGCGGACCCGATGCGCGGCTTCGTGCCGGTGCAGCGCAAGCTCGACCGGGGTGACGCCCTGTCGGAGTTCATCCGGCACGAGGCGAGCGGGCTCTTCGCGGTGCCGGGCGGAGCGGCGAAGGGCGAGTACGTGGGGCAGCGGCTGCTCGAGGCGTAGCCGGGCCGCCCCGGGCACGTGGGGAGCGGTGAGTCCGGGTACGGCTGAGGCGCGTGCCGCTCCCTGAGACGCGTGAGACGCGCCACGCCGGGCCCCATTAGGGTGACGGTATGTCGGCGACGCGCTACACCTATCTCGGCCCCGAAGGCACCTTCACCGAGGCCGCCCTCCGTACGCTGCCCGAAGCGGCCGCCCGGGAACTCGTCCCGATGGTGTCCGTCCCGGCCACGCTGGACGCGGTCCGCAGCGGACAGGCGGCGGCCGCGCTCGTGCCGATCGAGAACTCGGTCGAGGGCGGCGTCACGACCACGGTCGACGAGCTGGCCAAGGGCGAGCCCCTGATGATCTACCGCGAGGTCGTCCTGCCGATCGCCTTCGCGCTGCTCGTGCGCCCCGGCATGGAGCTCAAGGACATCAAGACGGTGACCGGCCACCCCGTGGCCCAGCCCCAGGTGCGCAACTGGCTGGCCGCCCACCTCCCGGACGCCCTGTGGGAGTCGGCGGCCTCGAACGCCGACGGCGCGCGCCTCGTCCAGGAGGGCCGCTTCGACGCGGCCTTCGCGGGGGAGTTCGCGGCGGCCACGTATGGCCTGGAACCGCTGGTCAGTGAGATCCACGACGCGGCGAACGCCGAGACCCGCTTCGTCCTGGTCGGCCGTCCGGCCCGCCCGGCGGCGCCGACGGGCGCCGACAGGACCTCCGTCGTCATCTGGCTGGGCGACGACCACCCCGGCGCCCTGCTCGAACTGCTCCAGGAGTTCGCCGTACGTGGCGTCAACCTCATGCGCATCGAATCGCGCCCGACCGGCCAGGGCATCGGCAACTACTGCTTCTCGGTGGACGCCGAGGGACACATCACGGACCGCCGGGTCGGCGAGGCCCTGATGGGGCTCAAGCGGATCTGTCCGCAGGTGCGCTTCCTCGGCTCGTATCCGCGGGCCGGGGTGTCCCCGGCGGATGCGCGGGTGCTGCGGCCCGGCACGTCGGACGGCGAGTTCGCGGCGGCCTCGGACTGGCTGGCTCGCTGCCAGGACGGCCGTTTCTAGCCACTGATGGCTTTGAGGCGCTCGGTGAGACGCTCCGGGCGCCATTCCTACCTGCAGATTTACGTTGCCCACAGAAGTTATCCACAGGCTCGCATCTCGACCTGGGGACAAGTCGACAACGAAGTACGACATCGTCGACAAATCTGCCCACAGCTCCCGTCTCCGTCCACGGCCCCTCACGTCACCCCTCGTCCACTCTTTTCCATTGATCAACTCTTTAGAGCGAACCATTTCCACTCGAAAGTGGAGGCGAGGCCGGTTTGGGAAACGAATCCTTTGTCGCGCTTGTGGCTTTCAGAACGACCACTTCCGGCATCCACAGATCTTTCGCACACCCTGTGGATAACTCTCCGGAGGTCGCCATTCCTGTGGACAACCGGAGTGGACAGAGGCCCCAAGTCCCGCTCGCGGCAAGGGCTTCGCGTCAAGGCGGCGAGCGCGCTCTGCCCCATTTCGGGGAGGGCGCCCCATTTATTGACCAGGCGCCCGCGTGTATTGACCAGGTGCCCGCGTGGGCGCGAGAGGGCCTTTTCGGCCGGGACGATCGTGTTTGATCTCCGTTTCGATCTCCACGAATTCGTTCCGGCAAAACGGGCATAACGTACACAATGGAATATCGAGTCGTGGGCCGGAACCGCACAACGGTAGCCTTGAGGGGTGATTGACCTTCGCCTGCTCCGTGAGGACCCCGACCGTGTTCGCGCCTCCCAGCGCGCCCGTGGAGAGGACGTCGCGCTCGTCGACGCCCTGCTCTCCGCCGACGAGCGGCGCAGGTCGTCCGGCGTCCGCTTCGACGAGCTGCGCTCCGAGCAGAAGGCGCTCGGCAAGCTGATCCCGAAGGCTTCGCCCGAGGAGAAGCAGGAGCTCCTGAAGAAGGCGGGCGAACTCTCCGCCGCCGTCAAGGCCGCCGACGCCGCGCAGGACGAGGCCGACGACGAGGCCAAGCGGCTCCTGCGGCAGCTGGGCAACATCGTCCACCCGGACGTCCCGGTCGGCGGCGAGGAGGACTTCGTCGTCCTCGACACGATCGGCACCCCGCGCGACTTCGCGGCCGAGGGCTTCGAGCCGAAGGACCACCTGGAGCTCGGCGAGGCGCTCGGCGCCATCGACGTCGAGCGCGGCGCGAAGGTCTCCGGATCGCGCTTCTACTACCTCACCGGTGTCGGCGCCCTCCTTGAGCTAGCCCTGGTCAACGCGGCGATCGCGCAGGCGACGGAGGCCGGGTTCATCCCGATGCTGACGCCGTCGCTGGTCCGGCCGCGCGCCATGGAGGGCACGGGCTTCCTCGGCCAGGCCGCGGAGAACGTGTACCACCTTGAGAAGGACGACTACTACCTGGTCGGCACCTCCGAGGTCGCGCTCGCGGCGTACCACATGGACGAGATCATCGACGCCGACAAGCTGCCCCTGCGGTACGCGGGCTTCTCGCCCTGCTACCGCCGCGAGGCGGGCACGTACGGCAAGGACACCCGCGGCATCTTCCGCGTGCACCAGTTCGACAAGGTCGAGATGTTCTCGTACGTCGACCCGGCCGACGCCGAGAACGAGCACAAGCGCCTCCTGGAGTGGGAGAAGCAGTGGCTGACCGGCCTCGGCCTGCCCTTCCAGGTGATCGACGTGGCCACCGGTGACCTCGGCGCCTCGGCCTCGCGCAAGTTCGACTGCGAGGCGTGGATCCCCACCCAGGGCAAGTACCGCGAGCTGACGTCCGCGTCGAACTGCGACGGCTTCCAGGCCCGCCGTCTGTCCGTGCGCATGCGCGACAGCCGCGACGGCAAGAAGGTCCTCCAGCCGCTCGCGACGCTGAACGGCACGTTGTGCGCCGTGCCCCGCACGATCGTGGCGATCCTGGAGAACCACCAGCAGGCCGACGGCTCCGTGGTGGTGCCCGAGGTGCTGCGTCCCTACCTCGGGGGACGAGAGATTCTGGAGCCCATCGCCAAGTGAGCCACCCAGCTCAGGCCACGCCGTCCTTCCCTTACAAGCTGGTCGCCACCGACCTCGACGGGACGCTGCTGCGGCCCGACGACACGGTTTCGGAGCGTACGCGCGCGGCGCTCACCGCGGCCACCAGGGCGGGCGCCGCGCATATCGTCGTCACCGGCCGTGCCGTGCCGTGGACCCGGCACATTCTCGACGACCTCGGCTATGACGGCATAGCGGTGTGCGGGCAGGGCGCGCAGGTCTACCACGCGGGGGAGCACCGGCTGCTCACCTCGGTGACGCTCGACCGGCAGCTCGCCGGTCTGGCCCTGGCGAAGATCGAGGCGGAGATCGGCCCGCTCGCCCTGGCGGCGAGCCGTGACGGCATCGACGGCGAGGTCCTGGTCGGCCCGGGGTACGCGGTCCAGGACGGTCCGCTGCCGAGCATTCCGTTCACGGACGTCGCCGATCTGTGGGCCGCCCCGCTGAACAAGGTGTACATCCAGCATCCGGGCCTCGGTGACGACGCGCTGACGGACGTGGCGCGCCAGGTGGCGGGCGATCTGGTCGGCGTGACCATGGCGGGCGAGGGCGTCGTCGAGATCCTCCCGCTGGGCCTCTCCAAGGCCACGGGTCTCTCCCTCGCGGCCCGTCGCCTGGGCGTGAAGGCCATGGACACGATCGCCTTCGGCGACATGCCGAACGACATCCCGATGTTCGGCTGGGCTGCCCACGGCGTGGCCATGGCCAACGCGCACGAGGAGCTGAAGGCGGTCGCGGACGAGGTGACGACGTCGAACGAGGCGGACGGCATCGCGGTGGTCCTGGAACGTCTGCTGGGCTGAACCGGCGGCCGGGCCGAGAGACGCGGACCGGGCTCCTCCGGGTGGGCGGCCCGCGCAGCGATGTGCGCTGCGCGCTCGAAGCGGCCGCCCCGGGCAGTCCCCCCGCGGGCGGGGCTCGTACGGAGTGAGTGACTACTCCGGAGCCTGCCGCGGGCTGCCCTGTCGGGAACTCGACGGACCACGGATGGGCACGTCGGCTCCTCTCCCGGAGGGTGAGCGCCGGGTGCCGGCGCGGTGACATCAACTACTCTGCGCGTGCCCGGCGTTCACCGCCACCGAATAAAGCCCTGCTCTTCTCCGGGCCCTACTCCTCTCCAGGCCCTACTCCTCCCCGGCGATCTTCAGCGACCGCAGCTTCTGTCCCGCGTACCAGGTGGTGGCCACCGTGACGGCGACCAGCAGGCACGTCGCCGTCGGAAGGCCGACGTCGGAGGTGATCAGATCGCCGTCGCCGACCTTCTGTGCCACGGCCAGGGACCACTGCTGGACGCTGAGCGTGCGCGCGCCCAGGACCAGCGACCCGAAGAGGGTCTCCCACACCAGGGCGTAGACGAGCCCGAAGACCACGGCGTGCCGGGTGGTCGTGCCGAGGAACAGGAAGATCGCGGCGTATGTGATGGAGGCGACCAGTGCCGCGATCGTGTACGCCACGGCGATCTGCTGGCCGTTGCCGTTGAGGATCATTCCCGCGATGAGGGTGGGTATCGCGGAGAAGGCCATGGTCACGGCGATGGCGACGATCAGCTTGGTGAAGATGATGGTGGGCCGCTTGACCGGTTTGGAGAGGAGATAGACGACGGAGCCGTCGTCGATCTCCGGGCCGATGGCGCCCGTGCCCGCGATGACGCCGATGATCGGCACCATCGTGGCGAGCGCGAAGCCGCCCAGGACGTCGACGGCCACTTGGTCGTCGGCGCCGCTGAAGCCGCGTACCGCACCGGAGATGACGATCAGCAGGACGGGCAGGGCGAAGAGGATGAGCGCCCGGCGGCGGCCGAGCAGGGCCCGGTAGGTGAGCCGGGCCACAGTGGGGTCGTACACAATGGCTCCCTTCAGGCCGCGACGAGGTAGGAGAAGACCGACTCGAGGGACTCGTCCGAGGGCGAGACCGCCAGGAGCCGGATGCCGTGCTCACGGGCGACGCGGGGCAGCAGCGTCGTGAACCGGCCGAAGTCGACCGCCTGAATGCGCAACGCGCCCTCCTTGAGGTCGACTTCGATGCCGGCCGTCGACGGGTCGGCGATCAGCGCGGCGGCCAGGGAGCGGTCGTCGCTGGAACGGATCAGATAGCGGTGGGGCCGGTCGGTCATCAGGCGGCGGATTTTGCGGAAGTCACCGCTCGCCGCGTGCCGTCCGGCGACGATCACCTCGATGTGCGAGGCCAGTTGCTCGACCTCTTCGAGGATGTGCGAGGAGAACAGGACCGTGCGGCCCTGTTCGCCCATGTTCCTCAGGAGGTCCATCAGCTGCATGCGCTGGCGCGGGTCCATGCCGTTGAAGGGCTCGTCGAGCAGCAGCACGGATGGGTCGTGGACCAGAGCGGAGGCCATCTTCACGCGCTGGCGCATGCCCTTGCTGTACGTGGAGATCTTCCGGTCCTGCGCGTACTCCATCTGCACAGTGGCGAGCGCCTGCTTGGCGGCCCGCTCGTCCAGACCGTGCAATTCGGCGTTGGCGACGACGAATTCCTGGCCGGTGAGGAAGTCGTACATCGCCTCCCGCTCGGGGACGATGCCGATGTCCTTGTAGATCTGTTCGTTGCGCCAGATCGGTTTGCCGTCGAGTGTGACGCTGCCCGTGGAGGGGGCGAGGAATCCGCCCATCATGTTGATGAGAGTCGACTTGCCCGCGCCGTTCGGACCGAGGAGCCCCGTGACTCCCGGGCCGATGTTCATGGTGATGTCGTTGACCGCCACCACGTTGCCGAACCAGCGGGACGTGTGGTCGATGGTGATCGTGGGCATCAGAGGCCGACCTTTCGGTAGCGGCGCATCATCGCGCCGTAGCAGCCTGCGATGAGGCCGAGGACGACGAGTACGTAGACGACGCCCATGCCGGACGAGGGGCCTTCCCCTCCGGGGAAGGCGGAGGTCGCGCCGAGGAAGGCGGTCTGCACGCCGTCGATGAGCGTGATCGGTGAGAACAGGCCCAGCCAGGCGATGGCTCCGGTGCTGCCCTGTTCGTAGGCGATCGCCTGGACCGTGGACACCGCGCCGTAGGTGATGGTCAGGACGGCGATGACGGCTGCGATGCCGAAGCCCCGGCGGGGTGTGATCGCCGAGATGACCAGCGCGATGCCGGCGAAGAGGAGGGACAGCAGCGCCACGGAGACCAGGCCCTGGCCGAAGCCCTTCGTCTGGTCCGCGAAGTCGAGCTTGGCGAGCAACGCCCCTATGTAGAGCACAAGGAGCGGCGCGGCCGTGAGGACGAAGAGGGCCGAGGCCATCGCGGTGAACTTCGCGAGGACGTAGTCACCGCGCTCGATGGGCCGCGAGAAGTAGAGCGGCACGGTCTTGAAGCGCAGGTCGCGGGAGACGGTCTGCGGGGCCTGGGCGGCCAGGAAGAGGCTGATGACGGCCTGTAGGAAGATCGCGTAGCGCGTGTAGTCGACGGGGAGGTCCTTGGCCTTGGTGGCCACGGCGACCGCCACCATGATCGCGGCGGGTACGCACATCACCGCGAAGAGGATCATCGGCAGGACCTTGGACTTGGCCGAGCGCCCGAGGCCGTACGCGCCGCGCAGGCTCTGGGAGAAGAGCGAGCGGCGGGCATAGGCACGGCCCAGGCGGGCGCCGTCGTAGTTCCTGTACCCGATGTTGTGGATCTGGGTGGACTCAGTGCTCATCGCGTCCGCCTCCTGTCTGCTGTGCGGCGGCCGCGGTGGCCGACCCGGCGGCCGCGCGCTCGGGGACCGGCTCCTGCCGTGCGTCGTCGTGGTCCTTGAAGACCTCCGCGATGTGGTGCCTGCGCTGTTCCATCCGGACCAGGCCGATGCCCAGGTCGGCGACGAGGTCCCGCACGAGGTCGTACGTCTCCTCGCCCTCGGCGGTGAGCAGGATCGTGTGGCCGGCGCCGGGCAGCTCGCCGCCGGCCTCCGTGCCTATGCCGTGCCCGCGCAGCGCGTCGCGCAACGCCCGGGTGCCGTCCGGGTGTGCGTCGGAGTCGGTGACCTCGACGGCCAGGGTCGTGGTGGTCTGCGTGAAGTCGGTGGTGGAGCTGGACCGCAGCAGCTTGCCGCTGTCGATGACGACGACGTGGTCGCAGGTGCGCTCCAGCTCGCCCAGCAGGTGCGAGGTGACGAGGACCGAGATGCCGAAGTCGGTGTGGACGCGGCGGATCAGGCCGAGCATCTCGTCGCGCCCGACCGGGTCGAGGCCGTTCGTCGGCTCGTCCAGGAAGACCAGTTGGGGGTCGTGGACGAGGGCTTGGGCGAGCTTGACGCGCTGCTTCATGCCCGTCGAATAGCCGCCGATGGGGCGGTAGCGCTCCTCGTAGAGCCCGACGTGCCGCAGGGTGTCCGCCGTGCGCTCACGGGCCGCGGTGGGCGGGAGCCCGGACATGCGCGCCATGTGGACGACGAACTCGGTGGCCGAGACGTCGGGCGGCAGGCAGTCGTGCTCGGGCATGTACCCGACGCGCTCGCGGATCTGGCCGCCGCTGGTGGCGACGTCGAGGCCGAGCACGGCGGCGCGGCCCTCCGTGGCGGGGGACAGACCCAGCAGGATCTTGATCAGTGTGGACTTGCCGGCTCCATTGGACCCGACGAGTCCGGTCACACCGGGCCCGATATCCATGGAGAGCCGGTCAAGCGCGGTCACCCTCGGGAACCGCTTGCTCAGGCTTTCGGTCGCGATCACAGTCACGTTTCGACGGTAGTGGCGCAGACCACACGAGTCGTCAGACCACGGGCTTGCCCTGCTCTCACTCTGGAGTATTACGGGCCCGTAGGGGTCCCCCGGAAGTCGACCCCTGGGGGATCTTCCGGACCTGTCCCCCAGGCTCGGGCAGAACTATTGACGCAGCCGCCGAGCATTGTCACATTCATCAGTGTCAAGTTACGACCGCGTACGGCGACGAGCCGGACACGGGCATGGACCGGACTCGGGACGGACGGTGGCATGACCTCAGCAGGTGCAGACGGACTCTCCGCGGAGCTGCGGGGGTTCAGAGAAGTGCAGACCCTCGCGTATGAATGCGCGGAGGCGGTCGCGGCCCAGCTCAGGCCGGGTGTGACGGAGCGCGGGGCCGCGCGGATGCAGCGCGAGTGGCTGCGGGGGCGGGGCGTGCGGGACTGGTTCCACCTGCCCTTCGCCTGGTTCGGTGACCGCACGGCGTTCGCCGACTTCCGTATACCGCTGCAGTTCTTCCCCACCAACCGCGAGCTGGAGCCGGGGATGCCCTTCATCCTCGACATGGCCCCGGTCCACAAGGGCTTCACGGCCGACATCGGCTACTCCGGCTGTCTGGGTCTCAACCCCGTGCACGACAAGCTGCTGGCCGATCTGGAGGCACACCGCGAGCTGATCCTGCGCGAGGTGCGCGAGCGCCGCCCGCTGCGTGAGATATACGAGGACGTGGACCGGCTCATGGTCCGCCAGGGCTACGCCAACCGCCATCGCGCGTATCCCTTCGGCGTCATCGCGCACAAGGTCGGCCGGGTCAAGGAGCGCCGTCTGTCACCGCACCTCTTCGGGTTCGGCACACAGTCGCTCAAGGGTCTGGCGAGCGACGCGCTGCACGGCCACCGGGACGGCTGGTCACCGCTGTGGTCCCCGTACAAGTTCTCCGACCACCCGCCGCAGAACGGGCTCTGGGCGGTCGAGCCGCACCTCGGATTCAGGGGTACGGGCGCGAAGTTCGAGGAGATCCTGGTCGTCACCGACTCCAGGGATCCCGAACAGAGCGCGTTCTGGCTGGACGACGATCTGCCGCATGTGCGGCGCTGGGCTGAGGAGAGGGCCGCCGCATGACGACAGGAGCAGCCGCCGAGAAGATGAAGGACGCGCGCGAGCGCCGGGTGCGTACGGGCGGGGTGGAGCTGTGCGTCGCCGAGCTGGGCGACCCGGAGCGCCCGACGGTCCTGCTCGTGCACGGCTATCCCGACTCCAAGGAAGTGTGGACCGAGGTCGCCGAGCGCCTCGCGGACCGGTTCCACGTCGTGCTGTACGACGTGCGGGGACACGGCAGGTCGACGGCCCCGCAGCCACTGCGCGGCGGCTTCACCCTGGAGAAGCTGACCGACGACTTCGTGGCGGTCATCGACGCGGTGAGCCCGGACAGGCCGGTGCATGTGGTGGGGCACGACTGGGGCTCGGTGCAGTCCTGGGAATTCGTCACGGTCAAGCGGACCGAGGGGCGGATCGCGTCCTTCACCTCGATGTCGGGTCCGTCGCTCGACCATTTCGGGCACTGGATCAAGAAGCGTATGTCCCGGCCCACCCCGCGCAAGGTCGGCCAACTGCTCGGCCAGGGCGCCAGGTCCTGGTACGTGTACATGCTGCACACCCCCGTCCTCCCGGAGCTAGCCTGGCGCGGTCCGCTCGGCAAGCGCTGGCCGAAGATCCTCCGGCGCGTGGAGAAGGTCCCCGTGGGGGAATATCCGACGCCGTCGCTGCCCCAGGACGCGGCGCATGGAGCCTGGCTCTACCGCGACAACGTCCGCGCGAGGCTGCGCAGGCCCCGCGCCGACGCGTACGCGCACGCGCCCGTGCAGCTCATCACGCCCTCAGGTGACATCTTCCTGTCCGAGCGGCTCTACGACGATCTGGAGCAGTGGGCGCCGGGCCTGGTCCGCCGCACCCTGCCGGCCAAGCACTGGGTGCCGCGCACACGCCCCGACCAACTGGCAGCGTGGATCGGCGTCTTCGTGGCGTCCCATGAGGACGGCCTGCCTGCCAAGGTCAGCTTGGCCACGGGGAAGTACGCCGACCGGTTCGGCGGCCGGCTGGTCCTGGTCACCGGTGCGGGCAGCGGCATCGGGCGGGCCACCGCCTTCGCGTTCGCCGAGGCGGGGGCGCGTGTGGTGGCGGTCGACCGGGACGCGGAGAGCGCTGCCCGCACGGCGGAGCTGTCCCGCCTCATAGGCGCGCCCGAGGCGTGGGGGGAGACGGTCGACGTCTCGGACGAGCAGGCCATGGAGAAGCTCGCCGAGAAGGTCGCCAGGGAGTACGGCGTCGTGGACGTCCTGGTGAACAACGCGGGCATAGGCCTCTCCGGCTCCTTCCTCGACACCAGCGCCGAGGACTGGAAGAAGGTCCTCGACGTCAATCTGTGGGGCGTCATCCACGGATGCCGTCTCTTCGGCAGGCAGATGGCCGAGCGCGGCCAGGGCGGCCATATCGTCAACACCGCGTCAGCGGCGGCGTTCCAGCCTTCCAAGGCGCTGCCCGCCTACAGCACCTCCAAGGCCGCGGTCCTCATGCTCAGCGAGTGCCTGCGCGCGGAGCTCGCGGGCCAGGACATCGGGGTCTCCGCGATATGCCCGGGATTCGTGAACACGAACATCACGTTGACGTCCCGTTTCGTCGGTGTCGACGCCGACGAGGAGAAGCGCCGCCAGAAGCGCACCTCCCGGCTCTACGGCCTGCGCAACTACCCGCCGGAGAAGGTCGCCGACGCGGTGCTGCGCGCCGTTGTCAGGAATCAGGCGGTCGTCCCGGTCACCCCCGAGGCCCGCGGCGCCCACCTCATGTCCCGCTTCACCCCCAAGGCCCTGCGCGCCATAGCCCGATTGGAGCCGCCGCTGTGAGCGAGGAGAGCAACCCCGACACGCATGCCGCGGAGCCCAGAGCGGCAGTGGAACACCAGACGCCGGAGCAGCATTACGCGATCATTCCGCGCCGCGTCTCGTTCGACTGGGACGAGACGCCACTGCACTGGATACCGGACGAGCCGACCGCCACGCACGTCATCAACGTCCTGCATCTGCTTCTCCCGGCGGGGGAGCGGTGGTTCGTGAAGGTCTTCAAGGAAGGCCTGCCGCTGGTCACCGATCCCGTGCTGCTCAGGGACGTCAAGGGGTTCATGGGGCAGGAGGCCACGCACAGCGTGCAGCACGCGCACGTGCTCGACCACCTGGCGGCGCAGCGGCTCGACACCGCCGCGTTCACCAAGTACGTCGACTTGCTCTTCGAGAGGCTCCTCGGGGAGGAGCCTCCGTTGGGGGCGCCGGTGCCGACCCAGGAGTGGCTGCGCTTCCGCCTGTCGATCGTCGCCGCGATCGAGCAGTTCACAGCGGTCCTGGGGAACTGGGTGCTGCACGCCGAGGGCCTCGACCGCGCCGGTTCGGACGAGGTCATGCTCGACCTGCTGCGCTGGCACGGCGCGGAGGAGGTCGAACACCGCTCGGTCGCCTTCGACATGTACCAGCACTGCGGCGGCAAGGGCCTGCCCCGGTACGCCCGCCGGATCGCCGGCATGACGGTGACGGCGCCCGTGATGCTGTACCTGTGGATATGGGGCACCGCCTATCTGATCCGCCACGACCCCCAACTGGCGGGCCGCTCCCGGTACTCACTGGCCGAGCACAACAGGGCGGTCGCGAAGGGGCTGCTGCCCACCTGGCGCGAGATCGGCACGGCGATACCCCGCTATCTGCGGCGGTCGTACCATCCCTCGCAGGAGGGCTCGCTGCGCAAGGCCGTCGAGTATCTGGCACAGTCGCCCGCGGCACGGGCGGCGGCCGGTGCGGTGGGCCGGGCGGCCATCGCCTAGTACGAGGCATCACGGAGGACGGTCAGCGTGGAGTACCGCATCGAGGACCTGGCGCACCACAGCGGCGCGACGGTGCGCACGATCCGTGCGTATCAGGACCGCGGGCTGCTCCCCCGCCCGGAGCGGCGCGGCCGGTCCAATGTGTACGGGGAAGCGCATCTGGCACGGCTGCGGCAGATCGCCGACCTGCTCGACCGCGGTTACACCCTGGCCTCCATCAAGGAGCTCCTGGAGGCCTGGGACGCCGGCCGGGGCCTCGGCGGGGTGCTCGGCCTGGCCGTGGAGGTCGACGGTCCCTGGACGGACGAGAAGGCCGACCGGATCACCCGCGCGGAGCTCGACGAGGCGTTCGGTGGTGTACCGGACGAGGCGGCGGTCGCCGATGCGATAGCCCTCGGCGTGCTCGAACCGATGCCGGGGCGTAAGGACGAGTTCCTGGTGCCGAGCCCCCAAGAGCTGGCGGTGGCTGTCGAGTTGCATGCGGCCGGGGTTCCGCTGTCGGCGATATCTGGTCATTTGCGGGAGTTGAGGGGGCAGGTCGAGCACATAGCCTCCCGTTTCCTGGAGTTCACCACGGAGCACGTCTTCGGCCGTTATCTCGGCAATCATCCGCCGACCGAGGCGGACGCGGCCGAGGCCGCCTCTCTCGTACGTCGGCTCAGGCCGCTCGCACAGCAGTCGGTCGACGCCGAACTGGCGCGTGCGATGCGGTTGTTCGCGACGAGGCACCTTCGCCGGCACCTGGACCCGGAGCAGGCGCCGCAGAGCGCGGACGACTCGCAGAGTGTGGCGCTGCCCGCGTCCACAATGGGCGCTGTCAAGGAGCTGGTTGGCGATGAGAACGCGGCGGCGTTTATCGCTGCCGCCGCCGAACGCGAGGTGCGGGCGCGGACATTGGACGCACTTACCGCAACACGGCGAGAGCCAGCGAAAGTTGCCCAAACGCCGCGTATTCCTTAGGGATTGTCCACAGAATCGCCAACCAGCCTGTGGATAACCGGAGTTGTCTGTGGATCAAACATCTAGCCCCGAATTCGTCGATGAAAAGTCGGTGGACGAAAATCGAGTGGGCGGAGAACGAGCCGTTCCGGGACGAGGGCGGTCCAGTTCTCGGTCAGCGGAGCTGCGAGAGCGCTTCGGTCGCGATCTTCTCGAAGACGCCCTGGTCGGTGGCGAAGACCGAGTCCGGGATGGGGGCGTGGACGACGATCTCGGTGAAGCCGAGTTCCACGTGCTTGCCCGCGAAGTCCACGAAGGCGTCGACGGACTCCAGCGGCTGATTGCGGTCCGGAGTGAAGCCGGTCAGCAGGATCTTGTCCAGCTCGGCGACGTCCCGGCCGACGTCCGCGCAGGCCTTGCCCAGTTTCTCGATCTGGCCCCGGATCACCTCGCGTGACTCTTCGGACGTGCCCGACCCGAAGAGCTTCGGGTCGCCCGTCGTCACCCACGCCTGCCCGTGCCGGGCCGCGAGCCGCAGACCGCGCGGGCCGGTCGCGGCCACCGCGAAGGGCAGCCTCGGCCGCTGCACGCAACCCGGGATGTCGCGCGCCTCGGTCGCCGAGTAGAAGGTCCCCTCGTACGTCACCGAGTCCTCGGTCAGCAGCCGGTCGAGCAGCGGTACGAACTCGCCGAACCGGTCGGCGCGCTCGCGCGGTGTCCAGGGCTCCTGGTCCGCCTTGAGGAGCGTCGTGGCGTCGAAGCCGTTGCCGCCGGCACCGATGCCGAGCGTGATCCGCCCGCCGGATATGTCGTCGAGCGAGATGAGTTCCTTGGCGAGCGTCACCGGGTGGCGGAAGTTGGGCGACGTCACGAGCGTGCCCAGACGCAGCCGGTCAGTGGCAGCCGCGGCCGCGGTCAGCGTGGGCACCGCACCGAACCACGGGCCGTCGCGGAAGGAGCGCCAGGCAAGGTGGTCGTACGTGTACGCGGTGTGGAAGCCCAGTTCCTCGGCGCGCAGCCACTGGTCGCGGCCGCCTTCGTGCCAGCGGCGTACGGGAAGGATCACAGTGCTCAGGCGCAGGCTCATGTCCCAGAGCTTACGGCGACGCGCTGGGGCCTCGACCGGCGCTTACGTCGCAGAGGTAGCCAGCTGCTGAACTCTCCCGGTCCCGACGACATCGTGCCGCTCCTGGAAGAGCTGACCGCACGCCATGCGAGCCGGCCCATATCGGGCTGACACCCGCCCGGTACCGGACTGACCGGCGCTCAGAGAGCACTCAGATGTGCGCCCCCGCGCACGGCCGTGCAGGCATATGCGGGACAATCGACGGCGTGACCTCAGCTACCCCTGGGCCCCAGACCCCGGCCACCACCGCCCCGGCCGCCACCGCCCCGTCGGGGCCCCGGCCGCGGCCCCGGCTGATCGCCACGGACCTGGACGGCACGCTGCTGCGCGACGACAAGTCGGTCTCCGACCGTACGGTCGCCGCGCTCGCCGCCGCCGAGGAGGCCGGGATCGAGGTCTTCTTCGTGACCGGCCGCCCCGCCCGCTGGATGGACGTCGTCAGCGCCCACGTCCACGGCCACGGCCTCGCCATCTGCGGCAACGGCGCGGCGGTGGTCGACCTGCACGGCGGCCCGGGCACGCACCGCTTCGTCAAGGTCCGCGAGCTGGCGCGGGCGAACGCCCTCGACGTCGTCCGCAGGCTGCGCGCCGCGTCGCCGGGCACGTCGTTCGCGGTCGAGCGGACCGGGGGACTGCACCACGAGGAGACGTATCCGCCGCTCCACATGGAGCCCGGTGAGAGCGTCGCGCCCGCCGAGAAGCTCCTGGCCGAGAACCCGGGGAGCCCCGGGAGCCCTGTGAGCCCCGGTGACCCCGACAGCCCCGGTGACCCCGAGGACACCGCCGCCGCCGAACAGCCCGTCCTGAAGATCCTCGCCTTCCACCCCGAACTCCAGCCCGACGACTTCCTGGTGCTGGCCCGCGCGGCCATCGGCGACCGGGCGACGGTCACCCGCTCCAGCCCCAGCGCGCTCCTGGAGATCAGCGGCCCCGGTGTCTCCAAGGCCAGCACGCTGGAGCTGTGCTGCGCCGAGCGCGGCATCGCCCCCGAGGAAGTCGTCGCCTTCGGAGACATGCCGAACGACATCGAGATGCTGACCTGGGCGGGTACGTCGTACGCGATGGGCAACGCCCACCCTGACGTCATCGCCGCCGCCTCCGGACGCACGGTCGCCAACAACGACGACGGTGTCGCGGTCGTGATCGAACGCATTCTGGCGGAACGGACGTCGGGACCAGCCAAGCACGGCTAAAGCTTGACGCCCCGCTCGGCCAGCCACTTCCGCGGGTCGACCCCCGACCCGAGATACGGCGTGAGCCGCGTCTCGAAGTGCAGATGCGGCCCCGTCGAGTTGCCGGTCGTGCCGGCCTGTCCGACCCACTGGCCGGTGCGCACCTTGTCCCCCTGCTCGACGGTGACGGCCGCGAGATGCGCGTACTGCGTGTAGTACCCGCCGCGATGCCGCACCACGACCTCGATGCCGAAGGCCCCACCGCACGACACGCTGTGCACGCGGCCCGCGCCGACCGACCGCACGGGTGTCCCGATGTCGACCGCGAAGTCCTGCCCGGTGTGCCGGCGCGCCCAGCGCTCGCCGGTGCTGTCGAAGCCCGCGGAGAGTTCGTACGTCTTCACAGGCGTGACCCACGCGCGCGTGGAGGCCCTTTTTGGCTGGCGCAGGCGTACGGCACCCCGGCACTTCCCCGCGGCGACCGCCCGGTCGGCCTCGCCCTGCAGGAGCCACCGCGCCGACTCCAGCTTCCGTTCGATGCCGCGCTTCAGCTCGGCCAGGCGTGAGATGTGTCGGTCCAGGCCCTGCTTGGCCCGGTCCGCCACGCGCTTGGCGGCCACGAGCCGGACCCCGGCCCGCTGCGTCTTGTCGATGGCGCTATTGACGGCCAGGTCGGCCTGCCACATGGCCTGTCGGCCGCGCATCAGGGCGTCGGGGCTCTCGGCCAGGAGGAGTTGCGCGGTGTAGGGGAGGCCGCCACCGGTGCGGTACTGGGCCCTGGCCATCCGGCCCAGGTCATCCTGCAGCACCCCGACCTGGTGCCGCTCCTCGAAGAGGAGTCGGTCCAGTTCCCGGACCCTCTCCTTCTGGAGGCGCACCGCCCGACGGCCCTCTTCGTAGCGGGCGGTCGCGAGCGAGGCCTCTTCGTAGAGACGCGCCACGTCGGCGCTCGCGCTCGGCCCGTCGGAGGCCGCGGCGGGAGGCGTGAGCCCGAGCAGCGCGCACAGCAGTACCGACACACTGAAGAGCGGCAGGCACAGGCGCGGACGCGGACGACGGTGGCTCAGGCGCATGTCACGGATCGTTGCCCGGCGCGACGGCACGGTTCCTGCGGGACTCCTGCACTCGGGGGGCGCGGTGCCCCGTACGGCTCAGCCGCATACCTCCGAACAGGGCTGCCGGCGTGTCAGTAAGGCGCCTGCCACACCACCGTCGTGCCGCCACCGTCCTCGCCGATCCCGGGCCCGTACCAACTGTCGCCGCCCAGTGACTCGGCCCGCCTCTTGAGGTTCTTCAGGCCGCTGCGCCGACCGCCCTCCGGGATGCCCACGCCGTCGTCGGCGACCGTCAGGCGTACGCCCTGCCGCCCATCGGGAAGCGGCACCGTCGAGTCGACGACGACGTCGATACGGGCGGCGTGCGCGTGCCGGAAGGCGTTGGACAGGGCCTCCCGCAGGGCCGCGATGAGGTTCTTTCCGGTCAGCTCGCCGACCACGGTGTCGACGGGCCCCACGAAGCGGTGCGCGGGCTTGAAGCCGAGCGGGACGGCGGCCATGTTGATCTCCCGGAGCACGCGCGTGCGCAGCCCTGACGGCGCCTCGGCCGGGCCCTGCTGGAGCGCGAAGATCGCCGTACGGATCTCCTGGATCGTCACGTCCAGCTCGTCGACGGCCCTGCCGACACCGACCTGCACCTCCGGCACGACGGACCTGCGCTGGGCGCTCTCCAGCATCATCCCGGTCGCGAAGAGGCGCTGAATGACGAGGTCGTGCAGGTCCCTGGCGATCCGGTCGCGGTCCTCGTACACCGCGAGCCGCTCCCGGTCCCGCTGCGCGTCGGCCATCATCAGCGCGAGCGCGGCCTGCGAGGCGAACTGGGCGGCGAGCGTCCGCTCCGCCTCGCTGAAAGGACGCGCCCCACGCGCGCGTGGCGTCACGAGCGTCCCGAGGACCCTGCCGTCGCTGTGCAGCGGCAGCATCATGACGGGGCCGTAGCGGTGGGCGAGGTGGGTCACGGCGCGGGGGTCGGTGGCCGCGTCGTCGATGAACACGGCCTCCCCTTCGAGAAGTTGCACGATGATGCGGCTCTCCGGAGGGATGACCAGACCGAGCGCCCCGGTGGGCTCGTCCGAGGAGACCGCGACGATCTCCATGCCGCCCTCCTCGTCGGGCAGCAGCACGATCCCGGCGGCCGAGTCCGCGAGGTGCCGGGCCTGCTCGGCGACGACGGCGAGGGCGTCCTCCGCGTCGCTGCCGGAGAGCAGCGCCGTGGTGACCGCCACTGAGCCGTCGATCCAGCGCTCACGCTGCTTGGCGGCCTCGTAGAGGCGAGCGTTGCCGATGGCGATGCCGGCCTCCGTGGCGAGGACGCGCACCATGTGCACGTCGTCGTCGTTGAAGTCGGCCCCGTCCCGCTTCTCGGTCAAATAGAGATTGCCGAAGATCTGGCCCTGTACGCGGATGGGGACGCCCAGGAAGGACCGCATCGGCGGATGGTGGGCCGGGAACCCGCAGGAGCGCGGATCGGCGGAGAGATCGGCGAGGCGCAGCGTCCTGGGCTGGTGGATGAGGGCGCCGAGCAGCCCCTTGTGGCCGTCGGGAAGCCGCCCGATCCGCTCGGCGGTCTCCGCGTCCATGCCGTGGTAGACGAACTCGGAGAGCCCTTTGCCGTCCTCGGCGACGACGCCGATCGCGGCGTAGTGGGCGTCCGCCAGCTCGGCGGCGGTCTCGCAGATGCGGTCCAGGGTGGTGTGGAGTTCGAGCCCGGTGCCGACCGAGCGCATGGCTTCGAGCAGCTGCGGCACCCGCGACGCCAGCTCGGGCGAGAGCCCCTGGAGGCTGCGGGTCGCCCGCGCCGCCGAGTCCGCCGGGTCCGGTGTGCCGTCGGGGAGAGGGGAATCGGCGGAGGCCGAGGGTGCTGGCATGCCTTTGAGCCTAGTAAGTCCCATTTACCGGGGAAAGTCGAGGCCTCCACGACGATCGAGCGGCAGGCGCACGGTGCTGTCCGCCGACCTCAGCCCACGATCGACACGGCAGACGTACGGCACCGTCCCCCCACCCTCAGCCCGCGGTCAGCAGATCCGCCGCCCGCTCCACCTCCAGCATCCGCCGCAGCGGTCCTTCCACCGCGGCGAGTTCCTCGTACGTACCGCGCTGCGCCACCCGGCCCGAGTCGAGGACGATCACCTCGTCGACCGCGTCCAGCCCGGCGAGCCGGTGCGTGATGAGCAGCGTCGTACGCCCCTCCGTGGCCGCCAGGAGGTCGGCGGTGAGGGCGTCCGCGGTCGGCAGGTCGAGATGTTCGGCGGGCTCGTCGAGGACCAGGACGGGGAAGTCCGCGAGCAGCGCGCGGGCCAGCGCGAGACGCTGTCGCTGCCCTCCGGAGAGCCGCGCTCCGTGCTCGCCGACGAGCGTGTCGAGCCCGTCGGGCAGCGAGTCGGCCCAGCCGTCGAGGCGCGCCCGCTCCAGGGCACCGCGCAACTCCTCCTCGGTGGCGTCCTTCTTGGCGAGCAGCAGGTTCTCGCGCACCGAGCTGTCGAAGATGTGCGCGTCCTGGGCGCACAGCCCGACCATGCCGCGCACGGTGTCGCCGTCCAGCGTGACCGCGTCCGTGCCACCGAGCGTGTACGTCCCTTCGTACGCGCCCACGAAACGCAGCAGCACCTGCGCGAGCGTCGTCTTGCCGGAACCGGAGGGGCCGACCACGGCGATCCGCCTCCCCCGCTCCAGCGTCAGGTCGACACCGGCGAGCGCGTCACCGGCCTGCCCTTCGTGGCGCGCCCGCAGCCCCTCGACGCGCAGCGGGAAGGGCGACCGCGGCGCCCGGGCGGGCACGGGCGGCTCCGGCACCGGCTCGGCCGCGTCGAGGACTTCGTAGACGCGCTCCGCGCTCTTCCTGACCCGCTGGCGGTACTGCACGGCGAGCGGCAGCCCAAGCACCGCCTCGAAGGCGGCGAGCGGCGTGAGCACCACCACGGCGAGGGCGATCCCGCTGAGCCGCCCGTCCTGCACCGCCTGCACCCCGACGAGCGCGGCCGCGGCCACGGTGAGCCCGGTGGCGAGCGCGCCGAGCCCGTTGCCGAGCGCGGTGGCGGTGGCACCCCGGGAGGCGATCCGCGTCAGCTCGGCGTCGGCCTCCCTGGCCTTGGCCGTACGACGCTTCAGCGCGCCGGCGACGGTCAACTCGGCGGTGCCGGTGAGCAGATCGGCCACGCGCGTGGCGAGCGCCCCGCGCGCGGGAGCCAGTTTCCGCTCCGCGCGGCGGGCCACGGCACCGCTCAGCAGCGGCACCCCGACGCCCGCGGCGAGCAGCCCGGCGGCGAGCACCGCGCCCGCCTCGGGCAGCAGCCAGGCGGTGAAGCCGACGGCTCCCATGCTCACCAGGGCTGCGGCGGACGCGGGCAGCAGCCAGCGCAGCCAGTAGTCCTGGAGGGCGTCGACGTCGGCGACCAGGCGGGAGAGGAGGTCACCGCGGCGGGTCGTGCGCAGGCCCGCCGGGGCGAGCCGCTCCAGGCGCCGGTAGACGGCGACACGGGTGTCGGCGAGCATCCGCAGCACGGCGTCGTGCGAGACGAGGCGCTCGGCGTAGCGGAAGACGGCGCGGCCGATACCGAAGGCGCGGGTCGCCGTCACGGCGATCATCAAGTACATCACCGGAGGCTGCTCGGAGGCCCGGGATATCAGCCACCCGGACGTGGCCATGAGCCCCACGGCGCTGCCGAGCGCGAGGCCGCCGAGCAGCAGCGCGAGCCCGAGCTGCCCTCGCCGGGCCCGCGCGGCGTCCCGTACGCGGGCCAGCACCCGGCTCCGCGGACGGAGCTCCTCCCACCCGCCCGTCTGTCCGCTCGGCGCCGCCGAGCCAAGGGCGGGTCCATCAAAACCGGCGTCACCGGAGCGCCCACCAAACCCGCCATCACCGGAGCCTCCACCAAACCCGCCGCCACCCGCCGCAGCCCCGCCGCCCGACCGGCGCTGGGCAGGGAGCCTCCCCGCCTCGGAGGGGCGGCGGACTGCGGCCTCAAGCCGCACCACCCGATCCGCCACAGCCAGCAACGCGGGCCGATGCACCACCAACAGCACCGTCCGCCCGACGGCCAGCCGCCGAACCGCCTCCACGACCCCCGCCTCGGTCCCCCCGTCGAGCGCCGCTGTCGGCTCGTCGAGGAGCACCACGGGCCGGTCCGCGAGGAACGCCCGTGCCAGCGCGAGCCGTTGCCGCTGCCCGGCGGAGAGCCCGGCCCCGTCCTCCCCGAGCGAGGTCTCGGCCCCGGCGGGCAGCGCGTCCACGAACTCCAGGGCCCCCGCGTCCCGAAGAGCCTCCCGCAGCTGCGCATCGGACGCGTCGGGCCGCGCGAGCCGTACGTTCTCCGCGATGGTCCCGGCGAAGAGGTGCGGCCGCTGCGGCACCCACGCGATCCGCTCGCGCCACCGCTCGGGGGAGACCTCCGCGAGGTCGACGCCCCCGACGCGCACCCGCCCCTCGGTGGGCCGTACGAAGCCGAGCACCACGTTCAGGAGGGTCGACTTGCCCACCCCGCTGGGCCCGACGAGCGCCACAGTCTCCCCGGGCGCCACCTCGAAGGCCGCCCCGGAGACGGCGTCCGAACCCCGCCCCGGGTAGCGGACGGTCACGCCCTCCACGCTCAGCACGCCCGAGGGCGCCGCCCCGGCTCCCGCGGCCGGCACCGGAGTCTCAAGGACCTCGAAGATCTCCTCGGCGGCGGCGAGGCCCTCCGCCGCCGCGTGGTACTGCGCCCCGACCTGGCGCAGCGGCAGATAGGCCTCGGGCGCGAGGACGAGGATGACGAGACCGACGTACAAGTCCATCTCGCCGTGGACGAGCCGCATGCCGATGGTCACCGCGACCAGCGCCACCGAGATCGTGGCGAGCAGTTCCAGGGCGAAGGAGGACAGGAAGGCGATGCGCAGCGTCCGCATTGTCGCCTGCCGGTACTCACCGGTGATCTTCCGTATCGACTCGGCCTGCGCCTTGGCGCGGCCGAACACCTTCAGGGTCGGGAGACCCGCCACGACGTCGAGGAAGTGCCCCGAGAGCCGTGAGAGCAGCCGCCACTGATGGTCCATGCGGTTCTGCGTCGCCCAGCCGATCAGGATCATGAAGACCGGGATCAGCGGCAGCGTCACGACGATGATCGCCGCCGAGACCCAGTCCTCGGTGACGATGCGGGCGAGCACCGCCACCGGCACCACCACCGCGAGCGCCAGCTGCGGCAGATAGCGCGAGAAGTAGTCGTCCAGCGCGTCCACGCCCCGCGTCGCGAGCGCGACCAGGGAGCCGGTCCGCCGGCCGCTGAGCCACCCGGGCCCGAGGTCACCCGCCCGTTCCAGGAGCCGGCCCCGCAGCTCGGACTTGACCGCCGCGCTGGCCCGGTGCGCGGCCAGCTCGGTGAGCCAGGAGACCAGCCCCCGGCCCGCCGCGACCAGGGCGAGCAGCATCAGCGGCGTGCCCAGGTCGGCGGCGGAGAGGCCCTTCTGGAAGGCGCCCACCACGATCTCGGCGATGAGCATCGCCTGACCGATGACCAGGCCCGCTCCGACCAGCCCCAGGCCCACCACCGCGACGAGGAAGAGGCGCGTGGCACGGGCGTACCGAAGCAGACGCGGATCGATTGGTTTCACGTGAAACACACCTTCCGGGAAACCACGGGGAGGCTCAATGGGGCTCAATGGAGGCTCAATGGGCGGGGTCGGGCGCGATGTGCTGCGTACCGATCCGCTTGCGGAACACCCAGTACGTCCATGTCTGGTAGAGCAGCACCACGGGCGTCGCGATGGCGGCACACCAGGTCATGATCTTCAGGGTGTACGGGCTGGACGAGGCGTTGGTGACCGTGAGGCTCCACTCCTCGTTCAGCGAGGACGGCATGACATTCGGGAAGAGCGTCAGGAAGAGCATGGCGACGGCCGCCGCGATCGTGATGCCCGACAGCGCGAACGACCAGCCCTCGCGCCCGGCCTTGATCGCCACGACGGCACCGACCAGCGCGAGGACCGCCACGACCATCGCGACCAGGCTCTTGCCGTCACCCTTGTCCGCCTGGGTCCACACGAGGAATCCGACCGCCAGCACGGCGGTGATGAGCCCGAGGCCGAGGGCCAGCTTCCGCGCGCGCACCCGGATGTCACCCACCGTCTTCAGCGAGGCGAACACCGCCCCGTGGAAGGTGAACAGCGTCAGCGTGACGAGTCCGCCGAGGATCGCGTACGGGTTGAGCAGGTCCCAGAAGGAGCCCACGTACTCCTTGTGGGCGTCGATCTTGACGCCCCGCGTGATGTTCGCGAAGGCCACGCCCCACATCACCGCCGGGATCAGCGAGGTCCAGAAGATCGCGTGTTCCCAGTTGGTCTGCCACCGCTCCTCGGTCCGCTTGGCGCGGTACTCGAAGGCGACACCGCGCACGATCAGGCAGATCAGGATGAACAGCAGCGGCAGATAGAAGCCGGAGAAGAGCGTCGCGTACCACTCGGGGAAGGCGGCGAAGGTCGCGCCGCCCGCCGTGAGCAGCCACACCTCGTTGCCGTCCCAGACGGGGCCGATGGTGTTGATGAGGACCCGCTTCTCGACCCGGTTCCGGGCGAGCAGCTTGGTCAGGACGCCCACTCCGAAGTCGAAGCCCTCCAGGAAGAAGTAGCCGATCCACAGAACGGCGATCAGTACGAACCAGATGTCGTGAAGTTCCATGTCCTGAGCGCTCCTTCCTTCAGTACGAGAAGGCCATGGGCCGGTCGGCATCGGAGTCGGCATCGGCGTCGGAGTCCGAGCCCTTGCGGGAACCCGGACCCGGACCCGGGCCGCCGATCTTGGTGGGCGGGTTGAGATCCGCCTCGGTCAGCTCGGGCGGCCCCTGCCTGACGTACTTGAGCAGCAGCCTCACCTCGATCACCGCGAGGACCGCGTAGATGAGCGTGAACCCGATCAGCGAGGTGAGCACCTCGGCCTGCGAGACGCCGGGCGAGACCGCGTCCCTGGTGCGCAGCACTCCGTAGACCACCCAGGGCTGACGCCCTGTCTCGGTGAAGATCCAGCCCCAGGCGGTGCCGATGAGGGGGAAGATCAGCGTCCACTGGGAGAGCCGCCACCACCATGCGCCGAGCTTCGGCGCCAGCTCCCTGTTCTTGGTGAGCATGAGCTTGGGCACGTCGTCCGCGCCGGTGCGGTGCTCCGGAGCGAGCCAGAACTTCTTCCGCGTCAGCCACAGGCCCACCGTGCACAGGGCCATCGAGACGCCGCCGAAGCCGATCATCCAGCGGTACGACCAGTAGGCGGTGGGGATGTTGGGCCGGTAGTCGCCGGGCCCGAACTTCTCCCGCGCCTCCTTGTTGAGGTCGTTGATGCCGGGGATCTCGGCGCTGAAGTTGTTCTTGGCGAGGAAGGACAGGACTCCGGGGACCTCGACGGCGACCTTGTTGTGGCCCTCGGAGACATCGCCGTACGCGAAGATCGAGAACGGCGCGGGCTTCTCGGTGTCCCACAGCGCCTCGGCGGCCGACATCTTCATCGGCTGCTGCTCGTACATGACCTTGCCGAGGGTGTCGGCGCTGACCACGGTGAGCAGGGTGCCGACGAAGGCGGTGACCAGGCCGAGCCGCATCGACAGGCGCATGGTGCGGATGTGCCGCTTCTTGCGCAGGTGGAAGATGGCGATGCCGGTCATGAAGGCGCCGCCGACCAGGATGGCCGCCGAGATGACGTGGAAGAAGTTGACGAGCGCCGTCTCCTGGAAGAGCACCTTCGCGAAGTCGGTGAGCTCCGCGCGCTTGGTGCCGTCCCGCTCCACGATCTTGTAGCCGACCGGGTGCTGCATAAAGGCGTTCGCGGCGATGATGAAGTACGCCGACAGGACGGTGCCGATGGAGACAATCCAGATCGTCGCGCAGTGCAGCTTCTTCGGCAGCTTGTCCCAGCCGAAGATCCACAGGCCGATGAAGGTCGACTCGAAGAAGAAGGCGATCAGGGCCTCGAAGGCCAGCGGCGCCCCGAAGACGTCACCGACGAAGCGCGAGTAGTCGGACCAGTTCATGCCGAACTGGAACTCCTGGACGATGCCGGTGACGACACCCATCGCGATGTTGATCAGGAACAGCTTTCCCCAGAACTTGGTCGCCCTGAGGTAGTGCTCCTTGCCCGTCCGCACCCACGCCGTCTCAAGGATCGCCGTGAGGGCGGCCAGAGAGATCGTCAGGGGGACGAACAGGAAGTGGTAGACGGTCGTGATGCCGAACTGCCATCGCGCCAGAGTCTCCGGCGCCAGAGCCAGGTCCACTGCGTCTCTCCTTACTCGCCGTGGTCATCGCGGCGTTTTGCCCCTGCTTGTCCCGCTGATCTCCGGAGGAACCGGGGCACGCTTGTGAACGCGTTCACATTCACAAGCATTATGTCGTATGGGTTGTCGGCACCCGAACGGGGGGTCCCCAGAAACGCGGGAAGGTCCCGGAGACACGCCTCCGGGACCTTCGACACGGCTCACCGCTCACCGCTAACCGCTAACCGCTAACCGCTAACCGCTAACGGCTAACGGCTAACGGCTAACGGCTAACGGCTAACGGCATACCGCTAAAGCTCCTTGCGGAACGCCTCCGCCGCCGCCAGGAAGACATCATTGGCCTCGGTCTCCCCGATCGTGGCCCGCATCCCCTCGCCCGCGAACGGCCGGACCACCACGCCGGCCCGCTCGCACGCCGCCGCGAAGTCGGTCGCACGGTCGCCGAGCCGCAGCCACACGAAGTTCGCCTGCGTCTCGGGCACCGTCCAGCCCTGCTCGCGCAGCGCCTCGACCACCCGCGTGCGCTCGGCGACCAGCGAGCCGACGCGGCCCATCAGCTCGTCCTCGGCCCGCAGCGAGGCCACCGCCGCGTCCTGCGCGAGCTGGCTCACACCGAAGGGCACCGCCGTCTTGCGCAGCGCGGCGGCCACCGGCTCGTGGGCGACCGCGAAGCCGACACGCAGCCCGGCGAGGCCGTACGCCTTGGAGAACGTACGCAGGACGCAGACGTTCGGGCGCTCACGGTAGATCTCGATGCCGTCCGGAACCTCGGGGTCACGGATGAACTCGCGGTACGCCTCGTCGAGCACGACCAGGACGTCGCTCGGCACGCGGTCGAGGAAGCGCTCCAGCTCGGCCCTGCGCACGGCGGTGCCGGTGGGGTTGTTGGGGTTGCAGACAAAGATGAGGCGGGTGCGGTCGGTGATGGCGTCGGCCATCGCGTCCAGGTCGTGGACCTCGCCCTCCGTCAACGGAACCCGCACCGACGTCGCACCGCTGACCTGCGTGATGATCGGGTACGCCTCGAAGGACCGCCACGCGTAGATCACCTCGTCGCCCGGGCCCGACGTGGCCTGCACGAGCTGCTGGGCGACGCCGACCGAGCCGGTCCCCGTGGCGATGTGCGAGACGGGCACCCCGAAGCGGTCCGCCAGCTCGCTCATCAGGACCGTGCACGCCATGTCGGGGTAGCGGTTGAAGGACCCGGCCGCGGCGAGCGCGCTCTCCATGACGCCGGGGAGCGGCGGGTAGGGGTTCTCGTTGGAGGACAGCTTGTAGGCCACCGGTCCGCCGGCCGCGGCGGGCTTGCCCGGCTTGTAGGTGGGGATACCCTCCAGCTCGGCGCGCAGCCTCGGGCTCGTCTCGCTCACCGCAGTCCTCCTCGTACCAGTGCCAGAACAGTTCGAATACTGCTCACCTTATGAGGATTGGGCTCCGCTGCGAATGGCCTCCAGCGATCCGCATACGAAGGATCGGGCCGTCCGCCCCGGAATCCTCGTACGAAGGACGCGACCGCCGCCGGGCGGAGCCGCCCGGCGGAGCCGCCCGCAGGGGGGAGCGCCCGTACTCCCCTGTGCGCCGGTGGCTCGCTCCGTGGCGCGCGTCACCCGTGAAGGTGAGTTGAGACCTCTTCGAGACCTCGCACATTTGGCAGGCCCGTACCCGACGATCAGCGGCAGCTATCGCCGAGCCCCTCGTCTCCCTTGCTTTCCAAGATCATTTGCGTATGAAGGCCATGCAGAAACGTGCCTGTCAACGAGTGAATATGCGTCCGCGCTACCCACCCCGATGAGCCCTACTATCGGCTCGCCATGACAGCAGCAGGGAAGCACCAGGTGAGCCGAGCGGAGACCGCCCGCCGGGGCAACCGGCAGAGCAGAGCGGGCATCAGAGACGTCGCAGCCGCCGCCGGTGTCTCCATCACGACGGTCTCCGACGCCCTCAACGGCAAGGGGCGGCTGCCCGACGCCACCCGACGCCACGTCCGAGAAGTCGCCGAGCGGCTGGGCTATCGCCCGTCCGCGGCGGCCCGAACCCTCCGTACGGGCAAGTCCGGCCTCATCGGCCTGACCGTGACGACGTACGGGGATGAACCTTTCACCTTCACCGAGTTCGCCTACTTCGCGGAGATGGCCAGAGCCGCCACCTCCGCCGCCCTCGCCCGGGGCTACGCCCTGGTGATCCTCCCCGCCACCTCGCGCCGCAGCCCGGTCGACGTGTGGTCCAACGTCGCGCTCGACGGCACCGTCGTCGTCGACCCCTCCGACCACGACCCGGTCGTGAGCGAGCTGGTCAGACAGGGCCTCCCGGTGGTCTCCGACGGCCGCCCGGCGGGTTCGCTGCCCGTCACCGCCTGGGTCGACAACGACCACGAGGCCGCGGTCCTGGAGATCCTCGACCATCTCGCGGCCGCCGGCGCCCGCCGCATCGGCCTGCTCACCGGCACCACCACCGACACCTACACCCATCTGTCCACGACCGCGTATCTGCGCTGGTGCGAGCGGATCGGCCAGGACCCGGTCTACGAGTCCTATCCCGCGCACGACCCGTGCGCGGGCGCCGTCGCCGCCGACCGGCTGCTCGCCAGGCCCGACCGCCCCGACGCCGTCTACGGCCTCTTCGACCCCAACGGCACCGACCTGCTCGCCGCCGCCCGGCGGTACGGCCTGCGCGTCCCCGACGACCTGCTGCTCGTCTGCTGCAGCGAGTCCACGGTGTACGCGACCACGGAACCGCCCATCACCACGCTCTCCCTCAAGCCGCGCCGCATCGGCACGGCCGTCGTACAGCTCCTCATCGACGCCATCGAGGGCCTCGATTCCGGCCGGCCCGTCGAGCAGGTGATACCGACCGAACTGATCGTGCGCACCTCGTCCGAGCGACGTCCGCCGCGCACGACGGTCAGCCCGCCACGCTCATCGGGTACCGGCTGATCCCGACGATCTCGGGCAGAGGTGCCCCAACAGTCCGCCACCAGCGGGGAAACCTCTGCCCAATTCGGGAGAAAACCTCAGTGAACCGGTGCATGGGACCGATTCACCACCCCTGGTGCACCACACAGCGGGAGCCGCATTCCTATGATGGGCGGACGACACCGCGGGCCGCTGCGACCAGGCAGTCCGTTCTCGGTGCAGATGCGGCGCAATGGTGGTGGAGGGGTCGATGACTCAGGGGGCCGGTCAGGGACCCGATGTGCGGACGGCGACGCTGCGCGACTTCCGCGTACCCGCGTACGTCCATGAGACGACCGGCCCCGCCGAGGTGAGCCCTCCGGCTCCCGGCGAACCACCGGTCGACGGCTACACCCCCACCCAGCGCGACCTGCCCGTCATCAACCGCGGCGACACGGTCCAGGTGCAGGTCATGCCGGAGCCGCCGCAGCCGCGGGGGAGCGACGAGCACGGTCCGCTGTTCGTCGTCGGGGACGTCCACGGCTATCTGGACGAGCTGTTCGCGGCCCTCCAGGAGCAGGGCCTCCTGGACGCCGAGGGCAACTGGTCAGCGGGCAACGCGCGCCTGTGGTTCCTCGGCGACTTCACCGACCGCGGGCCCGACGGCATCGGTGTCATCGACCTCGTGATGCGCCTGTCCGCCGAGGCCGCTGCCGCCGGCGGCTACTGCAAGGCGCTCATGGGCAACCACGAGCTGCTCCTGCTCGGCGCCAAGCGCTTCGGCGACACCCCCGTCAACTCCGGCGCGGGCACCGCCACCTTCCAGGCCGCCTGGCTGCTCAACGGCGGCCAGAAGACCGACATGGAGCGCCTGGAGGACCACCATCTGCAGTGGATGGCCCGTCTGGACGCGATGGAGGAGGCCGACGGCCATCTCCTCGTGCACTCCGACACGACCGCCTACCTGGATTACGGCGACTCGATCGAGGCAGTGAACGACACCATCCGCGAGACGCTCACGCGCAACGACGCCGACGAATGCTGGGACCTCTTCCGCAAGTTCACCAAGCGCTTCGCCTTCCGCGACGAGTCGGGCCCCTCGGCCGTACGGGAACTTCTGGACATGTACGGCGGCACACGCATCGTCCACGGCCACAGCCCCATCCCCTACCTCCTCGGTGATGTCGGCTCCGAGGACGAGTCGGACGGCGGCGGACCGGTCATCGAGGGTCCGCACGTCTACGCCGACGGCCTGGCCATCGCGATGGACGGCGGAGTGACCATGGCCGGAAAGCTACTGGTCCAACAACTCCCCCTGGGTATCTGAGCGTTCTCTGGGCAGGCGCCCCTTTACAGGATCACGCTGGCCGGGGGGGCGAATTCTGGAAACCCCCTGTCAACGCGTGCCGTCACGGCTCTACCATCGGCTTATCCGTAGCAGGCTCCCCTCCGTTTCTGCCCGACGGCTCGTAGCCATGCGAGCCTTAGCCCTACGGAGCATCGGGGGATGCACATGAACAGCGCTCCACATCTGCTCAATGAGGACCGCCCCGAGTACGAGCGGATCCTCGACGAGGCGCTGCGCACCGCACCTGACCGTCCTGAACTCGCCGCAGTGGGCCAGCGGCTCAATCCCGAACAACTGCGCACCATGGCCCTGAACGCCACAGCACTGATCACGGCCGCCGCGGCGGCCGAGTACGCGCACTACGTGAAGGTTCGCGAGGAGTTGCGCGAACCTCGACCGTCCTCCACCTCGATTCGCGAAGGGAGCGGACAGAGCGCCGCGGAGTCCGGCTCCGGAGGCGTAGGTCTCGCCACGACGATGGGCGAGGTCGCCGAACCGGCGGCGGCAGCGGGAGCCGGGGCGGTCGCCGTCGTGGCGGTCCTCGCCCCCGTCCTCGCGGGTACGGCCGCCGCGATCTTCCTGCTCGTCGGCTACATCCTGAAGATGCTCAACCCGGAGCCCGCCTTCGCGGACACCCTGCTCACCGCGGGATGGCTGTTCGGCGCGCTCACCGCCGGGGGCATCCTGGTCGCCGCGGTCGGTCTCCTCCTGACGGCCCTGCGCAACGGCTCCACGTCCCTCCCGGCCGGGCTGCACGGCGAGCGGCACGAGGAGGTGTCCCGCGCCAGGGAAGCCTGGGGCCGGGCGCTCCTTGAGCGGGGCGTCGTGCCGTTCCTGCGGGAGGCCCTGACGGACCCGGGCGCGGCCCCCGCGGCCCGCAAGCGGTCGCACGGGCCCGGAGTCGGCGGTCGTATGCCGCAACTTGGCTACCACCGGCCGGGATTCAGCAGCCCGGACGGCGGCCCCACCGCGGGGTCACGGCCGAGCTTCTCCAGCCCGGACTTCTCCAGCCCGGACTTCGGCGGGCCCGAACACAAGCCGGAGTAGGCCCGGGTGTCCGCAGAGCTGTCGCGACACTCGACACTCTGCGGACACGCCGTCCTTGTGCCGCTCAGTCGGCGATCGGCAGATAGACCCGGTTGCCCGCCGCGGCGAACTCCTTGGACTTCTGCTCCATGCCCGCTTCGATGTCGTTCTGCTCCAGGTCACCGCCGTGCTGGCGGCGGATGTCCTGGGAGATCTTCATCGAGCAGAACTTCGGGCCGCACATCGAGCAGAAGTGCGCCGTCTTCGCCGGCTCGGCGGGCAGCGTCTCGTCGTGGTACTCCCGCGCCGTGACCGGGTCGAGGGCCAGATTGAACTGGTCCTCCCAGCGGAACTCGAAGCGCGCGTCCGAGAGCGCGTCGTCCCAGACCTGCGCGCCGGGGTGCCCCTTGGCGAGGTCGGCCGCGTGCGCCGCGATCTTGTACGTGATGACGCCGGTCTTCACGTCGTCGCGGTTGGGCAGGCCCAGGTGCTCCTTGGGCGTGACGTAGCAGAGCATGGCCGTGCCCCACCAGCCGATCATCGCGGCGCCGATGCCGGAGGTGATGTGGTCGTAGGCGGGCGCGATGTCGGTGGTCAGCGGGCCGAGCGTGTAGAACGGCGCCTCCTCGCAGATCTCCTGCTGGAGGTCGATGTTCTCCTTGATCTTGTGCATCGGGACATGACCGGGGCCCTCGATCATCGTCTGTACGTTGTGACGCTTGGCGATCGTGTTGAGTTCCCCGAGGGTGCGCAACTCCGCGAACTGTGCCTCGTCGTTGGCGTCCGCGATCGAGCCGGGCCGCAGGCCGTCGCCGAGCGAGTACGTCACGTCGTACGCGGCGAGGATCTCGCAGAGCTCCTCGAAGTGCTCGTAGAGGAAGCTCTCCTTGTGGTGCGCCAGACACCAGGCGGCCATGATCGAACCGCCGCGCGAGACGATGCCGGTCTTGCGGCGCGCGGTGAGCGGCACATACGGAAGGCGCACGCCCGCGTGCACCGTCATGTAGTCCACGCCCTGCTCGGCCTGCTCGATGACCGTGTCCTTGTAGATCTCCCAGGACAGCTCCTCGGCCTTGCCGTCGACCTTCTCCAGGGCCTGGTAGAGCGGCACGGTGCCGATCGGGACGGGGGAGTTGCGCAGGACCCACTCGCGGGTGGTGTGGATGTTCCGGCCGGTGGAGAGGTCCATGACCGTGTCGGCGCCCCACTGGGTCGCCCAGGTCATCTTGTCGACCTCCTCCTCGATGGAGGAAGTCACCGCGGAGTTGCCGATGTTGGCGTTCACCTTCACCAGGAACTTCTTGCCGATGATCATCGGCTCGATCTCCGGGTGGTTGACGTTGGCGGGGATAACCGCGCGGCCCGCGGCGACCTCCGCCCGCACGACCTCGGGGTCCATGTTCTCGCGGATCCCGATGAACTCCATCTCGGGCGTGATCTCGCCGCGCCTGGCGTACGCGAGCTGCGTCACCGCCTGGCCCTGGCGGCCGCGGCGCGGCTGGCGGGGGCGGCCGGGGAAGACCGCGTCGAGGTTCTTGAGGCCGCCGCGGGGCGAGGTGTGCTTGATGCCGTCGTCCTCGGGGCGCGGGGGACGGCCCACGTACTCCTCGGTGTCGCCGCGGGCGATGATCCAGTTCTCCCGCAGCGGCGGCAGGCCGCGGCGGACGTCGGTCTCGGCCGACGGGTCGGTGTACGGACCTGAGGTGTCGTACAGGGTGACGGCCTTGCCATTGGTGAGGTGCACCTGGCGGACCGGCACACGCAGGTCGGGGCGGGAGCCCTCGACGTACGCCTTGTGCCAGCCGATGGACTTCCCGGCCTCGTCGCGCTGGTTCCAGACCTGGTCGTGGCCCTGGTTCTGCGTCGAGGCAGGCGTGCGTGCGTCCGCTGTGGTCATGAGACCTACTCCCTACGCCGGCATTACCCGGTAACAGGTTCGGCGGTCGACGCAGCGAATTCCGTACGATTCATGCACGACTCGTGCCATTTCGTACGGAGGTCAGCGCCCTCTCAGCCCGGTGCTCCGAGCTCCCGCGATTGCAAAGGTGGCTCCACGCTAGCGTCATGTCGGCCACGCTGAACAGAGGGCCCCCTCCGTTCTTGCGATGATCGGTCCGTGACCACCACACCCCCGCCCCCGCCTCCGCCCTCCCAACCACCCCTCTCCGGCCCGCCTCCGGACGGACACGGACATGGACACGGACACGGGCCAGGCCACGGCCACGACCCCGGACAGGGGCAGCCGCAGGCGCAGGGGCATGGGCATGGGCACTCGCACAGCCACGGTCCGGCCGCGCCCGTCTCCCAGCATCTGCGCAAGGTCATCGCCGCGGTGCTGATTCCCTTCGCCACCGCGGTCGTCGTGGGGCTCATGGTGCTCTGGCCGGGTGGTACGCCCTCGCACGAGCGGACCGGCGTCGGTTTCGATCGGCAGACGCAGTCGGCGAAGGTCACGAAGGTCCAGGAGCTGCCCTGCAAGGACCTGAACCCCTCGCAGCCCCCGCCGAACGGCGACACCTCCACCGCCGAGGGCCAGTCCGCCCAGTCCCGCGCGGCCGGCACCTGCAAGAAGGCGCTGATCGAGGTGTCCACCGGCAAGGACAAGGGCCGCACGTTCACCGAGATCATCCAGCCGGACTCGCCCCGGCAACTGCGCAAGGGCCAAGAGGTGGTGGTCGCCTACGAGCCCAAGGCGCCCGAGGGGCTCCAGTACTCGGTCACCGATGTGAACCGCAAGATGCCCATGGCCCTGCTCGCCGGCATCTTCGCCCTCGCCGTCGTCGTGGTGGGCCGCCTGCGCGGTGTGATGGCCCTGGTCGCCCTCGCCATCAGCTTCCTGGTCCTCACCTTCTTCATCCTGCCGGCGATCCTGCAGGGCTCGAACCCGCTGGTCGTGGCGGTGATCGGAGCGAGCGCCATCATGCTGGTCGCGCTCTATCTCTGCCACGGGCTCACAGCCCGTACGTCGGTCGCGGTGCTCGGCACTCTCATCTCCCTCCTCCTGATCGGCCTGCTCGGCTCGCTCTTCATCGGCTGGGCCGCGCTGACCGGCAACACGGATGACAACACCGGCCTCATCCACGGCCTGTATCCGTCCATCGACATGAGCGGTCTGCTGCTCGCGGGCGTCATCATCGGCTCGCTCGGCGTCCTCGACGACGTGACGGTCACCCAGACCTCGGCGGTCTGGGAACTGCACCAGGCCAACCCGACCATGGGCTGGCGCGGCCTCTACCGCGCGGGCATCCGCATCGGCCGCGACCACATCGCCTCGGTCGTCAACACCCTCGTCCTCGCCTACGCGGGCGCCGCGCTTCCGCTGCTGCTGCTCTTCTCGATCGCGCAGTCCAGCGTGGGCACGGTCGCCAACAGCGAGTTGGTCGCCGAGGAGATCGTGCGCACCCTGATCGGCTCGATCGGCCTGGTCGCCTCGGTGCCGGTGACGACCGCGCTGGCCGCCCTGGTCGTCTCCGCCGACCGCTCCTCCGGCGCCGGCACCCCGGCCCCGACCTCGACCACCGGCACTCCCGCCCCTCGCTCCTCCCGCGGCGGGAAGGGGCGCCGCCGCAAGGCCTGATCCCGGAGCGACCCCGGAGTGAGGCCGGAATGACCCCGGAGCGAGGCCGGAATGAGGCCGGAATGACCCCGGAGTGAGCCCGAAGTGTGCCCGGACGCAGCCAAATGCACCAATCTGCCATTGCTGTCGGCCGGTTGACCGTTTGGTCAGCCCGCGTTCTGCTCCTCCGCCAGAATCCGGTCGAGCGCCTCGTCGAGATGCGTATCGAAGTCCGCGAGCGCCCGCTCCTGCCCGAGCGGCACCAACTTGTCCGTACGGTCCAGGAAGGCGAGCAGTGGCGGAATGCCCACGCGGAACAGCGCCCGGTCCACACCGACCTGAAGCCTGATCAGAGCCTCGTCAAGCAGTTCGGAATCGGTGGGCTCGATGCGCACATCCCCGACCCCGCACGGTCCGACCACCCCGTCGACCAGCAACTCTCTTCCGAAAGCCCAGGTCACCGGCTCATCACCGGGCAGATGGAAGGTGAGCCGCACGGCATAGGGATCATCTGTCTCATAGCGCAACTCCACCGGGATACGAAACGACAGCTCCTCAGAAACCAGGAAGCTCATCATGACCTCTGCCTGAACCGACTCGTCCATCGCGTCCTACCCCGTCACTTAGCACTCAAATGGCCAGGAACCAACTCCCTGACGCTCAAGGCATCTTGCTTAACGTGCACACCAGATCACAAGGAGTGAGTTTTCAGATGCTGATAGAGAAGGCGAGTGTCCCTAGTAGCTTTCCGATCTCACGCTGCAATCTCTCCGCCGCGGGCAGCAACCGATCGGCCTGACAGGCGGGTACGGAAAGGGCGAGAGTCGCCGCGGTGTCCCCCGCCAAGATCGGAATCGCGGCGCAGACCGTCCCGAGTGCGTACTCCTGACGTTCCATGACGGGCCGCATCCGCTCCATCGCGTCGAGCCGACGCAGAAACGTACGTTCGTCGCGGACCGAGTAACGCGTGATCGACTCAACCGGATAGCGGTCGAGGTGGTCCCGCCGTGCGTCACCGTCGAGTTGGGACAGCAGGCACTGGCCGATGGCGTGGGCGTGCCCCGTCTCGCGGAAATCCGCCCATTCCTCGACGGCGGGATTACCGGGGGTGTCGGAGACCGCCACGACTTCGATCTCGCCCTCGCGATAGACGGCGAAGTACACCGGCATTCCGACGGCATCACGGCAGTGCGCCAGGGCTTCGTCGATCGTGCCGCGCCGATTCTGCTGCGCCCCACTGCTGCTGAGCCGCTCCACTGCCTCGCCGAGCATGAACACGCCCCTCTCGCGGCGCAGATAGCCCTCGTGGGTCAGTGTGCGGAGCAGGTGGTACGCCGTCGGGAGCGCGAGCCCCGCCTCACGGGCCAACTGCTTGGCGGGCGCCCCGCCCGGGTGTGAGGCGGCGGCTTCCAGTAACCGCATCGCCCGCTGCACGGAGCCGATGAGGGTGGGCGTGCCGGTCGTGGTGCTGGGTGGCGTGGCAGTCGTGGTGCTCGGTGGCGTGGCGGCCACGGTATTCGGTGGTGTGGCGTCGCCCGACGGGGTGACATCGGCTGGTGGGGTGGCATCGGCTGGTGGGATGGAGGTGCCGACCGGTGAGGCGGGGGTGTCTACCGGTGAGGTGGAGGTGTCTACCGCGGCCAAGGTTCACTCCCGAAGCGCGTGGGGGGCCGCCCGTGCCCGGAAGAACACGGGAGGGCAGTGCGCCCGTCCGCGGGGAAACGACCCCGCGTCGGATTTCGGACTCTAACCCTTGGCCACCGCTCTACGGCCATCCGCCGGGAAACTTCCCCCTGCCGAGGGAACCATTTCGAAAAGTCGCCACTCGGCAGTAACCAATCCGCGCTCAGCCGTCAGCGTCGCCAATGATCACCAATCGGTGCGGGACGAGGACGAGCCGGATATGAACTTCCGTACGACATAGATGAGTCCACCGACCAAGGCAACGAATAGCAGCGCCTTGAAGAGCAGGCCGACGACGAAACCGACAACAGTCACTATCACGCCGCCGAACACGACCAAGGCGATGACGGGCACGGCCACCCACTTCACCCACCACGGCATTCCCGCAAAGATCTCCTTCGCTGCCATCGTCCTTACCTCTCTCCGCGCACTTCGCATCGGTGCGGGTTCCTGAATGTCCGCAGGCTCCCGGCTTCTTGCATTCGATGCTATGGCGCCGAAGGGCTCTGTGGGGGCCTCGCAGCCCTTGTCCTCCCCTGATCCGACCCTTAGAGAACCCCGAGGTCGCAGCCCTGAACCCGTCAGACTCCAGAGGGAGAGCTCCAGACGGTGATCAGGCCGCCCCGGGGCGGAGAAGAGGCAGATCAGGCCTCGGGCGGGGAGAAGACGACCAGGACCCGCAGGTCCTCGCTGATGTGATGGAACTTATGGGCCACGCCCGCCGGCACATAGACGACGCTGCCGCGCGCGACCGGCGTGGTCTCCATGCCGACCGTGATCGAGGCGCGGCCGCTGACGACCATGTACACCTCGTCCTGCCCGTGCGGCTGCTGAGGATCGGACTGCCCGGCGTTGAGCGCGTAGAGCCCGACCGACATGTTCCGCTCCCGCAGAAACTGCAGATACGCGCCGTCGTTCGCCGCGCGCTCGGCCTCCAGCTCGTCCAGTCGGAATGCCTTCATCGCCCTCGTACGCCCCTCGCTGATGCTCGCCGTGCGGATTTCCGCCGGTGCTCGTGACCTGACCGCTCCCGGTCCACGTCTGCCACGATCAGACACATGAAGAATTTCGTAGTCAAGACGATCGCCAACGCAGCGGCCCTGGCCGTCGCCGTGTGGCTGCTCGACAAGATCACCCTGACCGGCGACAGCACCGGCAAGAAGGTCGGCACCCTGGTCGTCGTCGCCCTGCTCTTCGGACTGGTGAACTTCCTGGTCAAGCCGGTGGTGAAGGTCCTCACCTTCCCGCTGTTCATCCTGACCCTCGGCCTGATCACCCTCGTGGTCAACGCCCTGATGCTGCTGCTCACCTCGTGGCTGGCCGACAAGCTCGACGTCAGCTTCCATGTCGAGGGCTTCTGGACCGCCGTCCTGGGCGGCTTGATCATCTCGATCGTGTCCTGGGCCATGAACGTGGTACTCCCGGACGACGAGGACTGAGCGGCATGACGGACTCCGCAGCCATAGGCGGCGACAGGGAAAGGGAAGACAGGATCGGCGGCCCGACGGGCCGGACTGACTCCGCGGGGATCGGCGACGGCACACGGGCCGTGCGGGCCGGGCTGCCCGAGCCGGTGAAGCACGAACCCACCCTTCCCGGTCCGGTCTTCGCCGCGCACTTCCACCTCCCCGGCGACCCCACGGGCGGCTACGCCTACGCCCGGGACGAGAATCCGACCTGGACCCACCTGGAGCGCGCCATCGGCGAGCTGGAGGCGCCGGGTGCCGGTGAGGACGTCGAGACGCTCGTCTTCGCCTCCGGCATGGCCGCGATCTCGGCGGTGCTCTTCTCACAGCTGCGCGCCGGGGACGCGGTGGTCCTGCCGGATGACGGCTATCAGGCGCTGCCCCTGGTCCGCGAGCAGCTCAGGGCGTACGGCATCGAGGTGCGCACCGCCCCGACCGGCGGCGACGCCCAGCTCGACGTCCTGGACGGCGCCAAGCTGCTGTGGATCGAGACGCCGTCCAACCCCGGTCTCGACGTGTGCGACGTGCGTCGCCTCGCCGATGCGGCACGCGCGCGTGGCGCCCTGGTAGCGGTCGACAACACCTTGGCCACGCCGCTCGGCCAGCGCCCCCTTGAGCTGGGCGCCGATTTCGCGGTGGCCAGCGGCACCAAGATGCTCACCGGCCATGGCGACATCCTCCTGGGGTACGTCGCCTGCCGCGACGCCGGGCTGACCGCGTCCGTGCGGCGCTGGCGCAAGATCGTCGGTGCTGTCCCGGGACCGATGGAGGCCTGGCTCGCGCACCGCTCGCTCGCCACGCTCCAGCTGCGTGCCGACCGGCAGAACGCGAACGCCCTGGCCCTCGCCGAGGCCCTGCGCGACCGTCCCGAGGTGGCGGGGCTGCGCTACCCCGGGCTGCCCGACGACCCCTCGTACAAGATCGCCTCGCGGCAGATGCGGCGCTTCGGGTGCGTGGTCTCCTTCACGCTGCCCACCCGCGCGCGTGCCGAGCGTTTCCTGGAGGAACTGCACCTCGTCGACGACGCGACGAGCTTCGGCGGTGTGCGGTCCACGGCCGAGCGGCGTCGGCGCTGGGGCGGCGACGATGTCCCGGAGGGCTTCATCCGCTTCTCCGCGGGCGCCGAGGACCCCGATGACCTGGTGGCGGACGTGCTCCGCGCGCTGGACGAATCAGCCGGGTGAACGCTGCCGACAGTCTCGGCCGTCGCTCCGACGACACCGCCCGTAGCCCGGAACGGCACCCTGGCTACGCACAACGAACGGTCCGAGCCTCCCCCCTCGTGGCTCGGACCGTTCCGGTCCCACGCGCGCAGAACCGCGCCGACAAGGCTAGTTGACTGTGCGTCAGTGTCCAATCACAGTAGCGACAGAGACCTATCGACATATTTATAGTTGGGCGCGCCCTGAGATCACGAAGGGGAGGGACGTCGTCATGGACCTGGCCCTGTTGCGCACCTTCGTGACGGTGCACCGGGCCGGCTCCTTCACCCGTGCCGCGGCGCTGCTCGGCCTCTCACAGCCCGCCGTCACGTCCCAGATCCGCACCCTGGAGCGGCAGCTCGGCCGTCCTCTCTTCCTGCGCCAGGCCCGTGGTGTGACCCCCACGACCACCGGCGACGAACTCGCCCACAAGGCCGCCCCACATTTGGACGCCCTCGTGGAGATAGCCGAGACCGGGCTCGACGAGGACTCGCCGGTGCGCACCCTCCACCTCGCGGGACCCCCGGAGTTCACCGCGGAACGCGCCTTGCCCGCGCTCACCGCCCTGACCGGCCGGGACGGCCACAGCTACGCCCTGCGCACCTCGTTCGGGACCGCCGAGGAAGTTCTGGAAGGGCTCGCGGCCGGGCACCACGACCTGGCCATCACCACGGCCCGGCCGCGCGGCGCGCTGCTCACCGCCACACCGCTCTGCGACGAGGAGCACGTCCTGGTCGTGGGGGAGCGCTGGGCAGCCCGTACCGGTAACGACAGGCCGCGCCGCAGGGGAGCGTTACCGCTGGAGCACCTGCCGGTGGTCGAGGTGCACGAGACGCTGCCGTTTGTCTCCCGCTACTGGGCCGCCGTCTTCGACGCCCGGCCCGCCGCCTCCGGTGCCGTCATCGTGCCGGACCTGCGCGCGGTCCTCGCCTGCGTGGCCTCGGGCGCCGGCCTGGCCGTGCTGCCTCGCTATCTGTGCGCCGACGCGTTGAAGTGCGGCGACATCGTGGCCCTCCTGGAGCCCGCGGTGCCCCCTCTGCGCACGTACTTCTTGGTAGTGCGCACCGGCACGCTCGCCATGCCCCACATCGCGCGGGCGCACGAACGGCTACTGCGGGCCTCGGTCGACTGGGCTTGATGGCCGTCCCCACCGGTCCGCGATGTTTCACGTGGAACAGTCCGGGCCACATTCCCCCCATGACCGTCCGACCCGTGGTCAAGCGCACCGCACGCGCCGTCCTGCTGGACGGAGACGACCTGATCCTGATCAAGCGGACCAAGCCCGGCGTCGATCCGTACTGGATCACCCCCGGCGGCGGCGTGGAACCGGAGGACGCCACTGTCATCGACGCGCTCCACCGCGAGGTGCACGAGGAACTCGGCGCCAAAATCGTCGATGTGGTGCCCTGCTTCGTCGACACCGTGGAGCACGTCGGCGAGGACGGCGGCGCGACCGGAGTGAAGGTGCAGCACTTCTTCGTCTGCCGCCTGGAGTCCATGGACGCCGGTCTGCGGCACGGGCCCGAGGTCGAGGAGCCGTGCGGCGAGTACGAGATCGTGCACGTGCCCTTCACCCGGGTCGGCATCGCCTCGGTCCATCTCGTACCGCTGTCGCTGCGGCACTATCTGGACGGCAACATCGAGGGCGTCCGCGCGATGCACGCGCCCGACCTGGGCTAGCCGTCCCTGGGTCTGCCGCTCCGCCCCGGGTCAGTCAATCCCTCGCCGCCGCCACCAGTTCCTCGACGGAGTCATGGCGGATCCGGCCCTCCGGGATGCCGACGTCCCGCAGGGCGTCCCGGCCGCTGCGGATCATGCCGGGCGGCCCCGAGAGATAGGCGTCGTACTCGTTCCAGGGGCCGTACTCGCGCACGGCGTCCGGCAGTTGGGCCTGCTGGTCCACGATCGGGCGGACGGCGAGCCACGGGTGGGTCTGCTGCAGTCGCAGCATGGTGTCGATGTCGTACAGGTCGTGATCGGTGCGGGCGCCGTAGAACACCTCGACCGGGCGCCGCCTGCCGTGCTCGGCGACGTCCTCGACCAGGGCCTTGATGGGAGCGATGCCCGTGCCGCCGCCCAGGCACAGAAGGCCGCTGTCGGTGGTGTGGTCGACGGTCATCGAACCCGTGGGCGGGCCGAGCCGCAGCACGTCGCCGGGGCGGGCGTGGTGCACCAGGGCGTTGGAGACCCAGCCGGCCGGGACGGCCTTGACGTGGAAGGAGAGCAGCCCGTCGGATCGGGGCGCCGACGCGAAGGAGTAATGCCGCCAGATCCGCGGCCACCAAGGGGTCTCCAGGCTGGTGTACTGCCCGGCGAGGAAGGGGTAGGGCTGGTCCGGCCTGACCGTGACGACGGCTATGTCCGGGGTCCTGAGGTCATGCGAGACGACCTCCGCGAACCACCAGGCCGGGGCGCGCGCTTCGTCTTCCGCGGCCGCGTCGATCATGATCTGGGAGATCGCCGTGTACGTACGGACCCAGGCGGCCTCTGTCTCCTCGTCCCAGATCGCGCTCGCGTAGCGGCTCAGCGAGCCGATCAGGCACTCGCCGACGGCCGGGTAGTGCTCGGGCCGAGTGCCGTACTTGCGGTGCCCGCGGCCGAGGTTCTTCAGATACGAGACGAGCACGTCGGTGTGGTCGATGTGCTCGGCCGCCGTCAGCAGCGCCTTGAGGAGACGGTCGCGCTGGGTGTCCATCGCTGCGGGGAACAGGGCGCGCAGGTCGGGGTGGCGGGTGAAGAGCAGCGCGTAGAAGTACGAGGTGACCTTGTCGGCGATGGGGCCGATTTCGGCCATCGTGCGCTGCACGAGGGCGGCGTCGGGGGACGCCGGTTTGGACGGCTTCGTCAGTTCCGACGACTGGGCGAGAGCTGCGGCCTCCGGCTCGGCCGCTTCCGGACGCCGCGGCCCGGCGTCAGTGGACGGGTCCGGCTTCTGCGCGGAGGGAGCGGATGCATCTGGCTTCTGCGCGGAGGGAGCGGGCGGATCCAGCTTGCGCTCGGACGGAGCCGGTGGGTCCAGCTCCTGCGCGGACGGAGCCGGTGAATCCAGCTTCCGCTCGGACGGCGCTCGTGGGTCCAGCTTCCGCTCGGACGGAGCGGACGCAACCGGATTCTGCTCGGACGGAGCGGACTGACCCCGCCTCCGCTCAAAGGGGGAGGTGCCGAGGCTCCGGTCCGTGCCAATGGCCTCGGCGGTCACGACGGCACCGGCGGCCGGTATTCGCCCGTCAACCGGCTCGGCGGTGGGCGCGGCGCCTTCACGCCCACCCAGGGGACGTATGGAAGCCGGCCGACGCCCCTCGGCGGCGTCCGGCCCATCGGTGCCGGACTGCTGCGGCTGTCCGTCCTCCGCCCTCTTCGGCGGCCTGCGCGGGGTGAACCAGCCACCCCCGTCGCCGGAGGGCCCGTCGTCCGCCGACGTGGTGGTCGGAGCGTCCATGCTGTGCCTCGCCTCGAACATCTCTCGGTCGGTTATGCACTTCCTGCCGGAAGCCGCCTGCCTTCCCCGCTCTGCCTCGATGGCCGATCCAGCCACATTGAACCCGGCCACCCGGACCCTACGGACAAGTAGGCGGCAAATGTGACATTGGCCGCAGTCATCTCACCGCAGCCTCCCATTCACCGCCGCCGTGTCGGCCGCATAACGAGAAGTACCGGCTCTGGATCTCTCTGCACCGTTAGGCTTCGTTGACCTGCGCGTGCGCCCCCGAGGTGCGAAGAAGCGCACCCGGCACGAACCGGAGTCGACCATACCGGCAGCCGCCCGACATACAAGTGCCTTCCCTTCCGCGGTAATTCAACGCGTGCGCCTTCCCATTGCCTCGATCAGCGGACGTGCCGCACCAATTCGTACGCCTTACGCAGGTCCCGCCCGACATAGGAGTGGGTGGCCAGGCTCACCAGCCGTGGATCCGCATTGACCGCGACGGAAACCGGCACGGCACCGAACAGCTCCAGGTCGGAGAGCGAGTCGCCGTACGCGACGCAATCGCTCCGAGTCACCCCGAACTCTTCACAGAGGCGGTTCGCGATCTCCACCTTGGCGGCCGCATTGAGAATGCCCGTCGGTTCAATGGGCTCGGTGAACGGCACAGCGGGGAAACGCGACCCGTACGCGGCGTGCGCGCCCCACCCGATGAGCCGCTCCACGAAGAAGGACGGCGAGAGCGACACCACCGCGCAGTAGTCGCCGCCCTCCCGGATCTCCGCCCAGGTGTCCTGGATGCCGGACAGCCAGGGCGCCCCCTCGAAGGCGGCCGTCACCTGTACCTCCGTGAGCTCCGCCCACAGGGCGTGCACGCGCACCGCGTACTGCGGTGAAGCGATGCGCCCGGCGACGAAGTCCCGCTCCAGCGCGGCGATCTCCGCGTCCAGGCCGAGCTGCCGCGATATCTCCACGGGCGCCGCCGTGCCGTGCAGCAGCGTCCCGTCCAGGTCGAAGAGGTGGAGGCGTGCCATGTACGCCGAGGCTAGTACCCGCGGTTACTCCCGCTGTAAGACGCCCCGGCCCGTCCCGGTTGGCACCGTGTTTCACGTGAAACTTAGCCGCCCCGTTCGTCGGGCCACCCTGGTCGTCCACGTCATCGGCGCAGCCTGCTGGCTCGGGCTCACGCTCGGGCTGGTGGCTCTCGCCCTCACCGCGATCACGACGGGATCCACCGCCGCCGTGGAGGCCGCCGTCCGCTCGATGAAGGTCTTCGCGGACTGGCTGGTGCTCCCCCTCGCGCTGCTCACCCTGCTGAGCGGTCTCCTGCTGTCCCTGGGCACGCAGTGGGGGCTCGCCAAGCACCGCTGGGTCTATACGAAGTTCTGGCTGACCCTGGCCACCACCACCGCGTCGGCCTTCGCACTGCGTCCCGGTGTCGACGACTCGGTCGCCACGGTGGCCGCCGGCGGTCCCATCACCGACGCGTCCGGCTTGATCGCCGGCCCTCTTGTCTCGCTCAGCGCCTACCTGTTCATGACGGTCCTGTCGGTGCTCAAACCCTGGGGGCTAACCCGCCGTGGCCAGAGGCAACGTGGCGAAAAGGAACGTGCTTCTGCCCACAAACGGGTGGACGCCGAGGACGTACGTCGGACAGCCTGACCCGAGTGTCGACACCTTCCCTCTCCGCACTGCCCATCCGCCGACTCACCCCGCGCGATCTGACGTCCTGCGCCGATCTGTCCGAGGACCGGGGCTGGCCTCGTGAAGAACACAAGTGGGGCCTCCTGCTGTCGGCCGGAACGGGCTACGGCATCGATGCCCCCGACGGCAACGGCCTCATCGGCGCCTACGTAGTGACCCGGTACGGCCCGCAGGAGCGCCCCGACCTCGCTGCGATCGGCATGGTCCTGGTCGCCGAGCGATATGCCCGCCAGGGCATCGGCCGCCGCCTGATGCAGTACGCCGTCGAGGAGGCGGCCACCGTCCCGCTGACCCTCCACGCGACGCCGAACGGCCGCCCCCTCTACGAACAGCTCGGCTTCAAGACGATCGGCCGCGCCGAAATGCTCTGCGGACACTTCAGCCTTTCGGGTCCGCTCCCCGACATCGCCACGCGCCCGGCCACCGCGGAGGATCTGACCTCCATCGTCCGGCTCGACACCGAGGTCTTCGGCCACGACCGGACCCATGTGATCGCCCGGCTCCCCGCCTTCACCGACCAGCTCCGGGTCGCGGAGGCCGACGGCGAGATCGTCGGATACGCGGGTGCCTGGCCGAATATGGAGACGCACGTCATCGGCCCGCTCATCGCCCCCGACACGGACACCGCGAAGGCGCTCATCGCCTCGCTCAGCGCTCACACCGACCGCCCGCTGCGCACCGACATCGACGTACGGCACGAAGAGCTCCTGGCGTGGCTGAAGGACAGCGGCCTGGAACCCATCGCCTTCAACGCGGTGATGGCCTACGGCACGCCGGAGCTGCCCGGCGACTGGACCCGCCGCTTCGCACCGCTGACGGTGGCGGCCGGCTGAGACTCGGTCGCGAGATACCTGGATTACGCGAGGGCCTCCACGGCCGCCGACGCGAAGCCATGGTCCTGCTCGGGCGCACCGCCGCCGACGCCGATCGCGCCGATGAGACGGCCGTCGCGGTGGACCGGCACCCCGCCCGCGATGAAGAGCAGCGGCCGGTCGAGGGCGGTGGGCAGGGTGTGGAAGAGACCGCCGGGCTGGACCGCGTCGACCAGGTCGGCGGTCGGGGCGTTCAACTGAAGGGCGGTGTACGCCTTGCGGGTGCTGGTCTCGCCGGAGATCAGCACGGCCCGGTCGTCGCGCCGGAAGGCGAGGAGGTGGCCGCCCGCGTCGAGGACGGTGACGCTGACCGTGACATCGGCCGCGTCGGCGGCGCGGCGGGCCGCGGTGACGAGCGCTTCGGCGTCCTCGATGGTCAGCGGCGCGACGGCGGCGGGGGTGGTGATGGTGCTCATGAGGGGCTATCTCCTTGCGGGGCGTGCCGGGGTGTGGCGTGTGTGGGGGCAGGTCAGTGGTGAGCGGGCGTGGCGCGCTCGGCGGGGGCCTTGCCGGTCACGACGAGGCTCGGAGCCGCCTTGGCGGAGCGGCGCTCCAACCCGGCCGAGACGACGGCCAGGACGAGGGCGGATCCGGCGAGGGCGGCGCCCACCCAGTTGGGGGCGGTGTAGCCGAGGCCCGCGGCGATGACGATGCCGCCGAGCCAGGCCGCGAGGGCGTTGCCGAGGTTGAAGGCGCCGATGTTGACGGCCGAGGCGAGGGTGGGAGCGCCTGAGGCCTGGTCGAGTACGCGCTTCTGCAGCGGCGGCACGGTCGCGAATCCGAGAGCGCCGATCAGTGTGATGGTCACGGCCGCCGCGATCTTGTTGTGCGCGGTGAGCGTGAAGAGGGCGAGCACGACGGCCAGGGCGCCCAGCGAGATGTAGAGCAGCGGCATCAGCGCGCGGTCGGCGAACTTTCCGCCGATCAGGTTGCCGGCGACCATGCCGAGGCCGAAGAGGACGAGCAGCCAGGTCACGGAGGAGTCCCCGTAGCCGGCGACGTCCGTCATCATCGGCGCCAGGTAGGTGACGGCGGCGAAGACCCCGCCGAAGCCGAGGACGGTCATCGCCATGGCCAGCAGTACCTGTACGTTGCGGAAGGCGGCCAGTTCATGGCGGAGCCGCACGCCTTCGGGCTTCGGCAGGTCCGGAACGAGCTTGGCGATGCCCGCGAGACCGATGACGCCGAGCGCCGCGACGAGCGCGAAGGTCATCCGCCAGCCGAGCGTCTGCCCGACGAAGGTGCCGAGCGGCACGCCGACCACGTTGGCCACGGTCAGGCCCGTGAACATCATGGCGATCGCGCCGGCCTTCTTCTCAGGGGCGACCAGTTCGGCCGCGACGACCGAGCCGATGCCGAAGAAGGCGCCGTGGGCGAGGGAGGCGACGACACGGCCCGCCAGCATCACGCCGAAGACGGGGGCGACCGCGGAGATCAGATTGCCGACGATGAACAGGCCCATCAGCAGCATCAGCATCCGCTTGCGCGAGATCTTGGTGCCGAGGACGGTCATCAGCGGGGCTCCGAGGACGACGCCGAGGGCGTAGCCGGTCACGAGGAAGCCGGCCGTGGGGATGGAGACGCCGAAGTCGCCCGCGACCTCGGGGAGCAGCCCCATGATCACAAACTCGGTGGTTCCGATTCCAAAGGCCCCGATCGCGAGGGCCAGTAGCGCGAGAGGCATGGATCTACCTTCCAGACGATTGCAGATGCACTTAACGTGCGTCCACAATAATTGCAGACGCTGGTTAATTGCAAGCGCTGGCTATTGCATACGTGGACTACCCTGAGTCGTAGCCACTCCGGAACGGAGGAAGTAGGAGCCATGACAGCTACGGACCCCGCACTCACCGCCCTCGCCCAGGGTTGGTGCGCGCTCTCCCTGCTCCACGGGCAGATCGAGACCCACATCGAGCGCGCCCTCCAGGCCAAGCACGGGTTGAGCGTCCGCGAGTACTCTCTGCTCGACGTCCTCAGCCGCCAGCACGACGGCGAGGGCGGCCATCTGCAGATGAAGCAGGTCGCGGATGCCGTGGTCCTGAGCCAGAGCGCCACCACGCGCCTGGTCACCCGCCTGGAGGACCGCGGGCTGCTCTCCCGCTACCTGTGCCCCACCGACCGCCGCGGCATCTACACGGACGTGAGCGAGGCCGGTACCGCGCTCCTCGACGAGGCACGCCCCACCAATGACACGGCCCTGCGCGAGGCCCTCGACGAGGCCGCGCGGAATCCGCAGCTCGCCCCGCTGGTCAAGGCCGTCGAGACGCTCGGCGTGCCCGCCTAGGGAGTGCCGGGCTCCGTCGGCGGGGAAAGCGCGACGAGCGCTCCCTTTCGCAGTGTCGGCCCGCATAGGCTGCGGCCATGGGAGATCTTGAGATACGTCCGGCCGTCGCCGACGATCTGCCCGCCATCGTGGGCATGCTCGCCGACGACCCGCTGGGCGCCGCCCGTGAGTCGCCGGACGACCTCACCCCGTACGTCAGCGCCTTCCAGCGCCTGGCCGACGACCCGAACCAGCACCTGGTCGTCGCCGTGCGCCAGGGGCGCGTGGTCGGCACACTCCAGCTCACGATCGTGCCGGGGCTCTCCCGGAAGGGCTCCACGCGGTCGATCATCGAGGGCGTACGGGTGCACACCGATGAGCGTGGCAGTGGACTCGGCACGCGGTTCATCGAGTGGGCCGTCCAGGAATCCCGCCGCCACGGCTGCCAGTTGGTGCAGTTGACCTCCGACGCCACGCGCACCGACGCCCACCGCTTCTACGAGCGACTCGGATTCACGGCGTCGCATGTGGGGTTCAAGCTCCAGCTCTGAAGGCTTTCGAGCAAGGGGCGAGGGAGGGCGTGTTTCACGTGAAACATGCCCTCGCTGCCGTCCCTGATCACCGCCCGCTCATCACAGCCCCTGGAAGCCGCGCCACCCCTGCGGGTCCACGCCACCGGGAACCGGCGCTCCCCCGTCGTACGGCATACGCGTGAAGACGAACGACCCCAGGTCGAGATGGCTCACCGAGCCGTCCGCCCGCCGTACCGGCCGCAGCAGCTCCCCCGCGTAGTAGCCGTCGTGCCCCGTCCATGTGCCGTCGCCGTTGGGCCGGAACCGCGCCTGGCGGCCCGCGCCGGACAGCGGGCCGAGCTCGACCCCGCCGCCGGCCATCAGCCGGAGCGCGAGCACCTGGGTGCCCCAGTACCAAGGGCCGGCCAACTCCAAGACCGAATCGTCGACTTCGGGGAGGGGCCGCCACGGCTCAGGGATGCGCGGCTCGGCCTCAGCGACGATCTTCACCAGGTCGGCGGCCAGCGTCGCCACCAACGGCCCCGAAGTGCAGTTGGCGAGCGCGACGGCGGCCACTCCCTCCCGCTCACTCACCCACAGACCGGCCAGGAAGCCCGGGAGCGATCCCGTGTGCCCCGCCAGGCCGATCCCCTCCCACCGCAGCAGATCCAAACCAAGGCCGTACGCCCTGTCCCAGCTCTCCGCCTGCGAAGGAGCCGAGGGGGTCCGCATCTCCCGTACGGACTCCGCACCGAGGACCCGCTCGTCGCCCTTGGCGAGGAAGCAGGCAAAGCGCGCCAGGTCCGCCGTCGTGGACCACAGCTGGCCCGCCGGAGCCATCAGCCCCAAATCCTCGACGGCCTCCGGCATCATCACGTCCGCCCAGGGGTGCACGGCCCACCCGCCCGCGTGCGGGGCCTCGGGCTGCGCACTCGTACGGCTGAGCCCCAGCGGCTCCAGCACCTCGGCGCGCAGCACGTCCTCCCACGGGGCGCCCCGCAACTCCTCCACCAGCGAGCCGAGCAACGTATAACCGGGGTTGGAGTAGTGGAAACGACGGCCGACGGGATGCCTGAAGGGCTGCTCGCCGAGGACATCGGTGAGCTCCGGGCGCGCCGAACCAGGGGTACGCTCCCACCACTCACCCGGCGTCTCGGCCGCCAAGCCGCCGGTGTGCGCGAGAAGCTCCACGACCGTGGCCTCTCCCGCGCCGGTTCCCGGCAGATGCTTCTCCAGCGGGTCCCCCAGGTCCAGCAGACCCTCGTCCCGCAACCGCATCACCAGGACAGCGGTGAAGGTCTTGGTGATCGAGCCGATGCGGTACTGGACGTTCTCGTCCGGCGCGTGCCCGTCCACCATGCTGCGGCCGCCGCTCCACACCAACTCACCGTCCCGGGCCACCGAGGCCACCAGCGACGGAGCCCGGCCCTCCGCCTGAGCGGTGGCGATGCGGTGCAGCAGGGCTCGGCGGGTGGCGGGGAGCAGTTCTTCGTGGGGTGTCGTCATGGAACCAGTTCACCTGGGGGGAGCGCGCGCGTCGAGCGAATTCGTACGTCCGTCAGCGCGTTGGCCCCGGCGCCCAGAGCCCGGCCGCCGTCCCGTCGCGCAGGTGCTGCTCGTAGGTGACGACCTTGCCGTGAATGACCTCGAGGCAGGCGTCCAGGTCATCGATCTTCGCGCGTACGTCACGCTCGTGCTCCTGGAGCAGCGCGAGGCGGTCCCGCTCGTTGCCGGGGCCTGAGCGTATGAGCGCGGCGAACTTCTTGATCGTGGCGATCGGCATGCCCGAGTTCCGCAGGCGCCCGCAGAGCAGGAGCCAGTCCACGTCCGCCTGCTCGTAGACCCGTCGACCGCCACTGGAACGCGGGATCTCACGCAGGAAGAGCCCCTCACGCTCGAAGAACCGCAGCGCGTGCACGCTCAGACCGGTCGCTTCGGCGACCTTCCCGATGGAGAGCCCACCAACACTCGGGACGGGCCAGCCGTCCTCGTCCCCACCAAGCACACGGCCCACACCCATGCCCCTGCCGGGCAAGCCACCCTGGTACGCATCCTCACTCATGGCACGACCGTACTGACGCATCGAACCGGCAGGCATCTCCGTACTTGATCTAGCCCGCACTCCAGGTTCTAGCGTCGCCCGCATGATCACGGAACAGCAGAGACTCGGCACCCCGTTCGGCGCCCACAGCACCGCCGACGACGTACTCGCGGGCCTCGATCTTTCGGGCACCACCGCTCTGGTCACCGGCGGCTACTCCGGCCTAGGTCTGGCAGCCACCCGCGCTCTCGTCCGCGCCGGTGCCCACGTCGTCGTCCCCGCCCGCCGCCCCGATACCGCCGAGGACGCCCTGCGCGGCGTCCCCCGAACGGAGGTGCACGCCCTCGACCTGGCCGACCTGGACAGCGTCCGCGTCTTCTCGGAACGCTTCCTGGAGACCGGCCGCACCCTCGGCATCCTCATCAACGGCGCGGGTGTCATGGCCTGCCCGGAGACCCGCGTCGGCCCCGCCTGGGAGGCGCACTTCGCCATCAACCACCTCGGCCACTTCGCGCTCGTCCACCGCCTGCGCCCGGCCTTCGATCCCGCCGGCACCCGCGTGGTGGCCGTCGCCTCCTCCGGGCACTTCCTGTCCGGCATCCGCTGGGACGACGTCCACTTCCGCACCGGCTACGACCGGTGGCTGGCCTACGCCCAGTCCAAGACCGCCAACGCTCTCTTCGCCCTCCACCTCGACCGCCTGGGCGCGGACCGCGGCCTGCACGCCTTCGCCGTACACCCCGGCAGCATTCTCACGCCCCTGCAACGTCACATCCCCCGCGAGGAGTGGTTCACCCAGGGCTGGGTGACCCGGGACGGCACACCGGCCACCGGCTTCAAGACGCCGGAACAAGGCGCGGCGACAGCCATCTGGGCGGCGACCTCGCCCCTGCTGGACGGACACGGGGGCGCGTACTGCCAGGACTGCGACATCGCCGAACCGGCCGCCACCGACGACATGCTCGTCGGCGGCGTGAAGCCCTGGGCGAGGGACCCGGACGCGGCGTCCAGGCTCTGGGATCTCTCCTGCGAACTCACCGCGCTCAGCGCGCTGTGAGCGAAGTCCGGTCGGCCCGAGCCACGGCTGAGGGAAGGCTGGAGCGTCTGGGCGACGACGTACCCGGCCGGGGTACGCCGTCGACCAGGCGGTTTCGGCTCAGAGCACCGCGTGCGGGTACTTTTCGGCGCGGTGCTGGAAAGCCAGGACCGCGGGATTCTGGACGGTGCCGCCGCGGATCTCGATCGCTCGGCTGATCGTGCGGTCACCGTCCCAGCCGGTCGGCCCTTCGAGGACCGACCTCAGGAACGGGATCAGCGCTTCGCTGTTCTCCCAGGTGGCCGCGTCCCACAGGTAGGAGGGGCTGTGGTCCACGGCGTAGTAGTGGACGTGGTCGCCGACGGTGAACATCGGCTCGTTGAAGGTGGTGGGCCGAGCCCAGGCGAAGCCCATGCCCTCGTCACAGGAGACGTCGATGACCAGAGTGCCGGGCGCGAGCTTCGGCAGGTCCTCCTCTATCAGGAACATCAGCGGCGCCGCGGTGTCCTGGAGCACGCAGTTGACGATGATGTCGTGCCCGGCGAGGAACTCGGCCAGCGGCTCCGGTCCGTCCTCGGTGAGCGCCATGCTGCGGCGCGGGTCGAGGGTGTCGTCGGCCACATCGTGGTCGAATTGCACGATCCGTGCCGAGTGGATCGGTGAGCTGACGGCGGTGGTACCGCGGGCGGTCAGCACGTCCACGTCGTGCACGCCCAGCGCGCTGAGCGCGGTTACCGCGCCGCGTGCGGTGGCGCCGAAGCCCATCACCACCGCACGCCGCCGCCGCCCGTAGTCACCGGTCGTCCCGGTCAGCTGCATGGCATGCAGCACCGACGAGTAGCCGGCCAGCTCGTTGTTCTTGTGGAAAACGTGCAGGCTGAATCCGCCCTCCCGGGTCCAGTGGTTCATCGCCTCGAAGGCGATCACCGTGAGCCTGCGGTCGATGGCGGCCTGCGTGACCTTCTCGTCCTGTACGCAGTGCGGCCACCCCCACAGCACCTGTCCGTCCCGCAGCTCCGCCACGTCCTCGTGCAACGGTTTGGCCAGCAGGATGACGTCACACTCGGCGATCAGCTCCTCGCGTGAGCGGAAACCGGCGACCCACGGTGCAAGCTGACGGTCCGGGACACCGAAGTGCTCTCCGTAACCGGTCTGCAGATAGATGCTGGGCTGAAGGTCGGCGTCGACGCGTTCGAAGTGCGCTGGGTGGATCGGCAGACGGTGCTCGTTCTCTTTGCGGGTCTGCGACATGATTCCGAGCTTGAGCTGCTGCAAAGTACCCCTTTGATTACCACCTGTCTAACACACCCCGGGGCGAGGGGACTTGGTCCAACCTCGCGGGATCAGGTCTGCGCCATGTCCACGAAGCGCGAGTAGTGGCCCTGGAAGGCGACCGTGATCGTCGCCGTCGGGCCGTTACGGTGCTTGCCCACGATGATGTCCGCCTCGCCCGCGCGGGGCGATTCCTTCTCGTACGCGTCCTCGCGGTGCAGCAGGATCACCATGTCCGCGTCCTGCTCGATCGAACCGGATTCACGCAGGTCGGAGACCATGGGCTTCTTGTCCGTACGCTGCTCGGGGCCACGGTTCAGCTGGGAGAGCGCGATCACCGGCAGTTCCAGCTCCTTCGCCAGGAGCTTCAGGTTTCGCGACATGTCCGAGACTTCCTGCTGCCGGCTCTCGGACCGCTTGGAACCACCGGACTGCATCAGCTGCAGATAGTCGATGACGACGAGCTTCAGGTCATTGCGCTGCTTGAGCCGACGGCACTTGGCGCGGATCTCCATCATCGACAGGTTCGGGGAGTCGTCGATGTAGAGCGGGGCGGCCGAGACGTCCGGCATGCGGCGGGCGAGCCGGGTCCAGTCCTCGTCGGTCATCGTGCCGGACCGCATGTGGTGCAACGCCACACGCGCCTCGGCGGAGAGCAGACGCATCGCGATTTCGTTGCGTCCCATTTCGAGCGAGAAGATCACGCTCGGCATGTTGTGCTTGATCGAACAGGTGCGCGCGAAGTCCAGCGCCAGCGTGGACTTACCCATGGCGGGGCGGGCCGCGATGATGATCATCTGGCCCGGGTGCAGACCGTTGGTGAGCTGGTCGAGGTCGGTGAAGCCGGTCGGCACACCGGTCATCTCCCCCGATCTCGAGCCGATCGCCTCGATCTCGTCGAGGGCGCCCTCCATGATGTCGCCGAGCGGCAGGTAGTCCTCGGTGGTGCGCTGCTCGGTGACCGCGTAGATCTCGGCCTGGGCGCTGTTGACGATCTCATCGACGTCGCCGTCGGCCGCGTATCCCATCTGGGTGATGCGCGTACCCGCCTCGACGAGGCGGCGCAGCACCGCGCGCTCGTGGACGATCTCCGCGTAGTACTCGGCGTTCGCCGCGGTCGGGACCGTCTGGACCAGCGTGTGCAGATACGATGCGCCGCCCACCTTGGTGATCTCGCCGCGCTTGGTCAGCTCGGCCGCGACGGTGATCGGGTCGGCCGGCTCGCCCTTCGCATAGAGGTCGAGGATCGAGGCGTAGATCGTCTCGTGCGCGGGCCGGTAGAAGTCGTGGCCCTTGAGCACCTCGACGACGTCGGCGATGGCGTCCTTGGAGAGCAGCATGCCGCCGAGCACCGACTGCTCCGCGTCGAGGTCCTGCGGAGGCACGCGCTCGAAGGACGAGCCTCCCCCGTCCCAGCCGCTCTCGCGTCCGCGCTCGTGCTGCTCGTCGCGGCCACGGCCTCCGTCGCGGCGCTGACGGGAGACGGGCAGACGGTCACTGGGACCGCTGTCGGCCCAGGGGTCGTCCAAAGGCTCGGAAATACTCACCGGGCCACCTCCTCCCGTCCGCCGCGCGGACCTCGCCGTGCCCCTCTTTCCTACGGCACGACACTGACAAATACGGGGGCCCAACTCCGGTTCTGACGCGTCGGTTTTGCAGGGTTTCCGAGGTCGGACGACGAGGCGGGCGCCGGACCACGGTAGGCCCGCGGGCACCTTCAGCCAATCTGGTTATCCACAGGTGGTGTGGATGACGGCCCCGATGCTGTGGAGAACTCCGTAAAACCTGTGCACGGCCCGGTGGACAGCCCTGTGAACAAGCCCTCAGACACTCCGGGGAACGGCACCTGACCTGCGGCTTTCCCATCCACCGGCTGTGCAGAAGAAAAACTTTCCCCAGCAGGCCAAGATCACGACAAACGGCGCGCCCCGGAGCGTCCATCGAGCGCTGAAGTAAGGGTCTCAATCACATTGCATCTCTTACCTGTGGAAGATTAGATTGGTGCCCATGACACAGGCTTCCGCCGCGCCCAAGGCCGACCGGCGACGACACGACCGAGAGATCATCGCGCTCGCCGTCCCCGCCTTCGGCGCGCTGGTCGCCGAGCCCCTCTTCGTGCTCGCCGACAGCGCCATCGTCGGCCACCTCGGCACCGCGCAACTGGCCGGTCTCGGCGTCGCCTCCGGCCTCCTCACCACCGCGGTGAGTGTCTTCGTCTTCCTCGCCTACGCCACCACCGCCGCGGTCGCCCGCCGGGTGGGCGCCGACGATCTCCCCGCCGCCATCCGCCAGGGCATGGACGGCATCTGGCTCGCGCTGCTCCTGGGCGCCGCCGTCATCGCCGTCGTCCTGCCCACCGCGCCCGCGCTCGTCGATGTCTTCGGCCCCTCGGATGCCGCGGCCGGGTACGCGATCACGTATCTCCGCATCTCCTCGCTCGGCATCCCCGCCATGCTCGTCGTGCTCGCCGCGACCGGCGTACTACGGGGCCTCCAGAACACGAGGACCCCGCTCTACGTCGCGATCGGCGGCTTCATGGCCAACGGCGTCCTCAATGTCATCCTGGTCTACGGCGCCGACCTGGGCATCGCCGGTTCCGCCTGGGGCACGGTCATCGCCCAATGCGGCATGGCCGCGGTATACCTCTTCGTAGTCGTACGCGGCGCCAGGCGCCACGGTGCCTCACTCCGCCCCGATGCCGCCGGGATCCGGGCCTGCGCCCAGGCAGGAGCACCGCTCCTGGTCCGCACACTCTCGCTGCGGGCCATCCTGCTGATCGCCACCGCCGTGGCCGCACGCCTCGGGGATGCCGAGGTGGCCGCACACCAGATCGTTCTCTCCCTGTGGAGTTTTCTGGCCTTCGCCCTGGACGCCATCGCCATCGCCGGGCAGGCGATCATCGCCCGCTACCTCGGCGCCGACGATCCGGACGGCGCCCGCGCCGTCTGCCGACGCATGGTGCAGTGGGGCATCGCCTCGGGAGTCGCCCTCGGCCTGCTGGTCGTACTCGCGCGGCCGCTGTTCATCCCGCTCTTCACCGGTGACGCCTCCGTCCAGGACACGGCGCTGCCGGCTCTCATCGTCGTCGCCCTGGCCCAGCCGATCTGCGGCATCGTCTATGTCCTCGACGGTGTCCTGATGGGCGCCGGTGACGGGCCATATCTCGCTTGGGCGATGCTGATCACGCTCGCGGCCTTCGCACCGGTCGCGCTGCTCGTACCGGCCTTCGGTGGCGGCCTGACCACCCTGTGGGGTGCGATGACGCTGATGATGCTGGTGCGGATGCTGACCCTGTGGCTGCGCTCCCGCTCCGGCCGCTGGATCGTCACGGGCGCCACACGCTGAGCCATCGCCCGCTGTTTCACGTGAAACCACGCCGATTTCACGAGGAACTCGGCGGACTCCACGAGAAAAGGGGCCACACCCATGGGTGCGGCCCCTTCACTCAGTCCAGCCAAGCGTAGTGCTTAGGCAGAGACGACCTCGACGTTGACCTTCGCGGCAACCTCGGGGTGCAGACGCACGGACGTCGCGTGGGCGCCCAGGGTCTTGATCGGCGAGCCCAGCTCAACGCGGCGCTTGTCGATCTTCGGACCACCGGCAGCCTCGATCGCCGAAGCGACGTCGGCCGGGGTGACGGAACCGAAGAGACGACCGGCGTCGCCGGAGCGGACGGCCAGACGGACCTTGACACCCTCGAGCTGGGCCTTGATCTCGTTGGCCTGCTCGATGGTCGCGATCTCGTGGATCTTGCGCGCGCGACGGATCTGCGCGACGTCCTTCTCGCCACCCTTGGTCCAGCGGATCGCGAAGTTCCGCGGGATCAGGTAGTTGCGGGCGTAGCCGTCCTTGACGTCTACGACCTCGCCGGCGGCACCGAGGCCGGAGACCTCGTGGGTGAGGATGATCTTCATTATTCGGTCACCCTTCCCTTATCGCGCGGTGGACGTGTAGGGCAGCAGCGCCATCTCACGGCTGTTCTTCACGGCCGTGGCGACGTCACGCTGGTGCTGCGTGCAGTTGCCGGTCACGCGGCGGGCACGGATCTTGCCGCGGTCGGAAATGAACTTCCGCAGCATGTTCGTGTCCTTGTAGTCCACGTACGTGACCTTGTCCTTGCAGAAAGCGCAGACCTTCTTCTTAGGCTTGCGCACAGGCGGCTTCGCCATGGTGTTTCTCCTGTGTGATCAAGAAGTGGGGGTACGACCCACCTTCGGCCCGGAGGCCTGAAAGCCCGAAGGCTTAGAAGGGGGGCTCGTCCGAGTAGCCGCCACCGGAGCCGCCGGAGCTTCCGCCCCAGCCGCCACCGCCGCCGCCCTGCTGCTGGCCGCCACCGGCCGGCGCACCGGCCGCCCAGGGGTCGTCGGCGGGAGCACCGCCGCCGCCCTGCTGCTGACCGCCACCGGAGCCACCGCCCCAGTTGCCGCCGCCCTGCTGGCCGCCGCCACCGCCGCCGTAACCGCCCTGGCCACCGCGACCGGTGGTCTTGGTGACCTTGGCCGTGGCGTTCTTCAGGCTGGCGCCGACTTCCTCGACGTCCAGCTCGTAGACCGTGCGCTTGATGCCCTCACGGTCCTCGTAGGACCGCTGCTTCAGCCGGCCCTGCACGATGACGCGCATGCCTCGCTGGAGCGACTCCGCGACGTTCTCCGCCGCCTGACGCCAGACCGAGCAGGTCAGGAACAGGCCTTCGCCGTCCTTCCACTCATTGGTCTGCTTGTCAAAGATGCGGGGGGTGGACGCGACACGGAACTTCGCGACCGCCGCACCGGAGGGGGTGAAGCGCAGCTCGGGGTCGTCGACAAGATTGCCGACGACCGTGATGACGGTCTCGCCTGCCATGGGGGAACCTCTCGGCGGGTTTGCTGCTGGCTGCTTGTTGCTGCTACTCGATTCCCGGATGCCGCTGAGCTAGAAAGCTCAGTGCATCTCGGGACGGAGGACCTTGGTCCGGAGGACCGACTCGTTCAGGTTCATCTGTCGGTCGAGCTCCTTGACGACCGCAGGCTCGGCCTGCAGGTCGATGACCGAGTAGATGCCCTCGGGCTTCTTCTTGATCTCGTAGGACAGACGACGACGGCCCCAGGTGTCGACCTTCTCGACCTTTCCGTTGCCCTCACGGACGACGGAGAGGAAGTTCTCGATCAGCGGGGAGACAGCGCGCTCCTCGAGATCGGGGTCGAGGATGACCATCACTTCGTAGTGACGCATGTGGAACCCACCTCCTTTGGACTCAGCGGCCACGGTCGTTCCGTGGCAGGAGGGTCGTGATGCGTACGCAACGGTATCGGCAGCCACTGACAATCGGCTCCCGCGAGCGGGGGCCCTTGCCGCAGCCTGGGCAGACACCGGTGCAGACGGTACAGACTACCCGCACCAAGGCTTCCGGTTGAAATCCGGCGGCGGACGGGCAGAATCTGTACACATCGGGTGTCTATGGCGCTACGATGCGCCGCTTTCCGCAGGAGGTGCCTCACATGGCACAGACAATGCGACGGAACACCGCTACCTCCCTCTTCGCGACGGACGGCAAGTCCCATCCGCTCCAGGACACGCTGGTCGGCGTGACGCTGGTGCTGGGGGCGATCGCCTTCGTGACGGCGATGTTCCACAACCTCCATCTGCTCAGCTCGTGGACGGGTCTGGTCGGGATCGCCACGGGCGCGTACGGCCAGTTCATCTCGGCGACGACCCGCGAGCGCTTCGGCCTGGTCCTGGGCCTCGGCGCCTCGGCGATCGGTTTCTTCCTGGGCATGGCGCACGGCGGACTCTTCGGCGGAGTCGTCGGGGGCTGACCGCCTCGCGGCACCCCGGTCCCGGGTGGGGCCGGGGGCCTTGGTTCCGTACGGCCAGACGGGGCGCTCCCGGGGCGCAGTAGGCTTCGGCGCGAGAGCCGGAGCCCCTGAACCCATGGGGACACACCAGCCCGAGGAGCGCCCCGAATGAGTCTGACCCTGAGGACCATCAGTCGCGAGCAGCATCTGGCGTATATCCAGACACTGCCGGCGGCGAGTCATTGCCAGGTCCCGGCATGGGCTGACGTGAAGAGCGAATGGCGTTCGGAGAGCCTGGGCTGGTTCGACGACAGGACCGGTCAGCTGGTCGGTGCCGGCCTGGTGCTCTACCGTCAGCTGCCCAAGCTGAAGCGGTACCTCGCTTACCTCCCCGAGGGTCCGGTCATCAACTGGTATGCCCCGAACCTCGACGAGTGGCTTCAGCCGATGCTGGCGCACCTCAAGCAGCAGGGCGCCTTCTCCGTGAAGATGGGTCCGCCGGTCGTGATCCGCCGCTGGGACGCTCCGGCGATCAAGGCCGGCATCCAGAACCCGGACGTGAAGCGGCTGCGGGACACCGAGGCGACGTTCATCGAGCCGCGTGCCTTCGAGGTCTCCGACCGGCTGCGCCGGATGGGCTGGCAGCAGGGCGAGGACGGCGGCGCCGGTTTCGGTGACGTACAGCCCCGCTTCGTCTTCCAGGTGCCGCTGGCCAACCGCTCTCTGGACGAGGTCCAGAAGGGCTTCAACCAGCTGTGGCGGCGCAACATCAAGAAGGCCGAGAAGGCCGGCGTCGAGGTCGTCCAGGGCGGCTACCAGGACCTCGCCGAGTGGCAGCGCCTTTACGAGATCACGGCCATCCGCGACAAGTTCCGCCCGCGGCCGCTCGGCTACTTCCAGCAGATGTGGCAGGCCCTCAACTCCGAGGACCCCAACCGCATGCGGCTGTACTTCGCGCGGCACAACGGGGTGAACCTGTCGGCCGCCACGATGCTCGTCGTCGGCGGGCACGTCTGGTACTCCTACGGCGCCTCGGACAACATCGGGCGCGAGGTCAGGCCCTCGAACGCGATGCAGTGGCGGATGCTCCGCGACGCGTACGCCATGGGGGCCACGGTCTATGACCTGCGCGGCATCTCCGATTCCCTGGACGAGACGGACCACCTCTTCGGTCTGATCCAGTTCAAGGTGGGCACCGGTGGCGAGGCCGCCGAGTACATCGGCGAGTGGGACTTCCCGCTCAACAAGCTCCTGCACAAGGCGCTCGACATCTACATGTCGCGCCGCTGATCCCGCACAATTTCGTTCCACAACTCTGATACACCGCAGACACGAGAAAGGTTCCGGGATCCAGCCATGGCGCTCACGCTCTATGTCGACACCGCGCGCTGGCGGGCACATCACAAGCACGTGCTGGAGCAGTTCCCGGGCATCGTCCCGGTCTGCAAGGGCAACGGTTACGGCTTCGGTCATGAGCGCCTGTCCGAGGAAGCCACGCGCTTCGGCTCCGACATCCTGGCCGTGGGCACCACCTACGAAGCGGCCCGCATCAAGGACTGGTTCAGCGGTGACCTGCTGGTCCTGACCCCGTTCCGGCGGGGCGAGGAGCCGGTGCCGCTGCCCGACCGCGTCATCCGCTCCGTGTCGTCGATCGACGGCGTGCACGGCCTGGTGGGCGCCCGCGTCGTCATCGAGGTCATGTCCTCGATGAAACGCCACGGCGTCAGCGAGCAGGAGCTCCCGCAGCTGCACGCCGCCATCGAGGACGTACGCCTCGAAGGCTTCGCGCTCCACCTGCCGCTGGACCGCGCCGACGGCTCGGACGCCGTCGAGGAGGTCATCGGCTGGATGGACCGCCTGCGCGCGGCCCGCCTCCCGCTGCACACGATGTTCGTCAGCCACCTCAAGGCCGGCGAACTCGCCCGTCTTCAGCAGCAGTTCCCGCAGACCCGTTTCCGGGCGCGCATCGGCACGAACCTCTGGCTGGGTGACCACGAGGCCACTGAGTACCGCGGCGCCGTCCTGGACGTCACCGCCGTCTCCAAGGGCGACCGCTTCGGCTACCGCCAGCAGAAGGTCGCGTCCGACGGCTGGCTGGTCGTGGTGGCGGGCGGCACCTCGCACGGCGTCGGCCTGGAGGCCCCGAAGGCGCTGCACGGCATGATGCCGCGCGCCAAGGGTGTGGCCCGCGCGGGCCTCGCGACCGTCAACCGCAACCTCTCGCCGTTCGTCTGGGCGGGCAAGCAGCGCTGGTTCGCGGAGCCACCGCACATGCAGGTCTCCATCCTTTTCGTGCCCTCCGACGCACCGGAGCCCAGGGTCGGTGAGGAACTGGTGGCCCACCTGCGGCACACCACCACGCAGTTCGACCGGATCGTGGAACGCTGAGCCACCGCCGAACCGGCACGCACCAGACCGAAGGGGCCGGACACGACATGCGTCGTGTCCGGCCCCTTCGGCCGTGAGTCGGCCTCTGTTCGCCGCCGCCCTCCTGGGTGTTCGCTCAGGGCGAACCCCTCACCCAGGAGCCCTCAGCGCGGCAGATCGGTGGCCGATCCCCACTTCACGAACGGCCCTTCGGAGGAGTGCGCCAGTGTTCGCGTGGGGTGGGCCGCGGGTCCCAGGACGAAGACGTCCTCAGCCCCGTCCAGAACACCGCCCGACGGATCGTCCTCCCCGCCTCTGCGCACCACGTCCCGTTCCGGCATCAGGATGTCTCGTACGACCACGGCGCACAGATACAGCGTCCCCAGCAGGTGCACGACGATCACCGCCTGGTAGCCCTCGGTGGGCAGACCCTTGTGGGCGTCTCCGCTCGTCGTGTACGCCAGGTACATCCAGATCCCGAGGAAGTACGCCACCTCGCATGCCTGCCAGATCAGGAAGTCACGCCAGCGCGGCCTCGCGAGCGCGGCGAGGGGGATCAGCCACAGGACGTACTGCGGCGAGTAGACCTTGTTGGTGAGGATGAAGGCGGCGACCACCAGGAAGGCGAGCTGTACGAAGCGCGGCCGACGCGGCGCGGTGAGCCCGAGCGCGGCGATGCCCAGGCAGGCGACGAGCATCAGCGCCATCGCCAGGGTGTTGACGGTGTCGGTGGTCAGCGGAGAGTCCATGCGCTGGTTGAGGATCAGCCAGAAGGACCCGAAGTCGACACCGCGTTCCTTGCTGAAGGTGTAGAACTTCGACCAGCCGTCACCGGCGAGCAGTATCACCGGAAGGTTGACGGCGAGCCAGGTGCCCGCCGCACCGAGCAGACCGATCCCGAACTGCCGCCATCGGCCCGCGCGCCAGCAGAGGATCAGCAGCGGTCCGAGCAGCAGCACGGGATAGAGCTTGGCGGCCGTCGCGAGCCCCAGGAGGACGCCGAAAGCAAGGGCACGCGCGCGTGCCCACATCAGCATCGCCGCGGCCGTCAGAGCGACGGCGAGCAGGTCCCAGTTGATGGTGGCCGTCAGCGCGAAGGCCGGGGCGAGGGCGACGAGCAGTGCGTCCCAGGGGCGCCGCCGGTGCGTGCGCGCGACGCAGACGGCGACGACCGCGGTGCAGGCCATCAGTATGCCCGCGTTGACCATCCAGTAGATCTTCTCCTGGTGCTGGGTGGAGCCGCTGCCGGGTGTCACCCAGGAGGCCATTTCCATGAACATTCCGGTCAGGACCGGGTATTCGAGGTACTCCATGTCGCCGGGCAGCTTGTCGAAGTACGGCAGGAGACCGTCGGCGAAACCGCGTCCTTCGTAGAGATGCGGGATGTCGGAGTAGCACGCGTGCGTGTACTGCGAGCTAGCCCCGAAGAACCACGCGCCGTTGTAGCACGGCATCTTCTGGACCATTCCGAGCGCGAACATCCCGATCGCGACGAGCGCGATGACGCGTACGGGGGACCACCAGGAAACGGCGGACAGCGCTCTTCGGCCGAGAGGGCCACCGAGCAGCTCGCTGCCGGCCCGTGCGACCTCGTCCTCCTTCGTCGGCCGTACCGGCTCCATTTCCGGCTCCGGCGCGTTCACGGCCTCGTACGCGCTTGTGCTCGGCGTCTCTGCGCCCGGGTCGGCGCTGGGGTCTGCACTGGGCATGCCCGACATCCTGCCGTACGCGGCTGAGAACACGGCGAGGGCCGCCACACCGGTCGGTGTGGCGGCCCTCGTTTCACGTGAAACATTCGCGGGGGAGTCCCCCGGCGCCATCAGATCGCTCTGCCCGATCCGGCCGGGCCCGGCTCAGTCTCTCGGACCGCCGATGAAGCCTCCGCCGTCCTGGCCGGGGGGAGCAGTCGAGGGAGGCGGCGATTCCCCGCCCGGACCGCCATCGGCGCCACCGTCCCCGGCGCCACCGTCCGCACCGCCGTCCGCGCCGCCGTCGTTGTTGCACTCCCAGTCCCACTGGCTGCAGGACTCATCGGGCTCGGGCGACTGTGTCTCGGGCGGCTTCGTCGTCTCCGTCTCCGTAGGCGTCGGAGACGAGGGCTCGTCCTCGGGCTCCTCGGTCGCCGTCGGGCTCGGCGGCGGAGGCGGCGTCTCACCGACGACCTTGCCGATCGGCGCGGGCACGGGGAAGGGCTCCACTCGCTCACCCTTGAGCGCCTTCGACATGTAGTCCTGCCAGATCTTCGCGGGGAACGAGGCGCCGTGGATCTTCTCCTCGCCACCCGTGCCGAACATCTCCAGGAACTCGCGCTTCTTGTTCGTCTCGTCGTCGTCGAGGCGGTACATGCTGATGGCCGTCGACAGCTGCGGGGTGTAGCCGACGAACCAGGCGGACTTGTTGCCGTCGGTCGTACCGGTCTTGCCCGCGACCGGTCGGTTGCCCAGCTGGGCCGAGGTGCCGGTGCCCTTCTCCACGACGGTCCTCAGCACGTCGGTGACGTTGTCGGCGACCGCCGGAGTGAAGACCCGCTCGGTCTTCTTGGGGTGCCGGTAGACGGTGTCACCCTCGTGTTCGACCTCGGTGACCGAGTACGGATCGTTCTGTTTGCCGCTGGCCGCGAACGTGGAGTAAGCCCCGGCCATCCGGATCGCGCTCGGCGACGAGGTGCCGAGGGAGAACGACGGGTAGTTGGCGCTGGCCATGGAGTTGTCGTCCTTGAGGCCGGCGTCCATCGCCGCTTCCTTCACCTTGCTCAGACCGACGTCCATGCCGAGCTGCACATACGCCGAGTTGACCGACTCCCTCATCGCCTCACGCAGATCGATCTGGTAGCTCGGAGGGTTGTACGACTGGTCTCCGTCGTTCTTCTGGTTCCACTGCTTGCCATCGCGGTCGGTCCAGACCGTCCCGTTGTAGTTCTGGATCTTGAGCTCGTTCTTGCCGCTGTACAGGCTCTTCGGGTTGACGACGGTGCGCTCGGCCTCGGTCTGCTCCTCCGCGCCGTCGGGATCACGTACGCCGTACTTGAAGGCAGCGGCCAGTACGAACGGCTTGTACGTCGATCCGACCTGGGCGCCGGTCTGGTCGGCGTTGTTGGTGAAGTGCTTCGTCGCGTCCTCACCGCCGTAGATCGCCTTGATCGCTCCGTCCTCGGGATCCACGGACGCGCCGCCGAACTGGACGTGCGTGTCCTTCTCCGGACGCAGCTTCGGCTTGATCTTGTCCTTGCGGACCTTGTTCACGGCCTTTTCCAGCTCGTTGACCTTCTTCCTCTCGAAGGTCGTGTGGATCTCGTAGCCGCCCCGTTGGAGCTGCTCGGCGGTGATGTCGGTGTTGCGGATGACGTACGCCTTGGCCAGGTCCACGAGGTAGCCGGTCTGGCCGCCCAGCTGGGTGTTCGACCGCGGGTTGGCCAGCTTCGGGAACTCCGTGTACTTGTTCCGCTGCGCGGCGGTCAGGCGGCCGTCCTTGACCTCCTCGTCGAGGATCCACTTCCACCGCTTCTTGGCGCGCGCGGTGTTGTCCTTGCTGTTGGCCGCGGGGTCGATCTCGGGGTAGCCGGCCGGGTCGTAGTACGTGGCGCCCTTGAGCACCGTCGCCAGGAGTGCGCACTCGCTCGGGTCCAGCTTGCGGGCTTCCTTGTCGAAGTACGCCCGCGCGGCCGCCTGGATGCCGTAGGCCCCACGACCGTAGTAAGCGGTGTTGAGGTAGCCGGCCATGATCTTTTCCTTGGGTTCGGTCCGGCCGACCTTTATGGAGATGAAGAGCTCTTTGAACTTCCGGCTGAACGTCTGGGACTGGTCACCCAGGCGCGCGTTCTTCACGTACTGCTGGGTGATCGTGGAGCCACCCTGGGTCTGCCCGCCCTTGGCCATGTTGACCATGGCACGCGCGATGCCCATCGGGTCGACGCCCTTGTCGTCCTCGAAGGTCTTGTTCTCCGCCGACATGACGGCGAAGCGCATCTCCTTGGGGATGTCGTCATAGTCGATGATCTGCCGGTTGCGTTCACCACCGGTCGCGACCATCTGCTTGCCGTCGGCCCAGTAATAGACGTTGTTCTGGGCCTCGGCCGCCTCGTCGACCTTCGGCACCTCCACCAAGGCGTACGAGATGCCGGCGACCGCCATCAGGCTGCCGATGAAGCCGAGGAACAGGCCGGTGACCAGGCGCCACGACGGAACCCAGCGCCGCGCGCCCCTCCTGCCCGCGCGCGGGTAGTCGATGAACCGCTTCTTGCCGGACGGCTCGGAGCCACGGCCCCTGCCGCGCCCGGCACCACCCGAGCCGCCGGAGCCACCCCCGCCACGGCGCCCACCGCCCCCGGCGCGTCCGCCGCCACCGGCGGCCTCGGCCCCCCTGCGGCGGCCGCCTCCCGCGCCGGCGGGGACGCTGCGTTGCGCGGCGCGACGGGCCTCAGCCCGGCCGCCGTAGGGCCGGTCCCCTCCGTCCGGGGCACCGGACCCATGCGCTCCATAGGGAGGAGCCCCATAGGACGAAGCCTCATGGGAGGAAGAGGACGCTCCAGTGGCATCTCGCGGCGCCGCGCGGCGGCCCGACGGCGCTCCTGGGGTGTCACGCCTGGCCGCGGCGCGTCCGCCGCCCTGCGGCTGCGGCGGTTTGCGACGGTGCTCGCTCATCGAACGATTACTCCTCGGGCAGGCGCAGCTGTCCGCGCCTGGAAACGGCGGCTGGTTTCCGGTCCCCCCGAAGTACGGATGCGCCCGTTCCGGCACTCACCCGCACTACACCAGGGACGACGACGCTACCTGGCGTCACTTGGTTCCCGGCGGCATGCATGGCGCACAGACTACGCACCGTCAAAACCCTCGTAGAGCCGAAGTTCACCCCAAAACAGGCAAGTTACTTCCTACGAATCGGTGATGTGACGCCGTTCACCGTGCCCCCTCTTGTCTCAGCCAGATCGCCGTTCTATCGTCTCGATGTATCGAGTCGATACATCAGCTCGGCATAAAGGCCGTCCTGAGGGACCGCGGCAGATGGGAGGCGAAGGTGAGCAGGCGCTCCGGCATCCTGGAGTTCGCCGTACTCGGCCTCCTCCGCGAGTCCCCGATGCACGGCTATGAGCTGCGGAAACGTCTCAATACCTCGCTGGGAGTGTTCCGCGCCTTCAGCTACGGGACCCTCTACCCCTGCCTCAAGACGCTGGTCGCCAACGGCTGGTTGATCGAAGAGGCGGGCAGCACCTCCGAAGACGCCCTGGCGGCTCCGCTCACAGGGCGTCGCGCCAAGATCGTCTATCGGTTGACGGCGGAAGGTAAGGAGCATTTCGAGGAGCTGCTCTCGCAGACCGGCCCCGACGCGTACGAGGACGAGCACTTCGCCGCCCGCTTCGCCTTCTTCGGGCAGACCTCGCGGGACGTACGCATGCGGGTGCTCGAGGGCCGCCGCAGCCGTCTCGAAGAGCGCCTGGAGAAAATGCGCGCCTCCCTGGCCCGTACCCGGGAGCGCCTGGACGACTACACGCTTGAGCTGCAGCGGCACGGCATGGAGTCCGTGGAGCGCGAAGTGCGCTGGCTGAACGAGCTCATCGAGAGCGAGCGAGCGGGACGGGACCAGCACCGGTCCTCCCCCGAAGGCTCCGCTCAGCAGAACACCACATCCGGGGAGTCGGCGGGCCTGCCCCGGCGGCGGGAGAACGACCCGCCGCCGGATCCGTCCGATGACCCCACCAAGTGAGACCCAGCGTTCCGCGGGGTTTCATCCGGAATACGAGATCACACAGGGAGCAACCGGAATGGGTTCGGTTCGCGTAGCCATCGTCGGCGTGGGCAACTGCGCCGCCTCGCTGGTCCAGGGCGTCGAGTACTACAAGGACGCCGACCCGGACGCCAAGGTCCCGGGCCTGATGCACGTCCAGTTCGGCGACTACCACGTCGGTGACGTCGACTTCGTCGCCGCCTTCGACGTGGATGCGAAGAAGGTCGGCCTCGACCTCGCGGACGCCATCGGCGCCAGCGAGAACAACACCATCAAGATCTGCGACGTGCCGAACACCGGCGTGCAGGTCCAGCGCGGCCACACCCTCGACGGCCTGGGCAAGTACTACCGCCAGACCATCGAGGAGTCCGCCGAGGCCCCGGTCGACGTCGTCCAGATCCTCAAGGACCGCAAGGTCGACGTCCTCGTCTGCTACCTGCCCGTCGGGTCCGAGGACGCCGCGAAGTTCTACGCGCAGTGCGCCATCGACGCCAAGGTCGCGTTCGTCAACGCGCTGCCGGTCTTCATCGCCGGTACCAAGGAGTGGGCCGACAAGTTCACCGAGGCCGGCGTGCCGATCGTCGGTGACGACATCAAGTCGCAGGTCGGCGCCACCATCACGCACCGCGTGATGGCGAAGCTGTTCGAGGACCGCGGTGTCCGCCTCGAGCGCACGATGCAGCTGAACGTCGGCGGCAACATGGACTTCAAGAACATGCTCGAGCGCGACCGCCTCGAGTCCAAGAAGATCTCGAAGACGCAGTCCGTCACCTCGCAGATCCGCGACCGTGACATGGGCGCCGACAACGTCCACATCGGCCCGTCGGACTACGTCGCGTGGCTCGACGACCGCAAGTGGGCGTACGTCCGCCTCGAAGGCCGTGCCTTCGGTGACGTCCCGCTGAACCTGGAGTACAAGCTCGAGGTCTGGGACTCCCCGAACTCGGCCGGTGTCATCATCGACGCCCTGCGCGCCGCGAAGATCGCCAAGGACCGCGGCATCGGCGGCCCGATCCTCTCGGCCTCCTCGTACTTCATGAAGTCCCCGCCGGTTCAGTACTTCGACGACGAGGCCTACGACAGCGTCGAGAAGTTCATCAAGGGCGAGGTCGAGCGCTAAGCGCCCTCTCCTTGTCATACGTCGAGGGTCCCCGGGCATGCCGCCCGGGGACCCTCCTCGTACGTGCCCTCCGCGTATGTGAAGGTGGGGGCCATGGCTGTCGTCGGTGACCTGCGTGTCCTGCTGCGCCTACGGGACTTCCGGCGCCTGCTCGCCGTGCGGCTGATCTCCCAGAGCGCGGACGGCGTCTACCAAGTCGCCCTCGCCACGTACGTCGTCTTCTCACCGGAGAAGCAGACCTCACCCGGAGCGATCGCGTCCGCGATGGCGGTGCTGCTCCTTCCGTACTCGCTGATCGGCCCCTTCGCGGGCGTGCTCCTGGACCGCTGGCAACGCCGGCAGGTGTTCCTCCACGGCAATCTCCTGCGAGCGGTGCTGGCGGCGCTCACCGCCCTGCTGATGCTCAGCGGCGTCCCCGACTGGCTCTTCTACGCCTCCGCGCTCTGTGTCACCGCCGTGAATCGATTCGTCCTCGCCGGGCTGTCGGCCGCGCTGCCCAGGGTCGTCGACGCAGACCGCCTGGTCATCGCCAACTCCCTCTCGCCGACCGCGGGCACGCTCGCCGCGACCGTGGGCGGCGGCCTCGCCTTCGTCGTGCGGTTGGCAGGTCCGGACTCGGACGCGGCGGTGGTCCTCCTCGGAGCCGTCCTGTACCTCTGCGCGGCGTTCGCCTCGCTCCGCATGGCCCGGGAACTACTCGGGCCCGATCCCGAATTGTTGCGGCCCCGGCTCGGTGAAGCGCTGGTCGGCACGGCGCACGGCCTGGGAGCGGGAGTACGACACCTGGCGCGGCGCCCTGCGGCAGCCCGCGCGCTGGCCGCCATAACGGTGATGCGGTTCTGTTACGGCGCGCTGACGGTCATGGTCCTGATGCTGTGCCGGTACGCCTGGACCTCATCGGAGTCCGACGGGCTCGCGCTGCTCGGGCTCGCCGTGGGCATCTCCGGGGCCGGGTTCTTCGTCGCGGCCGTGGTGACGCCGTCGGCGGTGGGGCGGTTCGGGGCAGGTGGGTGGATGGTCGTCTGCGCGGGCACGGCAGCGGTCCTCGAACCGGCGCTCGGCCTCTCCTTCGCGCCGGCCCCGCTTCTCATCGCCGCCTTCGTCCTCGGCCTGACGACCCAGGGCGCGAAGATCGCCACCGACACGGTGGTTCAGTCCTCGGTGGTAGACGGCTTCCGCGGCCGGATCTTCTCCCTCTACGACGTGCTCTTCAATGTCGCCTTCGTAGGAGCGGCCGCGGTGGCCGCACTGATGCTGCCGCCTGACGGCCGATCGGTTCCGCTTGTCGTCACCGTGGCTCTGCTGTACGCAGCGGTTGCTGCTGCTATGGCCCGGTTTGACGTGCAGTAAGTGTCACATCAGTGCCACAGAGCCTCTCTCGGCTTCAGAGATGTCACCGCCTCCCGATAACTTACGGGCGTCGTATTCGCGCCATCGCGCTCTCGTTCGAGGGGGATCCCCAAAGTGACCACTCCGCCGCCCCAGGGCCAAGCTCCGTACCCGCCCCAGGGCCAGAACCCCTACGGCCAGCCCCAGGCCGGCGCGCCGTATCCCCCGCAGCAGGGCCAGCCGACTGCTCCGCAGCAGCCGTACCCGGCCTTCAACCAGGGGGCGCCGGTTCCTCCGCCGGCGGCCCCCCGCCGAGGCGCCAAGAAGTTCCTTCTGCGCATCAGTGGCTTCATCCTGGTCGCCATCCTCATAGCCGTCGGCAAGTGGTACTTCGGACAGAGCGACGCCGAGACGACCTCCGTGGGCGCTTGCATGCACAACAAGGGCACGGAGTTCACTCCTGATCTGCAGGAGGTCGACTGCTCATCGAGCGACGCCGACTTCAAGGTGGTCGAGAAGTTCGACGACACCAGCGACAGCGACAAGTGCAAGGCCGTCAAGACGTCCGAGATCGCCTATTACCAGGAGGGCAAGGGCCACAATCTGGTGCTCTGCCTGAAGAAGAACTAGGACAACGTCCAAGGGGCGGTGTTTCACGGTTTCACGTGAAACACCGCCCCTTGGCATGTCCTGGGTACTGCGGGTGTTTCACGTGAAACACCCGCCTTGCCTTACTCCTGCGAGGCCCACCACTGCTTGAGCGCCGCCACCGCCGCGTCCCGCTCCATCGGCCCGTTCTCCAGCCGCAGTTCCAGCAGGAACTTGTACGCCTTGCCGATGGCCGGCCCGGGGCCGACGTCCAGGACCTGCATGATGTCGTTGCCGTCCAGGTCGGGGCGGATCGAGTCCAGCTCCTCCTGTTCCTGGAGGCGGGAGATGCGCTCCTCCAGGCCGTCGTACGCGCGCGACAGGGCGTTCGCCTTGCGCTTGTTGCGCGTCGTGCAGTCCGAGCGGGTCAGCTTGTGCAGGCGCTCCAAGAGCGGTCCCGCGTCGCGTACGTAGCGGCGTACGGCCGAGTCCGTCCACTCGCCCGTGCCGTAGCCGTGGAAGCGCAGGTGGAGTTCGACGAGGCGCGAGACGTCCTTCACCAGCTCGTTGGAGTACTTGAGCGCCGTCATGCGCTTCTTGACCATCTTGGCGCCGACCACCTCGTGGTGGTGGAAGGAGACCCGGCCGTCGCTCTCGAAGCGCCGCGTCCTCGGCTTGCCGATGTCGTGCAGCAGCGCCGCGAGCCGCAGCGTCAGGTCGGGGCCGTCCGTCTCCAGCGCCATCGCCTGTTCGAGAACGATCAGCGAGTGGTCGTAGACGTCCTTGTGCCGGTGGTGCTCGTCCCGCTCCAGGCGGAGCGCCGGGAGCTCCGGCAGGACCCGCGCGGCGAGCCCCGTGTCGACGAGGAGGGCGAGGCCCTTGCGCGGGTACGCGGAGACGATGAGCTTGTTCAGCTCGTCCCGGACGCGCTCCGCGGAGACGATGTCGATGCGCTCGGCCATCGCCTTCATCGCGGCGACGACCTCGGGCGCCACCTCGAAGTCCAGCTGCGCGGCGAACCGCGCGGCCCGCATCATCCGCAGCGGGTCGTCCGAGAAGGACTCCTCGGGCGTTCCGGGGGTGCGCAGGACGCGCTCGGACAGGTCCTCGAGCCCGCCGTGCGGGTCGACGAACTCCTTCTGGGGGAGCGCCACGGCCATCGCGTTCACGGTGAAGTCACGGCGGACGAGGTCTTCCTCGATGGAGTCGCCGTAGGACACCTCGGGCTTGCGCGAGGACCTGTCGTACGCCTCCGACCGGTACGTCGTGACCTCGATCTGGTAGCCCTCTTTCTGGCAGCCGACCGTCCCGAAGGCGATCCCGACCTCCCACACCGCGTCCGCCCACGGCCGGACGATCTTCAGTACGTCCTCGGGGCGGGCGTCGGTCGTGAAGTCCAGGTCGTTGCCGAGCCGGCCCAGGAGGGCGTCCCTGACCGAGCCACCGACCAGGGCGAGAGAGAACCCGGCCTCCTGGAAACGGCGGGCAAGATCGTCCGCGACAGGGGACACACGCAGCAGTTCGGTGACCGCGCGGCGCTGCACCTGGCTCAGTGCGCTGGGATTTTCTTCGTTGGCGTTCGGCACAACAGAAAAGGGTACGTGCCCCGGGCGCCCCGAGCCGACCCGATTCCGAGCGGCCCTCCCAAGGCCCGTGCCGCCGCTCCGGCCGAGTCTTCCGATCACGTGGAGCAGTCCGCGGCACTTCGCCACAGCGCGCATCGTTACCATGCGTGGACGCACAACCGACGACCACTGACGACGAGGGACGGGCGAACGCGTGGCCGAGGCGGCAGACTTCCCGGGGACAAGCCCCTCACCTGCCCGCCGGTGGCTGCGGCGCACCGCAGCACTGCTGGTGGGTACCCCTTTGCTGGCCGGTCTCCTGCAGGCCCCCACAGGCCCCGTCGCGCACGCCACCGCGCCGAGCGCGATGGCCGACGCCATCGGCTCCAGGACCGTCGACGTCTCCCTGGACAAGCTCACCCCGACCGCCCCCGGTGAGGACGACACGCTCACCGTCTCGGGCACCGTCACGAACAACGGCAAACAGACGGTGACTGGCGCCCAGGTCGGACTGCGGGTGGGGCCGACCGTCAGCGGTCGGAGCGGGATCGACAGCGCCGCGAAGCGCACGGGCTTCCAGCCGGGGGCCGACGGCACGGAGGTCGGCGGCAAGTACGTCGACAAGTTCGCCAAGCTCGTTCCCGGCGTCCGGCAGGACTTCAGCATCTCCGTGCCCGTCAAGGCCCTGGACCTCGGTGCCGACGGCGTCTATCAGCTCGGCGTCGCCCTCACCGGTCAGAGCGCCGCGCAGCCCTACCCGCAGGTGCTCGGCATCGAGCGCACCTTCCTGCCGTGGCAGCCGGAGGCCGCTGACACGAAGACGAAGACGACGTATCTGTGGCCGCTCATCTCCGACACGCACCTCACGGCGAAGACGGAGTCCGACGAACAGCAGACGTCCGTCTTCAAGAACGACGATCTGGCCGACGAACTCGCGCCGGGCGGCCGGCTCCAGCAGCTCCTGGCTCTCGGCAGTGACCTCGACGTCACCTGGGTCATCGACCCGGACCTGCTCGCCTCCGTGGAGGCGATGACCGAGGGGTACCGGATCCAGAATCCCGACGGGAAGACCAGCAGGGCGGGCAAGCACCAGGCGGTGGCCAAGGAGTGGCTGAACGACCTGGAGGCCGCCGTCAAGGGCAAGAAGGTCGTCGCGCTGCCCTTCGCCGACCCCGACCTCGCCTCCCTCGCGCACAGCGGCAGGTCCGTCAGCGGTTCCCTCAGCCACCTGAAGGAGGCCACCGACGCCGGGGCCAAGGCGGTGGTGACGACCCTGCACGTCAAGCCGAGCACGGACTTCGCGTGGCCGGCCGAGGGCGCGATCGACCCGTCCATCGTCGATGTCTCCACCTCCGCGGGCGCGCACACGGTGATCGCCCGCAGCGACAGCCTGCGCGAGACCGGCGGCCTGGCGTACTCGCCGACCGCGGCCCGGCCCATCGGGGGCGGAACGACCGCCGTGGTGGCCGACGCACGCCTCTCCACCGCCTTCCAGGGCGACATGACGCGGGCCGAGAACTCCACACTCGCCGTCCAGGAGTTCGTCGCCCAGAGCCTGATGATCAACCTGCAGGACCCCGGAAAGCAACGCAGCATCGTGGTCGCCCCGCAGCGCATGCCCACGGCCAGCCAGGCCCAGGCCATGGAGAAGGCGCTGACCACCCTCCAGGACGAGCAGTGGACACAGTCCGAGGACCTCACCGCAGCGGCGAAGGAGAAGCCGGACCCGCGGGCCACGACCCGGGTGCCGTCGACCGGGTCGTACCCGGCGTCGCTGCGCAAGCAGGAGCTGCCCCAGTCGGCCTTCGAGTCGATCAGGGAAACGCAGAGCATGCTCGAGCGCTTCCAGGTGATCCTCAGCGAGGAAGACCGCGTGATGACCCCGTTCGGGAGGGCCATAGACCGTGAGATGTCCACGTCCTGGCGCGGCCGCCCGGCAGAGGCGACCACCTACCAGAACAACGTCAAGAGCCATCTGCGAGAGCTCGCCGGTCAGGTGTCTCTCATCGACAGGTCCGACGCGAAGCTCTCCGGGCGCAGCGCGACCATCCCGGTGTCCGTGCAGAACAACCTGGTGCAGGGCGTCGAGCACCTGACCCTGCGCCTGTACTCGCGGAATCCCACGCGACTGAAGATCGGCGACGGGCAGTTCGAGGAGCACCCGGTCAAGATCGCGGGCGGTCACTCGCAATCGGTGAAGTTCACCACCACGGCCAACGCCAACGGCCCGGTCCCGGTCTACGCCCAGCTCTACACGGAGGACGGGGAGCCCTACGGAGACGCCGTGGAGTTCGAGGTCAACGTCACCGAAGTCACCCCCACCGTGATGCTCGTCATCGCCGGCGGTCTCCTGCTGCTCGTCCTCGCCGGATTCCGCATGTACACCCAGCGCAAGCGCGCGGCGCGGAAGCAGGCCGCCCAGGAGGGCCCGGACGAGGGACCCGACGGCGAATCCGGCACCGCGTCCGGGGAGAACGGCCCCGAGCAGCCGAGTGACCCGACAGCGGACACCGCTCCGGAAAGCACGGGCCCATCGGACACGGGTGAGAGAGTGGACCGTTGAGCGATGTCGTGGCCGGTGGGCCCGGGGACGATGAGGTGGGGTAAAACCATGAACGCGCCGTACGACGGTGACCGTGGCCAGGGCTCGGGCGGCTCTGCCTCGCCCGGGGACCCGCCCCAGGACTCTGCCGACCACGGGCAGCAGGTTCCGCCGCAGCCCGCGCCGGACATGTACTTCCAGGACGCCTACGACCAGGATCCCTACCGGGCGCAGGACCTCTCCGCCCAGGACCCGGTGACCGAAGCGCTCTACGACCGTGCGGCACACCCCCCACCGCCGCCCGGCGCTTATCAGCAGCCGCTCTACGCCCAGCCGCCCACCCCTGAGCACGCCCCGGACCCCCACGTGTGGGCGCAGACCCCGCCCCCCGAGCCGGAGGGCCCCACCCGGCACCTTCCGTACGGCGACGATGCCCGTACGACGCAGTTCGTGGGCGTCGACGATCTGGTCACCCAGGCCGGTGAGGAGCGCCACGAGCCGGACGCCTTCGCGCACCTCTACCGCGACCAGCAGCCCGGCGGCTACCGCGGCCACCAGGTCGGTTACCAGCAGGGCGGGTACCCCCAGGACAACGGGTACCCGCAGGACAACAACGGTTACCCGCAAGGCAGCGGGTATCCGCAAGGCAGCGGATACCCCCAGGAGAGCGGCTACCCCCAGGGCGGCTACCAGCAGCCCGCCCCCAGTGGCTACCCGCCCGCCGACCAGCCGGTCGTCCCCGCTCCAGCGCCACCCCCGGCACCCGCACCCGCGCCGGCGCCCGCCCCCCAGTCGGGCGGCCGCGCGTCGAGCCTGCTCAAGTCCAGTGCCGTCATGGCGGCGGGCACACTCGTCTCACGCCTCACCGGCTTCGTCCGCTCCGCACTGATCGTCTCGGCGCTCGGCGTCAGCCTGCTCGGTGACACCTTCCAGGTCGTCTACCAGATCCCGACGATGATCTACATCCTCACCGTCGGCGGCGGCCTCAACTCCGTGTTCGTCCCGCAGCTGGTGCGGTCCATGAAGGAGGACGAGGACGGCGGCGAGGCGTACGCCAACCGCCTGCTGACCCTCGTCATGGTGGCGCTCGGCCTGCTCACCGCCCTGGGCATCGTCCTGGCTCCCCATCTGGTGCGAGTGATGTCCGTCCCGGTCGCCAACGACCCGGCGGCGACCGAGGTCGGCACCACGCTGCTGCGCTACTTCCTGCCCTCGATCTTCTTCATGGGCATCCACGTGGTGATGGGCCAGATCCTCAACGCGCGCGGCAAGTTCGGCGCGATGATGTGGACCCCGGTCCTCAACAACATCGTCATCATCGCCACACTCGGCATGTTTATCTGGGTCTACGGGACCGCGGCGACGTCCGACATGTCCGTCGAGACCATCCCGCCGGAGGCCGAGCGCCTCCTCGGTGCCGGTGTCCTGCTCGGTCTCGTCGTGCAGTCCCTGGCGATGATCCCGTATCTGCGCGAGACCGGGTTCAAACTGCGTCCGCGCTTCGACTGGAAGGGCCACGGTCTGGGCAAGGCCGCCAAGCTCGCCAAGTGGACGATCCTGTTCGTGCTCGCCAACCAGGCTGGCGCCCTCGTCGTCACCCAGCTGGCCACCTCCGCCACCGTCGACCTGCGCTCGGCGAGCGGCATCGGCTTCTCCGCCTACGCCAACGCCCAGCTCATCTGGGGGCTCCCACAGGCGATCATCACGGTGTCCCTGATGGCGGCTCTGCTGCCCCGGCTGTCCCGCTCGGCCCAGGACGGGGACTCCGGCTCGGTCCGTGACGACATCTCCCAGGGCCTGCGCACGACGGCGGTCGCGATCGTTCCCATCGCCTTTGGGTTCGTCGCGCTCGGCATCCCGATGTGCACCTTGATCTTCGGCTCCTCCGGCAGCGCCGCGGCCACGAACATGGGATACATGCTGATGGCCTTCGGCCTCGGCCTGATCCCCTACTCCGTGCAGTACGTCGTGCTGCGTGCCTTCTACGCCTACGAGGACACGCGCACGCCCTTCTACAACACGGTCATTGTCGCCGCCATGAACGCCGCCGCCTCCGCGGCCTGCTACTTCGTCCTGCCCACCCGCTGGTCCGTCACCGGCATGGCCGCCGTCTACGGCCTCTCCTACGCCATCGGCGTGGGAGTCGCCTGGCAGCGGCTACGGAAGCGGCTCGGCGGCGACCTGGACGGCTCCCGCGTACTGCGTACGTATGCCAGGCTCGGCATCGCCGCTCTGCCCGCGGCGATTCTCGGCGGTGGTGCCGCGTACGCCATCACCAGGACACTCGGGCAGGGCACCCTCGGGTCGCTGGCGGCGCTGGTGGCGGGCGGTGCCGTACTGCTCGGCGTCTTCTTCATCGCCGCCAAGCGCATGCGCATCGAGGAGCTCAATTCCATGGTCGGCATGGTCCGCGGCCGTCTCGGTCGCTGAGATGAGGAGTACCGCACAACCATCGCCGGCCACCGCGTGTCGTGCATAGCACCGGACTGTGGGCACAATTGGCTTTGGCGTCTGACGAAACGCAACGGATGGGGAGGCAGGACCGACGGTGGCGGAACGGAGCACGGCTGCCGTCGACGTGGCAGACAACAGCGGTGAAGAGCCGCTGACCGCCAAGGCGGAGCAGCCCACGGCCGACGGGGTGGCCCAGACCCGGGAGCGGGACACGGCAGCAGACGAAGACGCGGCGAAGACCGAGAAGCCCACGAGCCGTGGGGCCTCCTCACCCCCAGAACTGCACAGCGGCCATAAGCTCGCCAGACGCTATCGACTCGAAGAGTGCGTCACCCGTCTGGACGGTTTCAGCAGTTGGCGCGCGGTGGACGAGAAGCTCCGCCGTGCCGTCGGCGTGCACTTGCTGCCCGCGGATCACCCGCGGGCCCGCTCGGTGCTCGCGGCGGCCCGCTCCTCGGCCCTCCTCGGCGACCCGCGTTTCGTGCAGGTCCTGGACGCGGTCGAGGAGAACGACCTCGTCTACGTCGTCCATGAGTGGCTTCCGGACGCCACGGAGCTCACCGCGGTCCTCGCGGCGGGCCCGCTGGAGGCGCACGACGCGTACCAACTCGTCAGCCAGGTCGCCCAGGCCATGGCTGCCGCGCACCGCGAAGGGCTCGCCCATCTGCGGCTGACCCCGAGCGCCGTGCTGCGCACCTCCTCGGGGCAGTACCGCATCCGCGGTCTCGCCGTGAACGCCGCACTGCGCGGCATCAGCTCCGAGACACCGCAGCGCACGGACACAGAGGCGATCGGCGCTCTCCTGTACGCCTCGCTGACCCAGCGCTGGCCGTACGAGGACGACGCCTACGGCCTCTCCGGGCTTCCCAAGGACGTCGGCCTCATCGCCCCCGACCAGGTGCGCGCGGGCGTCCACCGCGGCCTCTCCGAGCTCGCCATGCGGGCGCTCGTCAACGACGGCGCGACCGCGTCCCGCCAGGACCCCCCGTGCGCGACGCCGGAGGAGCTGGTCAAGGCCATCGGCGAGATGCCGCGCATCCGCCCGCCGGAGCCCGTCTTCACCGCCCCGCCCGAGTACCAGCGCACCACGTACCAGCAGGGCACCTACGGCCGCCCCGCGGCCCATCCGGGCGTCACCCAGCCCGTGCCCACTCCGCCGCCCCCGCTGCAGAGCCGCACCGGCAAGGCCCTCAAGTGGGCCGTCTCCGCGCTGCTCATCGCCGCGCTCGGCCTGGGCAGCTGGCAGCTAGCGGACGCCCTCATGCACAGCGAGAAGTCCAACGACTCCAATAAGACACAGACGACCGACGGCGGCGGCGACAAGGGCCGCCCCAAGCCCCTGAAGCCGCTCAGCATCAAGGGCGGTCAGGAGTACGTCGTGAAGGGCGACCCCCAGGACCCCGAGAGCATCGGGAACACGTACGACGAGGACCGTGCCTCACTCTGGCGCACCAAGACGTTCAACGACGGTCCGAAGCTCGCCCCGTTCAAGCCCGGTGTCGGTATCGTCTACGACCTCGGCTCCGAGCAGAACGTCTCGGCGGCGTCGATAGCCCTTCAGTACGGCGGGCCCCACACCACGGTCTTGCTGTACGCCACGGATTCGCTGACGCCTTCGGCGCCGATCGGCTCCATGAAGAAGATCGGCGGCGTCAGCACGTCGGGCAGGACCGCGAAGATCAAGGCCAAGAAGCCCGTGAAATCGCGGTATGTGCTCCTGTGGATGACAGCGGTTCCGAGGTCCGACCGCGACGGGTACTACGGAGCAGGGTTCAAGCAGGCCATCACGGACGTTCGACTCAAGGGCTGAGGGCTCGGCTCGGCGAAGCTCACTGGGGGAGGGGTTCGACGGTGGATGGCACCGCGCGTGGTGACATGAGCGACCAGGACCTCCTCGCTGCCCATGTCGCCGGGGACAAGGACGCCTTCGGTGAGCTCGTACGGCGCCACCGGGACCGGTTGTGGGCCGTGGCGCTGCGCACCCTGGGGGACCGTGAGGAGGCGGCCGACGCGGTGCAGGACGCCCTTGTCTCGGCCTACCGCGCGGCGCACACCTTCCGCGGGCAGTCGGCCGTGACGACCTGGCTGCACCGGATCACCGTCAACGCCTGCCTCGACCGGGCCCGTAAGGCGGCGTCCCGCAAAACGTCCCCGATCGACGACACCGAGCGCCTCGAACAGCTCCTGGAACCGGAGGAATCGGCTGCCGCCCCGGTCGAGCGGGGCGATCTGCACCGAGAACTCCAGGAAGCGCTCAGCACACTCCCTCACGACCAGCGTGCCGCTCTCGTCCTGGTCGACATGCAGGGTTATCCGGTCGCTGAGGCCGCCCGCGTCCTGGACGTGCCCACCGGCACGGTCAAGAGCCGCTGCGCCCGCGGAAGAGCCAGACTGCTGCCGCTGCTCACCCATCTGCGTACGGGTACACGCACGCGGGAAGGGGACAGCGGCGAGGACGGCCGAGGTGAGAAGCCCGGCTCAGGAAGGAACCGGACGCAGGGGATGTCCGTCCCACCGGCAGCAGGGCCACGGGATGCGGGACCAAGCGATTCAGCTGCTGTGAAGGGCGGAGGTGGGCGAGCGTGACAGCCACGACCGATTCGGCCGGGCACCCGGAGGTCGCCGAGCTCTCCGACCTGACCGAAGGTCTGCTCTCCCCGTCGCGCACGAGCGACGTGCGACGGCATCTCGACGGCTGTGGGCTCTGCGCCGACGTCTACGCCTCCCTGGAGGAGATCCGCGGCCTGCTCGGCACCCTGCCCGGCCCGCCCCGTATGCCCGACGACGTCGCAGGACGCATCGACGCGGCTCTGGCGGCCGAAGCGCTGCTGGACGGCACCGCCCCCGATGCCTCCCCCGATGGCCTTGCCGCAACGGACGTGGGGGCCGAGCCCGAGCCCACACCTGCCACTCCGACGCCCGCCCCGGCGCATGTTTCACGTGAAACATCTCCCGGCTCCGCCCCTCGCACATCCGCCGACCGTCCCGCCGGACGTCCTCGCGCGGCCACCGGTCCGGGGCGCGGTGGCCAACCGCGCCGCACTCGCCGCCGTACCGCCGTGCTCGGCGCCGTCTTCACCGCTGCCGCCATCGGTCTCGGCTCGCTGCTGATGCAGACCGTGGGCAGCGATTCGCCGGGCACGTCCGCCGGTCGACAGGACACCGCGGACTCCTTCTCCGAGGGAAAGCTCAAGGGACGGGTGGCCGACCTCCTCGCCGAAAGCCCCGCCAAGGAGACACCCGGCGAGAAGTCGGACGGGTCCAAGCCGACCTTCGACACCCGCTCCAGTCAGGAGTCCCCGCCGGCCAACTCCCGGCTGCGCGGGGAGACAGTCCAGGTGCCGGAGTGCATCCAGCGCGGCATCGGTGCCAGGACACCGCTCGCCGCCGAGGAGGGCTCGTACGAGGGCAAGCGTGCCTACCTCGTCGTGGTGCCCCATGACTCCGACGCCGCCCAGGTCTCCGCGTACGTCGTCGACGCCACCTGCGTGGGCAAGACCTCACCCCGCGCGGGCAAGGTCCTTCTGACGCACTCCTACCCTCAGGGCTGACCGTCCCAGGACCGCCTCTAGGCTGATTCCTGGGCTGACTTCGGGGCCCCTTTGTCACCGCTGCTCCGTACGCGTGGACACGTCGGGGAATGCATGCCCCGTAGGATCCGTTGGGTGGGGTGAGTAGTCCTGAGACAGGCACCCACCAGCAGTACGCAGCAGTCCCCAGAGACGAGGAATCAAGCCGTGACCGACGTCCGTAACGTGATCATCATCGGCTCCGGGCCCGCCGGCTACACGGCGGCGCTCTACACCGCGCGCGCGTCGCTGAAGCCGCTGGTGTTCGAGGGCGCCGTCACCGCAGGCGGTGCGCTGATGAACACCACCGAGGTGGAGAACTTCCCTGGCTTCCAGGACGGCGTCATGGGCCCTGAGCTCATGGACAACATGCGTGCCCAGGCCGAGCGCTTCGGCGCCGAGCTCGTGCCCGACGATGTTGTCGCCGTCGACCTCAGCGGCGAGATCAAGACCGTGACGGACACCGCGGGCACTGTGCACCGCGCGAAGGCCGTCATCGTCACGACCGGCTCCCAGCACCGCAAGCTCGGCCTGCCGAACGAGGACGCCCTCTCCGGACGCGGCGTCTCCTGGTGCGCCACCTGCGACGGCTTCTTCTTCAAGGACCAGGACATCGCCGTGATCGGCGGCGGCGACACCGCGATGGAGGAGGCCACCTTCCTCTCGCGCTTCGCCAAGTCCGTGACGATCGTGCACCGCCGTGACAGCCTGCGCGCCTCCAAGGCGATGCAGGAGCGCGCCTTCGCCGACCCGAAGATCAAGTTCGTCTGGGACAGCGAGATCGCCGAGATCAAGGGCGAGCAGAAGCTCTCCGGTCTGACGCTGCGCAACCTCAAGACGGGCGAGACGTCCGAGCTGCCGGTGACCGGCCTGTTCATCGCGATCGGCCATGACCCGCGCACGGAGCTCTTCAAGGGCCAGCTGGAGCTGGACGACGAGGGCTACCTGAAGGTCGAGGCGCCCTCGACGCGGACGAACCTGACCGGTGTCTTCGGCGCGGGCGACGTCGTCGACCACACGTACCGCCAGGCGATCACGGCGGCCGGCACCGGCTGCTCCGCCGCCCTCGACGCCGAGCGTTTCCTCGCTGCCCTCGCCGACAGCGAGACCGCGACGGCTGTCACCGTCTGACCCCCTCTTCCCCACCGCACCAAGTTAAGGAGACTGCCGTGGCCGGCACCCTCAAGAACGTGACCGACGCCTCCTTCGAGGAGGACGTCCTCAAGAGCGACAAGCCCGTACTGGTGGACTTCTGGGCTGCCTGGTGCGGCCCGTGCCGCCAGATCGCCCCGTCCCTCGAGGCGATCGCGGCCGAGCACGGCGACAAGATTGAGATCGTCAAGCTCAACATCGACGAGAACCCCGGCATTGCCGCCAGGTACGGCGTCATGTCCATCCCGACCCTGAACGTGTACCAGGGTGGCGAGGTGGCCAAGACCATCGTCGGCGCCAAGCCGAAGGCCGCGCTCGAACGCGACCTCGCGGACTTCATCGCCGAGTAGTCGGCGACAACGTTTCACGTGAAGCACGATGTTTCACGTGAAACACGAATGGACCAGTCCCTCCGGGGGCTGGTCCATTCTGTCTGTGCGGGCCCCTCAGCGAAGAGCGACTGTCAGAGCGGTCGGAGCGCGGGTTCCTTCTGCACTGCTCCCAGCAGACGATCCAGTGCCAACTCGACGTCTTCCTTCCAGGAGAGCGTCGTCCGCAGCTCCAGCCTCAGCCGTGGGTAAGCGGGGTGCGGGCGGACCGTCTTGAACCCCACCGCCAAGAGGTGCTCCGCCGGCAGCACGCACGCCGGCTTCTCCCACCGCGCGTCACCGAAGGCCTCGATCGCCTTGAACCCTCGGCGCAGCAGATCCTTGGCGACCGTCTGCACGATCACCCGGCCGAGTCCCTGGCCCTGATAGCCGGGCATGATCCACGCCGTCATCAGCTGTACGGCGTCCGGGGACACCGGGCTCGTGGGAAACGCGGTGGACCGAGGAACATACGCGGGAGGTGCGTAGAGCACAAAGCCCACCGGCACGTCGTCGACGTACACGACCCGACCGCAGGACCCCCACTCCAGCAGGACCGCGGAGATCCACGCCTCCTTCTCCAGCTCCGGGGTACCGGCCTTTACCGCGGCCTCGCCGCTGACCGGGTCCAGCTCCCAGAAGACGCACGACCGGCAGCGCTGGGGAAGGTCCGGGAGGTTGTCCAGCGTGAGCGGTACGAGCCGACGCCCCATGAAGGCGGTTCCTCACTTTCCTCGCCCGCCGCGCTGCGGGCGGCTGTCAGAGCGCTGCGTTCCCGGATCAGGCTGCCGACGAATCCGCCGACCGCTCCCAGCCCCAGGCCCGCGGTCATCAGTCCGGTGCGGCTCATCGTTCGCATGGCCCCCGCCTCCCCAATGAGGTGCCGTCAGGTGGATGCGCCATACCCGAACGCATCGTATCCACGAAGTGATTCCATCGATACCGTAAGAAAGCAAAGAGCGGGCCGTGTTCCGGTGGATACCGGACACGACCCGCTCTCATGAAGCCAGTGCCCTTGCGACTAGGCCTTGCCGTCCTCGGAGGCGCCTTCCGAGGCGTTCTCCGGGCCGTCCTCGTCTTGTCCGTTCTGAAGGACAGGCCCTTCGCCCGGAGCCAGCGTGCTGAGGATGCGCTCCAGGTCCTCCAGGGAGGCGAAGTCGACGACGATCTTGCCCTTCTTCTGGCCCAGATCCACCCGCACCCGGGTTTCGAACCGATCGGAGAGCCGGGTGGCGAGGCTGGTGAGAGCCGGCGAAAGCCGGGTACCGGCGCGCGGCCCCTTGGCCTTCGGAGCACTCTGGGGCCGCGACCCCATGAGGGTCACGATCTCCTCGACGGCCCGCACCGAGAGGCCTTCGGCCACGATCCGGTGCGCGAGCCGGTCCTGTTCCTCCGAGTCCTCGACGGAGAGCAGCGCACGGGCATGCCCTGCGGAGAGAACCCCGGCGGCCACCCTGCGCTGCACGGCCGGCGAGAGCTTCAGCAGACGCAGCGTGTTGGAGACCTGCGGACGGGACCGGCCGATGCGGTCCGCCAACTGGTCGTGCGTGCAGTTGAAGTCCTTGAGCAGCTGGTCGTAGGCGGCGGCCTCTTCCAACGGGTTCAGCTGGGCACGGTGCAGGTTCTCCAGCAGCGCGTCCAGGAGGAGCTTTTCGTCTTCAGTAGCCCGCACGATCGCCGGGATGCGCTCCAGGCCCGCCTCCCGGCAGGCCCTCCAGCGCCGCTCGCCCATGATGAGCTCGTAGCGCGCGGGGCCCAACTGGCGTACGACCACCGGCTGGAGGAGGCCGACCTCCTTGATGGAGGTCACCAGCTCCGCGAGGGCATCCTCGTCGAACACCTCACGTGGCTGCCGAGGGTTGGGCGAGATGAAGTCGAGCGGCAGCTCGGCGAAGTACGCACCGGCCACCGGTGCGTTCTCCGGTGCCTGCGCGGTCTGCTGAGGCGGCTCCGCCGTTTCACGTGAAACGGAGTTCTGCGGGAGCGCCGTCACCTTCGCGGCAGCGACCCCCCGCTCAGCAGTGAGCACAGGCACAGCCGTAGGGGAGGAGGCCGAGGCACCCGCCGCGCTCTGCGGGATCTGCCGCTCTGTAGGGGCTGCAGGGATCAAGGCGCCGAGGCCCCGCCCCAGTCCTCTCCGTCGCTCGCTCACTGCATCCCCTCCGTCATGCTGTGCTGGTCGTTCTGAGCGCCCGTCTGGGCGTGTTGGACGTCGTAGCTCACTCCGACTCCGCGCAGCGCGATTTCGCGTGCCGCTTCGAAGTAGGAGAGGGCGCCACTCGATCCAGGATCGTAGGTGAGCACCGTCTGGCCGTAGCTCGGCGCCTCCGAGATGCGGACCGATCTCGGGATGCTGGTCCGCAGGACCTCGCTGCCGAAGTGGCTGCGCACCTCGTCCGCCACCTGGGAGGCGAGCCGGGTCCTGCCGTCGTACATGGTGAGCAGGATCGTCGAGACATGCAGGTTCGGGTTGAGGTGACCCCGCACGAGGTCGACGTTGCGCAGGAGCTGGCCGAGGCCTTCCAGTGCGTAGTACTCGCACTGGATGGGGATCAGCACCTCCGCGCCGGCCACCAAGGCGTTGACCGTCAGCAGGCCGAGCGACGGCGGGCAGTCGATGAGGATGTAGTCCAGCGGCTGCTCGTACGCCTGGATGGCCCGTTGCAGCCGGCTCTCCCGTGCCACCAGCGACACCAGTTCGATCTCCGCACCGGCGAGATCGATCGTGGCGGGGGCGCAGAAGAGACCCTCGACATCCAGCACCGGCTGGACGACATCGGAGAGCGGCTTGCTCTCGACCAGGACGTCATAGATGGACGGCACCTCGGCGTGATGGTCGATACCGAGAGCGGTGGAGGCGTTGCCCTGCGGATCGAGGTCGATCACCAGGACGCGTGCGCCGTGCAGAGCGAGTGAGGCGGCGAGATTGACGGTCGTCGTCGTCTTGCCCACCCCGCCCTTCTGGTTGGCGACCACCATGATGCGGGTCCGCTCGGGCCGTGGCAGGCCTTCGCCCGCGCGGCCGAGCGCTTCGACCGCCAGTTGGGCAGCACGACCGATGGGTGTGTCGTCCATCGGGGTCGGTGTTTCACGTGAAACATCCTCCCCCACCGACTCGGTACGGGGACCGGGGACCGGATCGGTCATCGGTCCCGCGATGTTGGCGTCGGACCGCAAGGATTCACTCTCCTCGACATCAGGCTCGCAATGAACAGAGCCTCCCATGCTTTCGGGGTCGTGAACCAGCGAGGCCCGGTCTTCTGTGGACGAATCCACCTCTGTGGACAACTCCGTCCCCTTATCGAGGGAACCAAGTGGTCGACGGTCGCGAGGTTCCGCGGCGCGGCCGCGACTGATGATGCCATGCAGCAGTGAGCGACGTTTCACGTGAAACACGATGCACGGCAGCCGGGGTGCCGCTGGTGCGACACCCCGGTATGCGTACGTTTGGCAGCTTTTGTGGAGTACAGCTCGCCGTCAAACAGCCGCCAGAGCGGCAATCATGAGCGAGTCAGCCGCGGCGGCGGCGCGCACGACCGGTGCGAGCGGCCTTGGCCCGCTTCGCCGCGAAGCGCACACCGCCCGGGCTCTCCCCCACCTCGACCCGTACGACCGTGGACAGCGGATCCACCACGCCCTCGCCGACATGCAGGACGGAGGTGCCCACCGCGCCGAGCTTGCTCAGGGCGGACCCCGCGGCCTTGACCTCTTCCTCGGCGGTGTCGCCCTTGAGGAGCAGCATCTCGCCGTACGGACGCAGCAGGGGAACGCCCCAGGCCGCCAGGCGGTCCAGCGGGGCGACGGCTCGCGCGGTCACCACATGGACGGGAGGCAGCTTGCCGAGAACTTCCTCGGCGCGGCCCCGCACGACCGTCACATGGTCGAGTCCGAGCAGCTCGACGACCTCGGTGAGGAAGTTCGTGCGCCGCAGCAGTGGCTCAAGGAGCGTGATCTTGAGGTCCGGGCGGACGAGGGCCAGCGGGATGCCGGGGAGTCCGGCGCCGGAACCGACATCGCACACCGTGACGCCCTCGGGCACGACTTCGGACAGCACCGCGCAGTTCAGCAGGTGCCGCTCCCAGAGCCGGGGCACTTCCCGGGGTCCGATCAGGCCTCGCTGCACTCCCGCATCGGCGAGCAGCTCCGCGTACCGGACCGCGTCCGCGTAGCGATCGCCGAATACCGTCCGGGCCTCTTCAGGCGCCGGGGGAAGCTCCGCTGCCTCCGTCACGGGGACCGTCCTTCCGTACCGCACTGGGGTGGCTGACTATCGGGCTGACAAAGTCCGGCCCCGCCTGTGAACAGACGGGGCCGGATATACGCGGTGCCGCTCAGGCGGGGAGTACGACGACGAAGCGCTGCGGCTCCTCGCCCTCGGACTCGCTGCGCAGACCGGCGGCCTTGACCGCATCATGCACGACCTTGCGCTCGAACGGCGTCATCGGCTTGAGCTTGGCCGGCTCGCCGGAGCTCTTGACGTCGGCCGCGGCCTTGGCCCCGAGCTCCGATAGCTCCTCGCGCTTCTGGGCGCGGTAGCCCGCGATGTCCAGCATCAGGCGGCTGCGGTCACCGGTCTCACGGTGCACGGCGAGACGTGTGAGCTCCTGGAGGGCCTCCAGGACCTCGCCGTCACGGCCGACCAGCTTCTGCAGGTCACGGCTTGCGGTGTCGCTGATGATGGAGACAGCGGCCCGGTCGGCCTCGACGTCCATGTCGATGTCGCCGTCGAGGTCGGCGATGTCCAGCAGACCCTCGAGGTAGTCCGCCGCGATCTCGCCCTCCTGCTCGAGGCGGGTGAGAGTGTCGCCGGCCTCGGCTGCGGCGGAGGTGGTGGTGCCTTCCGTCACTGGATGGACTCCTTCTACTTCTTGGAGGACGGGTGCTTGGGCCGCTGCTGGCCCTTGCGCTGCTGTCCCGACTTGGCTTTGCTGCGCGTACCGGAGCCGGGCTTGTTGCCCGTCGTGTTGCTGCCCGTCGTGTTGCTGCCCGTCGGCTTGGCCGGGGCGACGTCCTCAGGCTGATCCTGAGCCTTCTCCAGCGACGTCTTGGGCGCCTCTTCGGCATCCGCCCTGGCGGCGGCCTGTGCGATGGCTGCCTGGCGCTTGGACTTGCTCTGGCGCTTGGGCTGCTGGCGCTTCGGGGCGCCGGACGCCGTTGCTCCGTCCTCAGTCTCCGCGGCGACGGCGGTCTCACTCTCCACCACGGTGCCATCGGCCTGGGCCGCGAGGCCCGCCTTGGTCAGACTGTTGATGAACTTGCGCTCGAAGTCGTTGCGGTCACGACCCTTGGCGACGATCGCCTTGATGACGTTCGTGTTGCCACGCCCCCGCACCTTCTTGTGGTGCGTGACCTGCTTCTGCAGACGCTCCAGGAAGGCCTCCTGCGCCTTGGAGCCCGGCGTCGGGTTCCTGCGGATCACGAACATCTGCTGGCCCATGGTCCACACGTTGGTGGTCAGCCAGTAGACGAGGACACCGACGGGGAAGTTGATGCCGAACACGGCGAACATGATCGGGAAGACGTACATCAGCATCTTCTGCTGCTGCATGAACGGCGTCTTGACCGTCGTGTCCACGTTCTTCGTCATCAGCTGGCGCTGCGTGAAGAACTGCGAGGCCGACATCAGGACGATCATGACCGCCGTGATGACACGGACGTCCGTGAGAGAGGCACCGAGCGAGGCGACCTTGTCGGCGCCATCCGTGAACTTCGCCGCCAGCGGCGCCCCGAAGATGTGCGCCTTACGCGCGCTCTCCAGGAGCGGGCCGTCGATGACGCCGATCTCCTTGCCCGTCGCGATGCCGTTCAGCACGTGGTACAGGGCAAAGAAGAACGGCGACTGCGCCAGGATGGGAAGGCACGAGGAGAGCGGGTTGGTACCCGACTCCTTGTACAGCTTCATCATCTCTTCGGACTGGCGCTGCTTGTCGCTCTTGTAGCGCTCCTGGATCTTCTTCATCTCGGGCTGCAGGGTCTGCATGGCCCGAGTGGCCTTGATCTGCTTCACGAAGAGCGGGATCAGGCAGATACGGATCAGGATCACCAGGGACACGATGGACAGGCCCCAGGCCCAGCCCGTGTCGGGACCGAAGATCTTCCCGTACACCGAGTGGAACTGGACGATGACCCACGAGACTGGTGTCGTGATAAAGCTGAAGAGACTGGCAATCGTGTCCACTAATCAAGCTCCTTGAGCATGGGACGGGGTCTCGGTCTCGGCGGCCGGGCCCGGGGGGAGAACCCCGGTCGGCACGCCTGCGGCGGAGGGCCCGCCCTTGCGTTCGCGCCAGGCGGCGCGCAGCATCTCGTGCCACCGCGGGCGCTTGCGCGGCGGGACATGGTCGACACCGCCCAGCGACCACGGATTGCACCGCAGAACGCGCCAGGCGGTGAGCGCCGTTCCCTTGATCGCACCGTGCCGGTCGATGGCCAGGTAGCCGTAGCGGGAACACGACGGGTAGTACTTGCACACCGGGCCGAGAAGTGGACTGATCGTCCACTGGTACAGCTTGATCAGGGCCAATAGTGGGTACTTCATCGCGCGCCCCCTCCCAGCAACCGCTGCAAGGCGGCATCCAGGTCTCGGGCCAGCTGTGCATGGTCGGCGTCGCCCGCTCCGGGCAGCGCTCGTACGACTACCAGGCTACCGGGGGGCACGGAGGCCAGCCGGTCGCGCATGAGATGGCGAAGCCGGCGCTTCACGCTGTTGCGTACGACCGCGCCGCCCACGGCCTTGCTGACGACGAAACCCGCACGTGTCGGGGGAAGGGTCTCCCCAGGCACGTGCGGGTCCGTTGCGCCGCTACGTAGATGGACGACGAGGAGCGGGCGTCCGGCCCGGCGTCCTCGGCGTACCGCGGTCGCGAAGTCTTCGCGCCGCCTCAGCCGATGCTCGGTAGGCAGCACGACGTCATGACCTGACTTGGATCAGGCGGACAGGCTGGCGCGACCCTTGCCACGACGGTTCGCGAGAATCGCGCGGCCGGCACGGGTACGCATCCGCAGGCGGAAGCCGTGGGTCTTGGCGCGACGGCGGTTGTTCGGCTGGAAGGTGCGCTTGCTCACTCGGGGGCTCCAGAAATGATTGTGGGTGGCGGGACATCGCCTGGCTGTCACCGTGCGCCCACGAGAAGCTCGCGAATACGCACCGAGTGCACCGCTTCACAATCACAGATCGTGATCTTTGCCCATCGGAGGCAGGCGGCAGCAGCCATCGACAACTCGACCTGGTCACGGTACGCGGGGCTACGCCATCCGGTCAAACCGGCCACTGGAGGGAGACACTGTGCACAGCCTGTGGACAACAACTTGAACCGCAGCCGTCGCCCTGACTACCTTGGCTGAACTCCGATTCGTTCCCTTCCCCCTGCCCATCCCGATTTCCGTCCCAAGAACCACACCTTCGTGGGACCCCGTGAGAGAGCGTGCCCTGTGGCTGACGTACCTGCCGATCTTGCCGCAGTGTGGCCACGAGTTCTGGAACATCTGCTGGGTGAAGGGCGAGGGCAGGGCGTCGAGGCGAAGGACGAGCGGTGGCTCAGGAGCTGCCAGCCCCTGGCTCTCGTCGCCGACACGGCGCTGCTGGCCGTCCCGAACGAATTCGCCAAGGGCGTACTCGAAGGGCGTCTCGCGCCCGTGGTCAGCGAGACCCTGAGCCGCGAGTGCGGGCGCCCGATCCGCATCGCCATCACGGTCGACGACTCCGTCGGTGAGCCCGGGGGCCCGTCGGCGCCGCCGATCCAGCACCAGCAGCGCTACGAAGAGCACGAGCTGCCCTCCGGCTCCGGTCAGGGGCGTGAGTCGTACGAGGGTTACGGGCGGCGCCCCTCGGACGAGCACCAGTCGGGCTCGCGGTCCGACCAGATGCCGACCGCGCGCCCCGCCTACCCGGACTACCAGCGTCCGGGCCCCGGCGCCTGGCCGCAGCAGCAGCCGCAGGACGACTACGGCTGGCAGCAGCAGCGGCTCGGCTTCCCCGACCGCGATCCGTACGCGAACCCGGTCCAGCAGCCGCAGCACGACTACCGCTCGCAGCCGCCGCAGGAGCGCTCGCCGTACGAGCAGCAGCGTTCCGATCCGCAGGACCGGCGCGAGCGCCACGACATGCCCGAGTCGTCCGGGGACCACCGTGACCATCGCGATCCGCGTGATCCCCGTGATCATCGCGACCACCGCGGCAATGTCGGGCACGGCGGCCACGGCGTGCACCGGGGCGGCCCCGTCGGCCCCACCTCGTCGAGCGGCGCCCCCGGCCCACTGGCCGCGCAGCCGGCGCCCGCGACGGGCCCCGGCGAGCCGACCGCGCGGCTCAACCCCAAGTACCTCTTCGACACCTTCGTCATCGGCGCGTCCAACCGCTTCGCGCACGCGGCCGCGGTCGCCGTCGCCGAGGCGCCCGCGAAGGCGTACAACCCCCTCTTCATCTACGGGGAGTCGGGGCTGGGCAAAACGCATCTGCTGCACGCGATCGGGCACTACGCCCGCAGCCTGTACCCCGGCACGCGCGTGCGTTACGTGAGCTCCGAGGAGTTCACCAACGAGTTCATCAACTCCATCCGCGACGGCAAGGGCGACAGCTTCCGCAAGCGCTACCGCGAGATGGACATCCTGCTGGTCGACGACATCCAGTTCCTCGCGGACAAGGAGTCGACACAGGAGGAGTTCTTCCACACCTTCAATACGCTCCACAACGCGAACAAGCAGATCGTGCTCTCCAGCGACCGGCCGCCCAAGCAGCTGGTCACCCTGGAGGACAGGCTGCGCAACCGCTTCGAGTGGGGACTGATCACCGACGTCCAGCCGCCCGAGCTGGAGACGCGTATCGCGATCCTTCGTAAGAAGGCGGTGCAGGAGCAGCTCAACGCCCCTCCGGAGGTGCTCGAGTTCATCGCGTCGCGGATCTCACGGAACATCCGTGAGCTGGAGGGCGCGCTGATCCGGGTCACGGCGTTCGCGTCGCTGAATCGACAGCCTGTGGACCTGGGGCTCACCGAGATCGTCCTCAAGGACCTGATCCCCGGCGGCGAGGACGCGGCCCCGGAGATCACGGCGACGGCCATCATGGCGGCGACCGCTGACTACTTCGGGCTGACGGTGGACGACCTGTGCGGATCCTCGCGCAGCCGCGTCCTGGTGACGGCCCGCCAGATCGCCATGTACCTGTGCCGTGAGCTGACCGACCTCTCCCTGCCGAAGATCGGGGCGCAGTTCGGCGGCCGCGACCATACGACCGTCATGCACGCGGACCGCAAGATCCGCGCTCTGATGGCCGAGCGGCGGTCCATCTACAACCAGGTCACCGAGCTCACCAACCGCATCAAGAACGGCTGACAGCGGCCGCGACACGTCGCTGAGGGCGCCCCGGGACGACTCCGGGGCGCCCTTTTCCGTTGCCCACGCGCGCGTGGCTGTTCGATTTCCCCTGCTCAGGCGGGGGTTCTCCACAGATATGCGGACTTTCTCGCTTCCACACCCTGGGGACTGGAAAGTTGTCCAGACGCTGTCCACAGGCGACGCTGCTGAGGGATCATCAGGCCAGGTCAGTTGGCTGTGGATTCGTGGACGAAGACTGTCCACAGGCTGTGGATGAAAATTCCGTCCACAGGGTGTGCATGAGGTTGTCCACCGGCGACCCACAGGTTCAGCCCGGTTGTCCCCAGCTTTCCCCGGCTTCTCCACACGGCTGTCCACTGTTCGGCAACGTGACGCGCCCTGTCACCGGGTCGAGTGAAAGGCGTCACACCAAGGTGCCTGGTTGGCCTGTGGGGAAGCTGGGTAAAGCTGGGGACAGCGCTGGGGAGAAGTGGCCCCTGCCTGTGTACCGGGTGTGCAGAACTTTCGCCCGTCCACAGAAACACCTGGTTTTCCACGGGCGTCGCCCACAGGCTCGGTGGATAAAAAACCGGTGCTGACCAGCGCATACGCGGTTATCCACGGTTTCCACAGCCCCTACTACTACTCCCAACTAGAGAGACCGGGGAAATGGTTTCGAAGTGGGGCCTGTGCACAACTCGCGCTCCGGAGCTCCGACGCCGCTCGCCACGACTTGACCCCGACGGGCACGGACTGTCAGTGCCGTGCGTCAGACTGGACCCCGGTGTCCTTCCCACGGCATGGCTGAGAGACACCGAGTCAGACGACGAGGGCCACAGGTCCAGCGGGCGAGAGCAGCCAGCAACAGCAGGAGGGCGGCTTAGGTGAAGATCCGGGTTGAACGCGACGTACTCGCGGAGGCGGTGGCCTGGGCGGCGCGCAGCCTCCCGGCCCGGCCGCCTGCGCCCGTCCTCGCAGGCCTGCTGCTGAAGGCCGAGGAAGGCGCACTGAGCCTGTCGAGCTTCGACTACGAGGTCTCGGCACGTGTCTCGGTGGACGCGGAGATCGACGAGGAAGGCACGGTCCTCGTATCGGGCCGGCTGCTCGCGGACATCTGCCGCGCGCTCCCCAACCGCCCCGTGGAGATCTCCACAGACGGTGTACGGGCGACGGTGGTCTGCGGCTCCTCGCGCTTCACACTCCACACGCTTCCTGTGGAGGAGTACCCCGCGCTGCCGCAGATGCCGACCGCCACGGGCACCGTCCCCGGTGAGGTCTTCGCCTCCGCCGCCTCCCAGGTGGCCATCGCCGCGGGCCGCGACGACACGCTGCCCGTGCTGACCGGCGTGCGCATCGAGATCGAGGGCGACACGGTCACCCTGGCCTCCACCGACCGCTACCGCTTCGCGGTCCGCGAGTTCCTGTGGAAGCCGGAGAACCCCGAGGCGTCCGCTGTGGCGCTCGTTCCCGCCAAGACGCTCCTGGACACCGCCAAGGCGCTCACGAGCGGCGACACGGTCACCCTGGCGCTCTCCGGCTCCGGTGCGGGCGAGGGCCTGATCGGTTTCGAGGGCGCCGGGCGGCGTACGACCACGCGTCTCCTCGAGGGCGACCTGCCGAAGTACCGCACGCTGTTCCCGACCGAGTTCAACTCGGTGGCCGTGATCGAGACCGCCCCCTTCGTGGAGGCCGTCAAGCGCGTCGCCCTGGTGGCCGAGCGGAACACCCCGGTGCGGCTCAGCTTCGAGCAGGGCGTGCTCATCCTGGAGGCGGGCTCCAGCGACGACGCACAGGCTGTGGAAAGGGTCGACGCCCAGCTCGACGGCGACGACATCTCGATCGCCTTCAACCCGACGTTCCTGCTCGACGGCCTGAGCGCGATCGACTCCCCGGTCGCCCAGCTGTCCTTCACGACCTCGACGAAGCCCGCGCTGCTGAGCGGCAGGCCGGCCATGGACGCCGAGGCGGACGACGCCTACAAGTACCTGATCATGCCGGTACGTCTGAGCGGCTGAGCCCACAGGTGTGCGCGTGCGTCCGGGCGTAGGCTCGGACGCAGGTACGAAAGTGCCGTAACGCCACGTCGCTAGTGAAGGAACCTCTGATGGAGCTCGGTCTCGTCGGCCTCGGCAAGATGGGCGGCAACATGCGCGAGCGCATCCGCCGCGCAGGTCACACCGTCATCGGATACGACCGCAATCCGGACCTCGCGGATGTCCACAGCCTGGAAGAGCTTGTGGGCAAGCTCAAGGGCCCGCGCGTCGTGTGGGTGATGGTCCCGGCCGGGGCCGCGACCCAGTCCACGGTCGACGAGCTGTCCGAGCTCCTCCAGCCCGGCGACGTCGTCGTCGATGGCGGGAACTCCCGCTGGACGGACGACGAGAAGCACGCGGAGGAGCTGAAGGCCAAGGGCATCGGCTTCGTCGACTGCGGTGTCTCCGGCGGCGTGTGGGGCCTGGAGAACGGCTACGCGCTGATGTACGGCGGCGACAAGGAGAACGTCGCCAAGGTGCAGCCCGTCTTCGACGCGCTGAAGCCCGAGGGCGACTTCGGCTCGGTGCACGCGGGCAAGGTCGGCGCCGGCCACTTCGCGAAGATGGTCCACAACGGCATCGAGTACGCGATGATGCAGGCCTATGCCGAGGGCTGGGAGCTCCTTGAGAAGGTCGACTCGGTCACGGACGTCCGTGAGGTCTTCCGCTCCTGGCAGGAGGGCACGGTCATCCGTTCCTGGCTGCTCGACCTGGCGGTCAACGCCCTGGACGACGACGAGCACCTGGAGAAGCTGCGCGGTTTCGCCGCCGACTCCGGAGAGGGCCGCTGGACCGTCGAGGCGGCCATCGACAACGCGGTGCCGCTCCCGGCGATCACCGCGTCGCTCTTCGCGCGCTTCGCGTCCCGCCAGGACGACTCGCCGCAGATGAAGATGATCGCCGCGCTGCGCAACCAGTTCGGCGGCCACGCGGTCGAGAAGAAGTAATCCACAGCCTGTGCGTTGAGCACGGGTTTGCCGGGGGAGGTCGGCGCACATCATGCACGTCACGCATCTGTCGCTGGCCGACTTCCGGTCCTACGCCCAGGTCGAGGTCCCTCTCGACCCGGGCGTCACCGCGTTCGTGGGCCCCAACGGCCAGGGCAAGACCAACCTCGTCGAGGCCGTGGGCTATCTCGCCACGCTCGGCAGCCACCGGGTCTCCTCGGACGCCCCCCTGGTGCGCATGGGCGCAGAGCGGGCCGTCATCAGGGCCTCGGTCCGGCAGGGCGAGCGGCAGCAACTGATCGAACTCGAACTCAATCCCGGCAAGGCGAACCGCGCCCGCATCAACAGGTCCTCGCAGGTCAGGCCGCGGGACGTGCTGGGGATCGTACGTACTGTGCTGTTCGCGCCCGAGGACCTCGCGCTGATCAAGGGCGACCCCGGCGAGCGGCGGCGCTTCCTCGACGAGCTGATCACCGCGCGCTCCCCGCGCATGGCGAGTGTCCGGTCCGACTACGACCGTGTCCTCAAGCAGCGCAACACCCTCCTGAAGTCGGCCGCCCTCGCGCGGCGCCACGGCGGGCGCTCCATGGACCTCTCCACGCTCGACGTCTGGGACCAGCACCTCGCGCGCGTGGGCGCCGAGCTGCTGGCGCAGCGGCTCGACCTGATCTCGACGCTGCAGCCGCTGGCCGACAAGGCGTACGAACAGCTGGCGCCCGGCGGCGGCCCGCTCTCCCTGGAGTACAAGCCGTCCGCGCCCGGTGACGGCCACACGCGCGAGGCGCTGTACGAGCAGCTGACCGCCGCCCTCGAAGAGGCCCGCAAGCAGGAGATCGAGCGGGGCGTCACCCTCGTCGGCCCGCACCGCGACGACCTGCTGCTCAAGCTGGGCGAGCTCCCCGCGAAGGGGTACGCGAGCCATGGCGAGTCCTGGTCGTACGCCCTGGCGCTGCGGCTGGCCTCGTACGACCTGCTCAGGTCCGAGGGCAACGAACCGGTGCTTGTCCTCGACGACGTCTTCGCGGAGCTGGACACGCGCCGCAGGGAGCGGCTCGCGGAGCTGGTGGCCCCGGGCGAGCAGGTACTGGTCACGGCCGCGGTCGACGACGACGTGCCGGGCGTGCTGTCCGGCACGCGGTACACGGTGGCGGACGGCGCGGTGGAGCGCGTATGAGCACCGAGGAACCGGCCAAGGGCGACCCCAAGGAGGCGGGGGCGGCGAAGACCCCCGAACCCTCCGGTGTCGACCTCGCCCGGGTCGCCCTGCGTGCGGCGAAGGAGCAGGCACGCGCGCGTGGGGATGCCGCCCAGCAGAAGAAGCAGGCCCGCCGCGGCGGGCTGCGCTCCGGTGCTCGGGCCGACGGCCGTGATCCGCTGCCGCTCGGCTCCGCCATCAACCGGCTGATCACGGAGCGGGGCTGGGAGACGCCGGCCGCGGTCGGCGGGGTGATGGGCCGCTGGCCGCAGATCGTCGGCGACGACCTGGCCAACCACTGCGTCCCGCAGAAGTACGACGAGGACGAGCGCGTCCTGACCGTGCAGTGCGACTCGACGGCCTGGGCCACGCAGCTGCGCCTCATGGCCCCGCAGCTGGTCGCACGCCTCAATGAGGACCTGGGCCACGGCACCGTGCGCCTCATCAAGGTCCTTGGCCCCGGAGGCCCTCCGCGCCGCTTCGGCCCCTTGCGCGCCCCGGGAAGCACAGGCCCCGGCGACACATACGGCTGAGGCCGTCGGCGGCGGTAGCTGGGGGTTGACGGCCCGAAGCGCTGAGTGCCGCTGTGAGCCCTCTAGGGCCCCGCTCCGCATATGGGGAGTCGGCCGAGTCCGGTTCAGGGCGGCACATGAGGACTCAGGTACCGGCAAACCCCCATCACTGTCAGCGCTACCGGTAGACTGGAAGCTAATCCCGCCCCACTTGTGGGACGCACCGAGCAACGCTGACTATCGCTGAACGACGCAGCCGCTCCGGCCACCGCCGGGAGCCAGGCTTGTGCTGTGCCAGAAAGGGCGCTTCGTGGCCGATTCCGGCAACCCCAACGAGAACATTCCGTCCACCGCCGCCGGCGAGAACGGCGAGGCACCGCCCTCGTACGACGCCAGCGCGATCACCGTCCTCGAGGGTCTGGACGCGGTCCGCAAGCGACCCGGCATGTACATCGGTTCGACCGGTGAGCGCGGACTGCACCACCTGGTGCAGGAGGTCGTCGACAACTCCGTGGACGAGGCCCTCGCCGGCCACGCGGACACGATCGACGTCACGATCCTCGCGGACGGCGGCGTGCGCGTGATCGACAACGGCCGTGGCATCCCGGTCGACATGCACCCCGTGGAGAAGAAGCCCGCCGTCGAGGTCGTCCTCACCGTGCTGCACGCGGGCGGCAAGTTCGGCGGCGGCGGCTACGCCGTCTCCGGTGGACTGCACGGCGTCGGCGTCTCCGTGGTGAACGCCCTTTCGACCAAGCTCGCGGTCGACATCAGGCGCGACGGATACCGCTGGACCCAGGACTACAAGCTGGGTGTGCCGACGGCCCCGCTCTCCAAGCACGAGCAGGTCGAGGATTCCGGCACCACGGTCACCTTCTGGGCCGACCCGGACGTCTTCGAGACGACGGAGTACTCCTTCGAGACGCTGGCTCGGCGCTTCCAGGAGATGGCGTTCCTCAACAAGGGTTTGACGATCAAACTCACTGATGAGCGCGAGTCGGCGAAGGCCACGGTGGGTGCGGACTCCCCCGAGGCGACCGACGACGAGGCCCCCGAGGCTCGCACGGTCACGTACCACTACGAAGGCGGCATCGTCGACTTCGTCAAGTACCTCAACTCCCGCAAGGGCGAGGTCATCCACCCGACCGTCATCGACGTCGAGGCCGAGGACAAGGAGCGCATGCTCTCGGTCGAGATCGCGATGCAGTGGAACTCGCAGTACACCGAGGGTGTGTACTCCTTCGCGAACACGATCCACACGCACGAGGGCGGTACGCACGAAGAGGGCTTCAGGTCCGCGCTGACAGGCCTGGTGAACCGCTACGCGCGCGAGAAGAAGCTGCTGCGCGAGAAGGACGACAACCTCACGGGTGAGGACGTCCGCGAGGGTCTGACCGCGATCATCTCGGTGAAGCTGGGCGAGCCCCAGTTCGAGGGCCAGACGAAGACCAAGCTGGGCAACACGGAGGCGAAGACCTTCGTACAGAAGGTTGTCCACGAGCACCTCACGGACTGGTTCGACCGCAACCCGAACGAGGCCGCGGACATCATCCGCAAGGGCATCCAGGCCGCCACGGCCCGCGTCGCCGCCCGCAAGGCGCGCGACCTGACCCGCCGCAAGGGCCTCCTGGAGACGGCGTCCCTGCCCGGCAAGCTCTCCGACTGCCAGTCGAACGACCCGACGAAGTGCGAGATCTTCATCGTCGAGGGTGACTCCGCCGGTGGCTCGGCGAAGTCCGGCCGCGACCCGATGTACCAGGCGATCCTGCCCATCCGAGGCAAGATCCTGAACGTCGAGAAGGCGCGCATCGACAAGATCCTGCACAACCAGGAGGTCCAGGCCCTCATCTCGGCCTTCGGCACCGGTGTGCACGAGGACTTCGACATCGAGAAACTCCGCTATCACAAGGTCATCCTGATGGCGGACGCCGACGTCGACGGCCAGCACATCAACACGCTGCTCCTGACGTTCCTGTTCCGCTTCATGCGGCCGCTGGTCGAGCACGGGCACATCTATCTGTCGCGCCCGCCGCTCTACAAGATCAAGTGGTCGCGGGACGACTTCCAGTACGCGTACTCGGACCGCGAGCGCGATGCCCTGGTGGAGCTCGGCCGCCAGGCCGGCAAGCGCATCAGGGACGACTCGGTCCAGCGCTTCAAGGGCCTCGGCGAGATGAACGCCGAGGAGCTGCGCATCACGACGATGGACCAGGAGCACCGCGTGCTCGGCCAGGTGACCCTGGACGACGCGGCACAGGCCGACGACCTCTTCTCGGTGCTGATGGGAGAGGACGTAGAGGCACGGCGCTCGTTCATCCAGCGCAATGCCAAGGACGTCCGTTTCCTCGACATCTGAGTCGGCCCGTACAAGCCGCACCTCGAAAGGACTTTGACCAGCAATGGCCGACGAGAACACCCCTGTGACGCCCGAAGAGGAACCCGCCGTTCCCGGCGTGGGCATGCGTGTCGAGCCCGTCGGGCTCGAGACGGAGATGCAGCGCTCGTACCTCGACTACGCGATGTCCGTCATCGTGTCCCGCGCGCTGCCCGACGTACGGGACGGCCTGAAGCCCGTACACCGCCGCGTCCTGTACGCGATGTACGACGGCGGCTACCGCCCCGAGAAGGGCTTCTACAAGTGCGCCCGCGTCGTCGGCGACGTCATGGGTACGTACCACCCGCACGGCGACTCCTCCATCTACGACGCTCTGGTGCGCCTCGCCCAGCCGTGGTCGATGCGGATGCCGCTGGTGGACTCCAACGGCAACTTCGGCTCCCCGGGCAACGACCCGGCGGCCGCCATGCGGTACACCGAGTGCAAGATGGCGCCGCTGGCCATGGAGATGGTCCGTGACATCGACGAGGACACCGTCGACTTCACGGACAACTACGACGGCCGCAACCAGGAGCCGACGGTCCTGCCGGCGCGCTTCCCGAACCTGCTGATCAACGGCTCGGCGGGCATCGCGGTCGGCATGGCCACCAACATCCCGCCGCACAACCTCCGCGAGGTCGCGGCGGGCGCGCAGTGGGCCCTTGAGCACCCCGAGGCCTCGCACGAGGAGCTGCTCGACGCCCTTATCGAGCGCATCAAGGGACCCGACTTCCCGACCGGCGCTCTAGTAGTGGGCCGCAAGGGCATCGAGGAGGCCTACCGCACGGGCCGCGGCTCCATCACGATGCGCGCGGTCGTCGCGGTCGAGGAGATCCAGAACCGCCAGTGCCTGGTGGTCACCGAGCTCCCCTACCAGACCAACCCGGACAACCTCGCGCAGAAGATCGCCGACCTGGTCAAGGACGGCAAGGTCGGCGGCATCGCCGACGTCCGCGACGAGACGTCCTCGCGCACCGGTCAGCGCCTGGTCATCGTCCTGAAGCGGGACGCGGTCGCCAAGGTCGTACTGAACAACCTCTACAAGCACACCGACCTCCAGTCGAACTTCAGCGCCAACATGCTGGCCCTGGTCGACGGCGTGCCGCGCACCCTCTCGCTCGACGCCTTCATCCGGCACTGGGTCACCCACCAGGTCGAGGTCATCGTCCGGCGTACGAAGTTCCGGCTGCGCAAGGCCGAGGAGCGGGCGCACATCCTGCGTGGCCTCCTCAAGGCCCTGGACGCCATCGACGAGGTCATCGCGCTCATCCGCGGCAGCCAGACCGTCGACATCGCGCGCGAGGGCCTCATGGGCCTCCTCTCGATCGACGAGATCCAGGCCAACGCCATCCTTGAGATGCAGCTGCGCCGCCTCGCCGCTCTGGAGCGCCAGAAGATCGTCGCCGAGCACGACGACCTCCAGGCGAAGATCAACGAGTACAACGCGATCCTGGCCTCGCCCGAGAGGCAGCGCCAGATCATCAGCCAGGAACTGGCCGCGATCGTCGACAAGTTCGGCGAGGACCGCCGCTCCGCGCTCGTGCCCTTCGACGGCGACATGTCCATGGAGGACCTGATCGCCGAAGAGGACATCGTCGTCACGATCTCCCGCGGTGGCTACGTCAAGCGCACCAAGACCGACGACTACCGCTCACAGAAGCGCGGCGGCAAGGGCGTTCGTGGTACGAAGCTCAAGGAAGACGACATCGTCGACCACTTCTTCGTGTCGACGACGCATCACTGGCTGCTGTTCTTCACCAACAAGGGCCGCGTCTACCGCGCCAAGGCGTACGAACTCCCCGACGCCGGACGCGACGCCCGCGGCCAGCACGTGGCGAACCTCCTCGCCTTCCAGCCGGACGAGCAGATCGCCGAGATCCTCGCGATCCGCGACTACGAAGCGGCGCCCTACCTGATCCTCGCCACAAAGGGAGGCCTCGTAAAGAAGACCTCCCTCAAGGACTACGACTCGCCCCGTTCGGGCGGTGTCATCGCCATCAACCTCCGCGAGACGGAGGACGGTTCGGACGACGAGCTGATCGGCGCCGAGCTCGTGTCGGCCGACGACGACCTGCTGCTCATCAGCAAGAAGGCCCAGTCGATCAGGTTCACGGCGACGGACGACGCGCTGCGCCCGATGGGCCGCGCCACGTCGGGTGTGAAGGGCATGAGTTTCCGCGACGGCGACGAGCTGCTCTCGATGAATGTCGTCCGGCCCGGTACGTTCGTGTTCACCGCCACCGACGGTGGGTACGCGAAGCGGACCAATGTCGACGAATACCGCGTTCAGGGTCGCGGTGGCCTCGGTATCAAGGCCGCCAAGATCGTGGAGGACCGCGGCGAGCTCGTGGGCGCTCTGGTGGTGGAGGAGACCGACGAGATCCTCGCCATCACGCTGAGCGGTGGTGTGATTCGTACGCGAGTCAACGAGATCAGGGAGACGGGCCGTGACACCATGGGCGTCCAACTGATCAACCTGGGCAAGCGCGATGCCGTGGTCGGCATCGCTCGTAACGCCGAGGCCGGGCGCGAGGCCGAGGAAGTCGACGGTGACATCGTCGTCGACGACTCGGACGGCGGTGAGCCGGCCGTCGGTACGGACGAGGGCACGGACTCCTCGGCCGAGTAGCGCGAGGAGTGGAACATCGTGAGTGGAGCCACGGGCACCGGGGCGAATCGGACCGGCAAGACCGGCGCGGACAGTGCCCGTGGCTCCGCCACTGATGCGCACGACTCCGAGTCTCATGGATCCCAGGGGGGGACTGTGACGGACACCCGAGACGCCGAGACGGCGGGTGGGATGCTGCCCGGCAGCGCCGACAAGGCAGAGGGGGCCCTGCCGAGCGAGCGGCAGCCCCAGAAGAAAGCGTCCAAGAAGGCGTCCCAGCCGTATCACCCGCCGCAGGCGTACCAGCAGAGCGCCAAGGCGGGCGCGGCGCGCAAGCCGCGTACAGGGACGCGCACGGTGCCGCGCACGCGCAAGGCGCGGCTGCGGGTGGCCAGGGCCGACCCGTGGTCGGTGATGAAGGTCAGCTTCCTGCTCTCCATCGCGCTCGGCATCTGCACGATCGTCGCGGCTGCCGTCCTATGGATGGTCATGGACGCGATGGGCGTCTTCTCGACGGTGGGCGGCACGATCTCCGAGGCGACGGGCTCGAACGAGTCCAACGGCTTCGACCTGCAGTCCTTCCTGTCGCTGCCGCGCGTTCTGACCTTCACCGCGATCATCGCGGTCATCGACGTCGTCCTGGCCACGGCACTGGCGACGCTCGGGGCGTTCATCTACAACCTCTCCGCGGGCTTCGTGGGCGGCGTCGAGCTGACCTTGGCGGAGGACGAGTAGCGGGGCCTCTTCCGGGGCCCTGTCCGGGGCCTCGTCCAGGGTTATGCCCGGTCTTCTCCGGGGCTTCGGCCTTGGTTCGCTCCCCGCGCGGGTATCGATTTTGGGACTGGCCCGCAGGTGCGCTAATCTTCAGGGGTCAGCGCGCGGGACACACACCGAAGCGCGGCGGGGCTATAGCTCAGTTGGTTAGAGCGCATCCCTGATAAGGATGAGGCCACAGGTTCAAATCCTGTTAGCCCCACAGTGGCATAACGCCAGGTCAGAAGGCCGGTAGATCTCGTGGATCTACCGGCCTTCTGCGTTTTGGCGGTAGGGGGTGTCTATGTCGGGGGTGCGTTGTCTGTGGCCCTGTGAGGTCTGTGACCTATGTGCAAAGGAAGCACCCCTTCCAGTGCGGAAGCGATGCGGTGGCCCGCGGTACGAAGTCCTGCGAGCGGATGAGAAGTGCCCCCAGCCGGTGTGGCTGGGGGCACTTCGTAAGTCTCTGGGGGCCTGGGGCTGGGCCCGGGCAGGGACCGTATTACGGCTCTGGGGCGAGCCCTGGCTGATGGGTGGTGGTGGGCTCAGCCTCGGCTTCCGTGTCCACGGGGGGCAGGTGCCGGCAGCTGGGGGACGAGCCGTGGGCCTCGGCGCGGATGCGCTGCTTCATCGTCGGAGGCAAGGACCGTTCGTGCGCAGCCGTCCAGAGGGCCATGGCCGGCGTGGGTGCGCACTCCGTGGCGTTGCGTGCGTTCGTGGTCTCGTGTACGGCCGTGGCCGCGGTGGCCGTCGTGGTGAGTCCCAGCGCGGCGAAGAGCGCGAGGAAGGCGGTGACGATCGTGGCCCACAGCTTCGTGGCCTTGCTACCAGTCATGACCCCTCAATTCGAGTTGGGCGATTTGCGTACTTTCCTCATGATGTGTATGTGGGGTCGAGAGTGGTGGACCGGCGCCCGCGCGGCGCCGATGTTCGGATGAACACCACCCGGATGGCCCCAAGGGCACCGAGAAAGGGCAAGAGCGGCGAAAGTCACAGTGGGTCGACGGCATACGGAGCGCCGAGGTCCGTTTCGACTGCTGCGGAACGGGCGGCAGTTGGGGGCGTATCCAGGTCACCGATCGATATCGATCGGTGTGTATAGTCGGGCGCCAGAAGTCTCCTACGTCAAGGAAAGACGAGGTCGCGCGGTGAAGAAGCTTCTCCTGGTCGCACTGGCCGCCATCGGCGGGCTCCTCGTGTACCGCCAGATCCAGGCGGATCGCGCCGAGCAGGATCTGTGGACGGAGGCGACTGACTCCGTGCCCACGGGTTCGTGAGTCATCGACACCAGTCACTTCACAGGCCCCGGTCGCTTTTGCGGCCGGGGCTTTGTGCTGGCTGGAGGCTCCGGGGAGTGCCGGATTCGCGATGGCTTTGATTCGCTTACGTGAATTTTTTGTTCGCTGAAGTAAATGTTCGGGGTGTTGGTGCGGTTGCGCCGGTGGCGGGTTCGTGGTGGTGTCCGCGGGGCGTCGGGCGGGCAGGACGGTCGGGACGGGCGGTACGGGCGGAACGGCTGAGTTCGCGACGAGGGGTGGCGCGTGATGGGGCGGCGGCGGCTTGGCGGGGGCTGGGGCGCGGCGACGTGCGCGACGTGCGCGACGATGTGTGCGGTGGTGTGTGCGGTGGTGATGGTTCCGGCGCAGGCCGGGGCCACGGGAACGCCCGCTCCGTACGGCTTCGCCGAGGGCGCCGAGACGATCGACGGCACGACGAGCAACGTCGAGGGGCACCGGCTCAGCCCCGGGAAGACGTACAAAAGCTCCCTCCCGCGCGCGGGACAGCGTTTTTACCGCCTGGAGCTCAAGGCGGAGGAGAGCGCGTACGTCGCTGTCACCGCGGTGCCGGAGTTCGGCAGCAAGGTCTCCTACGCCGACGGTGTCGAGGTGTCCGTACAGGATGCCGACGGCAACAACTGCAGCCCTCTGGAGGCGCAGAAGGCGAGGTTCGGCGCTTCGGAGAGCCCGCGTCCCATCACGGCGACGGCGGCGCGCAGGGTCGGACCCGATGAGCAGAGCTGCGAGGGGGCCGGTACTTACTACGTGCTCGTCGAGCGGACCAGCACCCCTGAGTCCTCCCGGGCGGGCTGGGATCTGGAGCTTCGGGTCGCGTCGGAACCCGCGTTACGGGCGGACGGGGCGACGGAGCCTCCGCATTCCTGGAACTCCGCGACACCTGTGCCGCCGACCGGCGAGCGGAAGGGGCGTGAGGGCGGCACGGGCTTCCACGGGGCGCGTGCGCTGGGGAAAGGCGTCTGGGGAGGCCGCATCGAGCCCGGCCGGACGCTCTTCTACCGCGTGCCCGTCGACTGGGGGCAGCAGCTCTCCGTCACCGCGGAACTCGGCAGTTCGCATGGAGGCGGTGGCGAGTCCGGCGGGATGGGGCGCCGGGCGGCGCGCGGCGCGGGGTACGTGTCGTCCGCGCTGGTCATGACGTTGTCCAACCCGGTGCGCGCGGAGGTCGACGACGCGGACACGGCGTACGACGGCAAGCAGAAGTCGGCGGTACTGGATCCGCTGCCGCCTGTCGCGTACGAGAACCGCTTCGCCCCGGCTGACGAGATGGCCGCGATGCGGTTCGCCGGCTGGTACTACCTGTCGGTCCATCTCAGCCCGGAGGTCGCGGAGAGGTTCGGCGAGGCTCCGCTGGACCTGACGCTGCGGGTGGATGTCGACGGGGCGGCGCGGCCGGGGCCGGCGTACGCGGGCTCGCCCGTTCCCGCTGATGAGTTCGGCGTCACGGAGCGCGACGTGGAGGCCGCCAGGCGCGGGGAGACGGCTGCCGGGAGCGGTGTGGGCCGGGGTGACGACCGGGCGATGGTGGCGCTTGCCGCCGGGGGGATCGGGACGGGCGTGGCGCTGCTGGGCGTTCTCGGCGCGTGGGCGCTGATTGCGCGGCGGCGGGCGGCTGCGGTGGAGGCCGCGCGGCTGCTTCGGGGGTAGATGGTTCTGCTCGTGCTCGTGCCCGCATGCCTGCGCAGTTCGGGCCGCCGCCGGGTTGTTGAGGGCGGAGCTGTGCCCGTGACGCCGGTGCGCGGCCGGGGCTGGCGGCTGCCTCGATGGTCAGAGCTGAGTGAGTGCCCAGACGCCGACCGCGAGGCAGACCAGCGCGACGAGCAGCATCGGTACAGCCACCTTCGCGGGCGGGCCCGGCCGCCGCTTCTGCGGGCCTGGGAAGGCCGGGGCCTGAGGATGGGGGATTGCCGCGTTCGGATGTGGAACCTGAGGGGCGTGAGCGGTGTATCGATAGGTAGGAGCGTGGGCGTGGTGCACCGCGGACGTCACGGTCTGTGCGGGGTGAGGGGCCGGGATCTGGTGGGGGGAGGACACATGCGTGGGCTCGGGCGCGGGTGCCCGCAGGGGCAGGGACAGGGGCAGAGGTGTAGGGGGAGTGGATGGATGGGGTGGCTGCATGGGCGGAGGCAGCAGGAAGCTGCCGGTCTCCGAGCTGAGGGCAGGGGCTGGGGGCTGCGTCGGGTCAGATGCCGGGGGCTCGGGGCCGTGGCCGCTCGGGCGTGGAGGCAGGGGTATGCCGTTGGGGCTGTGGCTGCTCGGGCGTGGAGGCAGGGGTATGCCGTTGGGGCTGTGGCTGCTCGGGCGTGGAGGCAGGGGTATGCCGTTGGGGCTGTGGCCGCTCGGGCGTGGAGGCAGGGGTATGCCGTTGGGGCTGTGGCCGCTCGGGCCTGGAGACACGGGTATGCCCTCGGGGCCCTGGCCACTCGGGCCAAGAGACAGAGCTACGTGCCCGGGGTCGTAGGCGCTCGGCCTTGGGGACGGGGGTATGCGGTCGGGGCCCTGGCTGCTCGTCGCTGGAGGCAGGGGTTCCTGCCCGGGGCCCTGGCCGCTCGTCGCTGGAGACGGAGCTACGTGCCCGGGATCGTAGGCGCTCGGCCTTGGAGGCAGGGGGCCGTGCCCGGGGTCAGGGACGCTCGCCCCCGGAGGCAAAGGCACGTGCCCGGACGCCACCTCCGGGTGGGATGTGGAGGGGAGAGGGCCGGCGGGGCCGTAGCCGATGGGGAGCGGGGGGAGTTGGTCGAAGATCTCGACGAGCTCGTCGTCGGGGCCGGGCTCGGGCAGCATCTCGGCGGCGCAGGCCAGCGCCTTGCGCGCACCGGTGGCGGTGCGGAAGCGCGTCTGCGGATCGGGCTGGAGCAGGGTGGCGATGACCTGCCAGAGGGGCTCCGGCATGCCTCGTGGGGCGCAGGGAGTGCCGTGCTCGGCGAAGCGTTCGATCAGCGCCTTGGCGTCCGGCTTGGCGCCCTCCAGGAGATACAGGGCGACGAGGCCCACGGCGAAGAGGTCGCCGGTGAAGTCCGGCTCGGCGCCGAGCATCTGCTCGGGGGCGAAGTAGCCGGGCGTGCCCACCACATAGTCGGTCTCGGTCAGCCGGGGCTCGCCCTTGCGCATCGATATGCCGAAGTCGGACAGGCGCAGATGCGGGCGTCCGGCGCCGGTGGCTTCGAGCAGGATGTTGGCCGGTTTGATGTCGCGGTGGATGACGCCCTCGGCGTGGACGGCCGCGAGACCGGAGAGGAGCTGGTCGAGGAGCGTGCAGGTGAAGGGGGGCGGCAGCGGGCCGTAGTCCCCGATGACATGCGCCAGCGAGCCGCCGGCGACGAGGTCCATGGTGAACAGGACCTTGTCGTCGTCGGCGGCCCAGCTGGCGGGCGCGAGTACATGGGGGTGGTCGATACGCAGGGCCTGTTCCCGCACGAACCTCAACAGGGCGTGTGCGTCGCTCTGCTGAAGGACTTTGGCAGCCACATACCGGCGCCGACGGTGGTCCCAGGCGCGCCAGACCGCTCCGACTCCCCCGTGTCCGATCGGGTCGACCAGTTCGTACCGGCCGGCGAAGACCTCACCCATGGTCGCGCCCCGCTCCCCTCCCCGGCCGTAAGGCGGCCCGGTCGACGGCTCAGCTCTGGTGCGCCTCGTAGTGGGCGACCGCGTCCGCGGTGCGCCCGGCGCCGTACACCCGGAGGAACTCTGCCAGCTCCGGGTGGGTGGGGGCGAGGGAGTCCGCGGCATCGATGATGTCGCCGGCCGCCGCGACGGAGCGCAGCAGGGACTGGATCTCGCGGACCACGCGCTTGACGGTGGGCGCGCCCGAACTCGTCGCGGTCTGTGAGGTGTTGGTGAGCACGGAGCCGCCCTGGGACTTCTTGATCTCGTCCATGCGGTCGGTGGCCTCGGCGGCGCTCACGCTGCCGTCGGCGACCTGGCCCGCCAGTTCCTGGAGGAGCTGGACGCGCTGGACGACCGCCGGGTTGCCGATCTTGGCGCGCTGACCGCTCATCAGCTGGGACAGCATGGGCGCGGACAGGCCGAGGACTCCGGCGAGGCGCGCCTGGTTCAGACCCAGATCATCGATGAGGCGACGGAAGAGCGCCCCCAGCGGCTCCCCGTACCAGTTCCGCTGGAGCTCTCGTGCTCTCGCGGTGGTGTCTTGTTGTGCGGCGTCCATTGCGTCTCCCCATCGCTTCCCCTAAGACCGTGGTTCGCTGCCGCGAACCACGTCGTGCATCTTACGGAGAGTGGTCGTCGACCGGGACCCCCAATCCTTTTGCGAGATCCGGGGGGAGACCCGGTACTCTGGGGTGCGATGCACGCCGGGGAGGTGATTCCCCCGGTCCGACGCATCGTTACCGGGGCCTTAGCTCAGTTGGTAGAGCGCTGTCTTTGCATGGCAGATGTCAGGGGTTCGACTCCCCTAGGCTCCACTTGTAGACGCCCTCTGAACTGCGGAAACGTGGTTTCGGAGGGCGTTTTTTATGCCCACCGGTGGGTGCGGCGGTGCCCATCGGTTGAGGGTGCGGCGGTGCCCACCGGGTGCGCTGGACTCCTTGGTCTCCGTGGCGTGTGGTTTCCGTGGCGTGTGCGCGGAGCTGCTCATGCTGCTCGGGGGCGATCCCGGCTACATGTTCCGGATGTGTTCGAGGGCTGTGTCCAGGAGCTGGCCCACGTGGTGGAGGGTGTGGGCGGTGGCGGTGGCCAGGTAGGCAGGGTGCCGGGCGAGCGGGGTGAGGACGACGTGGCCCTGCTCGGGATCGTCGCCGATGAGGACCGGCGGGTGTTCGGTGGTGAGGTGGGGGTCCACGACGAGGAGTTGGCCGGTGGCGCGGTGTCCGCCCAGTACGGCGGGGCCGTCCCATGCCGGTGCCGTTCCGCCGTAGGCGGTCTGCTGGTCGAGGACGGGGCGGCCGCCCCGATTCACGGTCAGGCGGGTGGTGAGGTGGCCGGGAGGCTCGGGGACGCGGCCGAGGAGCTGTTCTTCGCGCAGGATGACGGCGGCGGTGGGTGCGAGGGCGACGGTGCAGGTCTGGTGGAGGGTGCTGTTCTGGGCGCTGATGAGGGGTTTCGGGAGCCACGTCAGCATGGCGTGGTCGGCGACGGTGAGACGTACGTCGTAGGTGGCGAGGGCGGCGGTGGCGCCGGGCAGCGCGATGGTGGAGGCCGCCGTGGACACCTCCAGCTTGGCGTGTTCCTCGGCGGTGACGTCGAGGGCGAGTCGGTCTCCGCCGAGCGGTGCGCACATGGAGCTGATCACGCTGACCCGGGCCCACTCGCCGTGGGACCGCGTCTGGTGCAGGTGGAAGGGGCCGCTGTTGCGCAGGCGCGGGACGGTGGTGGCGGAGCCGTCGTATGTCGCTCTGATGAAGGCGGTGGCCTTGACTCCGGAGAGTTCGGGGTCCGTCGCGTGCACCCACTCGACGGCGGGTGCCTCGTCTGTCCGCCCGCTGTCAGTCCCGCTTCCTTCGGCGACCGGCGTCGGCGTGGGGTGTTCCGCCGTGGGTGCCGGTCGCGTACGGGGTGCGGTGGCTGTCATACGGCGGCCTCGGCACGCCAGGCGGACAGGCATCCCTCGACCCAGTCGGCGATCGGCTGGATGCCGTCGTCCGAGGCCAGGCTGGTGAAGACGACGGGGAGGTCGCCGCGCTGCTTGTTCGCGTCGGCGGCCATGGTGTCCAGGTCCGCGCCGACGTACGGGGCGAGGTCGGTCTTGTTGATGACGAGGAGGTCGGCGGTGGTGATGCCGGGGCCGCCCTTGCGGGGGATGTCGTCACCGCTGGAGACGTCGATGACGAACACCTGGTTGTCGGCAAGGCCCTTGGAGAAGGTGGCGGTGAGGTTGTCGCCGCCGGACTCGATGAGGATCAGATCCAGTGGGGGCAGTGTCTCCTCCAGCTGTTCGACGGCTTCGAGGTTGGCGGAGATGTCGTCGCGGATCGCGGTGTGCGGGCAGGCGCCGGTCTCGACGGCGATGATGCGCTCCGGCGGCAGCACGGCTTCGCGGCGCAGGAACTCGGCGTCCTCGCGGGTGTAGATGTCGTTGGTGACGACCGCGATGGACAGCCGGTCGCGCAGGGCGCGGCACAGTGCGGCGACGGTGGCGGTCTTGCCGGATCCGACGGGTCCGCCGAGGCCGATACGCAGGGCGCGGCGGCTGCCGTCGGGGCGCAGTGCCTCGGCGCTGGGGGTGTGGTGGTGCGGCAGGGTCGTGGCGTGGTCGAGGTGCATGGCGTTCTCCGGACGGTATGGGGGGGTCAGGAGGCGAAGAGCCGCATGGACCAGGCGGCGTGCTGTTCGCCGGTGATGTCAAGGAGCGGCGAGGACGCGGCGGGCAGGACTCCGACACCGTCGGTGGCGAGCTGCGCTGCCGCCTCGGCGGCGGTGCGTGCGACGTCGTCGAGTTCGCCGGTGAGCCGGGCCAGCAGGGCGGTCGCGTCGAACGGGTCGAGGCTCAGCAGCCGCACCGCCGCCGTCGCCGGGCCGCCGATGCTCTCGTACGCGGCGCACTGGGCGGCATCCGACGGGCTCAGGCCTGCGGCGCGGGCGGCGACGCCCAGGACCACGGGCTGGTGTGCGCCCTGCGGCAGGCGGTGGGCGATCCGGTCGAGCTCGGGGCAGGGCCAGGCGGCGCGGGCGGCACGCAGCATCTGCCGGCCGAGCTTGCGGGCGACCTGCCGCAGTGCTGGTACGGGGGTACGCGCGTCTGCGGCCTCGTCCAGCGCCATCGGGTCGTATTCGGTGGCGGCCGCGGCGGCGAGCCCGGCCGCGGTCAGCCCGGCGGTGTGCAGGCGGCCCCGGCAGAACGCCTCCAGGCTTGGGGCGTCGTGGACGCCGTGCGAGGCGACCGCGGCCTCCACACCGCCGGAGTGGGCGTGCCCACCGGCGGGGAAACGGCCGTCGGCCAGGACGAGCAGGGCGGCATGGCTCATGGGAACGGTGGCCTGCCTTTCGCGGGTACGGGGTTCAGGAGGAGGGGCTTCCCCGGGGCAGCGGGCCCGGCGGCGGTGTGCCGCCAGGCCCGACGCCGGGCTCGGACGCCGGGCTCGGACGCCGGGCTCGGACGCCGGGCTCGCACGCCGGGCTCGCACGCCGGGCTCAGAAGAGGAAGTACCGCTGCGCCAGCGGGAGTTCTGTCTCGTACAGCTCTCTATTGGGCGGCTGGCCCGGTTCGAACATCTGCTTGTCCTGCGGGTTCGTCGGGTCCTCCGGGTAGTCCTCCAGCACGGTGGGGATGTCCATGGTCGATCCCCTTCCCGCTCCCGGGGGCGTGCCCGGGGGCTTGTCCGGGGGCACGTTCGGGGACGTGAGCGAGCCGATGGTGACGTTGAAGGCATCGCCGCCGATCCTGATCTCTGGCGACTCGGAGTTGAGCTTCATGTGGCTCTTGGCAATGCCGCGGGTGGAGGTGATCTCCTTCACCCCCTTGGTCAGCCCGTACTCCGTCTTGATGTCGACGGCATCATCGTGGTCCACCACGAAGTTGAAGGAGTTGCCTCCCGGGGCCCGGCCGCATGCTCCCCACACCGGGCGGGGCAGGTACGGCTGCGGTGTCGGGATCGACGCGTTGGCGTCACCGAGCTGCGCGTAGGCGATCTGTCCGCCCTTGATGATCACGTGCGGCTTGACGCCGAAGAACTTCGGCTCCCACAGCACCAGGTCCGCCACCTTCTCCGTCTCGACGGAGCCGACATGCTTGTCGATGCCATGGGCGATGGCGGGGTTGATCGTGTACTTGGCGATGTAGCGCCTGACGCGGAAGTTGTCCGAGTCCTGGTCGTCCGGCGGTTCCTGGCATCCGGCCTCCGGCTGGAGGGGCCCGCGGCGGCCCTTCATGACGTGTGCGGTCTGCCAGGTCCGCATGATCATCTCGCCGATACGCCCCATGGCCTGCGAATCGGAGGACATCATCGAGATGGCGCCGGTGTCGTGCAGCCAGTCCTCGGCGGCCATGGTGGAGGGCCGGATCCGAGAGTCGGCGTATTTCCTGTCCGCGTCGACTTTGAGGTTGAGGTGATGGCAGATGACCATCATGTACATGTGCTCGGCGACGGTGTTCTTCGTCAGGGGCCGGGTCGGGTTGGTCGACGCGGGCAGCACACTTTCGTAGCCCTTGCCCACCAGTTTCATGATGTCCGGTGCGTGGCCGCCACCGGCGCCTTCGACATGGAAGACGTGAATGCCTCGGGGTACGCCGGTGGGGGTGGGGGGACTCTTGGTGGCATCGTAGGTGTCCTCGACGAACCCGGACTCGTTCATCGAGTCGGCGTGCAGGGCGACTTGGGCGCCCCCGTAGGTCGCGCAGACCTCCAGCGCCTTGTCGATGGCCGCGGGGGTGGCTCCCCAGTCCTCGTGGATCTTGATGCCGATGGCGCCGGCGAGAAGCTGGTGCTTCAGCGCGTCTTCGTTCACCGTGCCGCCTTTGCCGAACAGCCCGATGTTGACCGGATAGGCGTCCAGTGCCTCGAACGTCCGCCGGATGTGCCATTCGCCGGGCGTCATGGTGGTGGCCCTGCTGCCTTCCGCGGGGCCGGTACCGCCGCCGATGAGCGTGGTCACTCCCGACGCGAGTGCCTCGTGGACCTGGCCGGGGCCCAGGAAGTGGACATGGGTGTCGATGCCGCCCGCGGTCAGGATCCGCCCGTTGCCGGAGATCACCTCGGTCTCCGGTCCCACTACGAAGTTCGAGGCACGCGTGTTGGCCGGGTCCTGCTCCATCGGCGACATCGTTTCCGGGTTGTGGGCCTGGCCGATCGCCTTGATCTTTCCGCCCCGCAGACCGACGTCGGCCTTCACCACACCCCAGTAGTCAATGATCAACGCACCGGTGATCACCGTGTCCATCGGCTCGTGTGTGGTGTCGCACCTCGGGAAGTGCGACATGCCCATCGACTCGCGGATGACCTTGCCGCCGCCGAAGAGCATCTCGTCGCCGCTGCGGCCGTCCCCGCCGCACCAGTCCTGATCGATCCTGATGATGAGGTTGGTGTCGGCGAGCCTGATCCGGTCACCGGCCGTCGGGCCGTACAACGTGGCGTAGTCGCTCCGTTGCAGCGGCCCCGGAGAGCTTGGTGAAGCTGCGCTCCTTGGAGCCTGCCGGGAGATACTGCTCATCGGGACACATCCGGATCGAGTGGGGACCCGGCCGGAGCACTCGCGGACTTGCCCGCTCGAAGGCCCTTCACCAACTTCGCTCCCTGGATGGGCACCACCCACACCGGACAGTCGACACCGGGGTCGATCCGCTCCGACGTACCGGCTGGAATGTGCAGCCGCTTCCCCCTCACGTTGGCCTCTTGGGTGCACCCCTGGTCAACAAAGAAGCGGAGTTTCTCGTTGACGTCGGCCAAGTGGAAGTGGGAGCCGACCTGGACGGGGCGGTCCGCGGTGTTCTTCGCCCACAGGGGTTCCACCGGCAGGGGGTTGCCTTGCTGGTCCGTGTTGTACACCACCGCGTGCTGATCGTGGTCCGGGAGAAGCTCGTGCTTGCCCGGGTAGTCCCTCATGGCAGGCTCGGCCTTGAGTGGCTCCGGGATGGTCACCAGCTTCGTTCCGTCCTTGAACGTCGCCTCGACCTGCACATCGCCGATCATCTCCCGGACGCCCGGCATGATCTTGAGAGTCGGATTGCCCGCCGGCGAGGTGGGCAAGGTGACGTTGGTGCCGAGTTTGGTGAGGCGGTCCTGGAGCTGCTTCGCCACATCGCTCAGATTGGTATCCATGAGCTCGGCGACCGTCTTCTTGTCGTGCCGGGCCTCTTCGAGGACATAGGCCGAGAACAACGCCATGACTTCCGGATAGTTCAGTGCGAGTCCGGGATCCCGAGTGAGGCGTCGCTCGACCAGATCCGCCGTGACACGGATCATGAGCCGTTCCTGCTCATGCAGGGTCAGATGCACGCGGTGTCTCCTTCCTGTGATTCGAGGTGACATGCGGCGCGGACGCACGAGGAGAACCGCTGCGGTCGCCGCACCCTTGCCCAACGACCGCGACAGAGATGGAAACGGAGCTATTACTTCCGTTCATGCCATCGGGCGAACCACGGTGATGCGGGGGCAGTGGCGGCCGGCCTCCACGACCTCGCGGCCGTCGTGCGGCAGGCCTGACCGGTAGGCGGGGCGGCAGTCGGCAGGCCTGACCAGTACGCGGGGCGGCAGCCGGCAGGCCTGACCGGTACGCGCGGCGAAAGGGTGATCATTGCACCGGTCGTCTCCAGGGGGCGGTACCAGTCGCCGATGAAGGAGCACGGGTGCCCACGCGTTCGCCCGGGCACGTACTCCTGATCGGCAAAGAGGAACCATGACCGTCAAAGCACAGCGCGCTGTAGGCATCGCGGCCCCGCTCGTCCTGGTGCTGGCCGCCCTGGCCGCACCGGCGCACGCCGCCGACGAACCCCGCCACGGTGGGTCGAACTGCCAGGCCATCGACTCCCACGCCCCCAACAAGCACGAGGAGCACACCGTCGCCATCTCCGATGGCCACGCCTACGCCGGCGCGTGGGACAAGAAGGCCAAGAACATCGTGTGGCAGAAGCTGTCCGACAACGAGGGCTACCCCACGCGGGCCTGCGACATCACCCTCAGCGAGCAGGGACGGAACGTCTGGATCAAGGCCATCACCACCGACGGCCACGTGTACGAGACGTCGTGCACCAGCCCCGGCAAGAAGCTCATCTGCGAAAAGGGCTGGACCCGCCTCCACTGACGGCGGAGGGTGGTCACTGCTCCAGGTAGGTGAGGACAGCCAGTACGCGGCGGTTGTCGCCGTCGGCCGGCAGCAGGCCCAGCTTGGTGAAGATGCTGCTGATGTGCTTGGCGACGGCCTTCTCCGAGATGAAGAGGCCCTGCGCTATGCCCGCGTTGGACCGTCCTTGGGCCAGCCACTCCAGGACCTCGCGCTCGCGGCCGGAGAGGCTGGCCACGTTCTTGTCCCGCTCCTTGCGCATCAGGAGCTGGGTGATCACCTCGGGGTCCATCGCGGTGCCTCCCTCGGCGACGCGACGGATGGCGTCCAGGAACTGCGTTCCGTTGGTCACCCGGTCTTTCAGCATGTAGCCGACCCCGCGGCCACCGCTGCTCAGCAACTCGCGTGCGTACAGCGGCTCGACGTACTGGGAGAGGAGCAGGACGGGCAGGCCGGGCGTCTCGCGCCGGGCGGCCAGGACCGCTCGTAGGCCCTCGTCGGTGAAGTTCGGCGGCAGCCGGACGTCCACGACGGCCACGTCGGGCCGTTCCTTGGTGAGGGACTTCAGGAGGTCTGTTCCGTTGTCCACCGCGGCCACGATCTCGTGGCCGTATGCCTCAAGGAGGCGGACCAGCCCGTCTCTCAGAAGGAAGTGGTCTTCGGCGAGGACAATACGCACGGGAGCTCCATCGTCACCATCGTCGGGCCGTTGGCGGGACTGTTCACGGCCAACACCCCGTCGAATGTGGCGAGCCGTCGCTCGATGCCGCGCAGACCGGTGCCACGGCTGGCGTCCGCACCGCCCTGTCCGTCGTCGGTGACGGTGAGGCGCAGCATTCCGTGATCGTAACGGATGTCGATCCAGGCCCGGCCGGCGTGCGCGTGCTTGGTGACGTTGGTGAGGATCTCCGAGACCGCGAAGTACGCGGCCGACTCGACCGGCATCTCGGGTCGGCCCGGCAGGTCGACCGTGACCTCGGTGGTGACCGGGCAGACCATGGCCAGGGCCCGTACGGCGTCGGCGAGTCCGCGGTCGGCGAGCACCGGCGGGTGGATGCCGCGTACCAGGTTGCGCAGTTCCTCCAGCGCCTTGGAGGACGACTGGCGGGCCTCGATCAGCAGGGCGCGCACGGCCTCGGGGTTGGTGTCCAGGAGGTGTTCCGCGGCGTCCAGGGTCATACCCATCGCCACGAGGCGGGCCTGGGCGCCGTCGTGCAGGTCGCGTTCGATGCGGCGGATCTCGGTCATCTGGGTGTCGACCGCGTTCGAGCGGGTCGCGGCGAGGTGCTCGATACGTCTGGCCATCAGTTCGTTCTCGCTCGGGGCGAGCATCGAGCGGGTGTAGAGGGCGTGCTTACGGACGGCTCGCGGTGCCGCCCACAGGGCCAGCGGCAGTTGCAGCGCGCCGAGGACGCCGGCGAGTACGGCGGTGACCGGGCCCTCGATGGGGATGAACTGGTACCAGAGGCCGTCCCACTCCACGGAGAGGGGGACGCCGAAGAAGGCGAGGCCGATGCCCCAGACGCCGCTGAGGACCAGCGCGATCGGGAAGAAGGCGAGGAAGGCGCCGGCGAGGGGGTCGGCGAGGACCCAGACGAACTCGCGCCGGGTCTGGGGGTCGTTCATGATCCAGCGGTAGCGGGCGACGGCGCCGGAGGCGCCCGCGGGCACGGGAGGCAGCGGTCCCGGCGGGCCCGGAATGTGCACGCCGGACCAGCGGGCGGCCAGTTCGCGCCGCCGGGTGCCCAGGTTGCGTACGCCTTCCATGGCGCGCGGCACCATGCCGAGGCCCGGCCCTACGAGGGTGATCGCCGAGGAGACGGCCAGGGAGCGGCCCAGGGCCGCGAACGCGGTCCAGCACAGGGTCATCGCACGCCGTAGGCCCACTATCCCGGCCGCGACGGAGAATCCCTTGATCACGTCCGGCGGGCGGGTCTCCGCCAGCTGCATCGTGCTGTGCTCCATCGGGTTCGTTCCTCTCTCTGGTGCCATTCGCATCCCTTGGCCGAAGTGGCCGCGTCCTCATTGTGGCGGCGGGCAGGCACAGAAATCGGTGGTACTAACTCCCCTATTCCGCGGCGGGTTGGGCGCCGACGAAGAGCGACAGGGTGTCCGCGACCCGCTCGTTCGGGTGGGGCGGGTCGATGGGCAGATGGGCGCGCCCGTCCTGGTGACCGCCAGCACGGCGGTCACCGCGGCCGGGCCGCGCTCCAGGCAGAGCGCCACGAGGCGCCGGAGCTCGTTTGCCCGACGGTGCTCGTCGCGCGGCTCCGGTTCCTCGGTGAACTGGAGGAACAGATCCCATCTGGCTGTGCCGCCCGGCATCGGCTCCTGCCGCACTGAGAGCTCCGCGCCCGCGTCCGCGTGGGTCCGCGCAGCCGCCCCAGCTCCCCGGCCTTCCGCGGATTGATGAAGGGGTCGGCGCGGAAGCAGTGCCCGGTCTTCGGCACCAGGTCGAGGAAGACCCGCTCAAGGGGCAGGCCGAGGGCCTTGCAGACGCCGATCCACGGCAGCCGGTTGACGTTGTGCGGCAGTACGAGGGACAGACGATCGGCGACGTCATACCGGCAACAGTCAGCGGAGGCGTTGACGACCCGGTGACGGTGGACTGACTGTTCTCACCGGCTGTTCTCACCGACCTGTTCTACGGGCGGCGACGGTTTCACGTGAAACACCGTGGGGCGGGAAACCGGATGGTCTCCCGCCCCACGGCGTTGTCGTCGCTGCGCGCGGCCTGCGGGTCAGCCCTGCTTGTGCCGGTCCGCCGCCGCCTCCGCCTCGGCCTGCTTGGCCTGGACCTCGGGGTCGAGGGCCGCCTGGTCACTGCCGTCGACCGTGGTCAGCGGCGTGGTGTCCGGGACCTCGGTGGCCGCGGGCGGCTCGACCAGCCAGTCGGGGTTGGCCTGCTTGTCCCACCACTTCCAGGCGGCGATGGCACCACCCGCGAGAATGCCGAGGACGGCGATCCTCTTGGCGATGCGGCCGTTCCTGGCGCGGCGCTCGTGCTTGCGTACCAGGCGCTGGATCTCCTTGGCCGAGACCTGGCCGCGCAGCGCGGCGAGGGCCGCCGTGCTGCGGGACGTGGCCTCCTCGCGGACGGGCTGCGCGGCGGCCACCGCGTACTCGATGCGGGGCTTGGAGTACTCGGCGGCCTGTCGGGCCGCCTTGCGCGTGCGGGCGGCCGCCTCGTGGGCGGCGTGGTCGACCTTCGGCGGCACGTGCGTACGCGCCTGCTCGACGCGGGGGGCGACGTGGGCGCCGTACTGGACACGGGCCTGTTCGGCGGCCTGCGACACCTTGGGCGCCAGCCGCGCACGCGCCTCATGGGCGTACTGGGTGGCTCGCTCCTTGGCCGTGTCGGCGTATGGCGCCACCGCGTCCGCGGCGTGCCGCACGCTGTCCTTGGCCGAGCCGGTCGCGGCGCGCACGCTGTCCTTGCGGGTCACGTGATCCTCCTCCTCGGTGGCGTATACGTATGTCACCTTTCCACCCTTTCAAGGATCATGCCTTCTGGATGCCTGTTGGATACCTTCTGGATCGCTCCCAGGTATGAGACGGCGGGCATCCGGCGCAAGGGGAAGGTGATCGATCGGTTCGTTCCGTTCAATTCGATCGATTCGGTGCGAGAAGAGCTCTTCGCCGACAATGCCACGGATCGCTTGGGCGCGCGCCCACTCGGTGGCTACTCGTCCCAATCCGGTCCGTGCGAGGATCGGGGTGTCACAGAGGACAACGGAAGGCAGATCGTGGCTGAGCAGCTTTACGCCACCCTGAAGACCAACCAAGGCGACATCGAGGTGCGGCTGCTGCCGAATCACGCGCCGAAGACGGTCAAGAACTTTGTTGAACTCGCCCAGGGCGAGCGCGAGTGGGTTCACCCGCAGACCGGCAAGAAGACCAAGGACCGGCTCTACGACGGCACGGTCTTCCACCGGGTCATCAGCGGTTTCATGATCCAGGGCGGTGACCCGCTGGGCAACGGCACGGGCGGCCCGGGTTATGAGTTCGAGGACGAGTTCCACCCGGACCTCGCCTTCGACAGGCCGTACCTGCTGGCGATGGCCAACGCGGGCCCGGGTACCAACGGCTCGCAGTTCTTCGTGACTGTGTCACCGACCGCGTGGCTGACCCGCAAGCACACGATCTTCGGCGAGGTCGCCAACGACGCCGGCAAGAAGGTCGTGGACGCCATCGCGGGCGTCCAGACCAACCCGCGCACCGACCGCCCGGTCAACGACGTGGTCATCGAGTCCGTGGTCATCGAGACCCGCGACGCCTGATCAGCGCGTACCCGCGCGTATCCGCCCGGGAACCGAACCGCCCCGCCCATCCGTAAGGAAGGGCGGGGCGGCGCGTTGCCAAGCGTCCGTCGCAGTGCCTTCGTACGGAGATTGAGGGGATCCCATGGACCAGGTGCCAGGCAGCCCGCAGGAACCGCAGAGGATGTCGGGCCTGCCCGGCTGCTACCGACACCCGGACCGTGAGACCGGCATCACCTGCACCCGCTGCGAGCGCCCCATCTGCCCCGAGTGCATGATCAGCGCCTCGGTCGGCTTCCAGTGCCCGGAGTGCGTCCGCGAGGGCTCCGGTACGGGTCACGCGCCCGCGGCCAACCGGCCGCGCACGGTCGCGGGCGGCACGATCGCCGCGGACCCGCGGCTGGTCACCAAGATCCTGCTGGGGCTGAACGTCGCCCTGTTCATGGTGCAGCTGGCGGTCGGGGACCGCTTCACCGACCAGTACGACATGCTCGGGCGGGCCATCGTGCCGGAGCTCGGGTCGGTCGAGGGCGTCGCCGAGGGGCAGTGGTACCGCCTGGTCACGGCCATGTTCCTGCACGGCAGCATCATGCACATCGCCTTCAACATGCTGAGCCTGTGGTGGATCGGCGGCCCGCTCGAAGCGGCTCTCGGCCGGGTCCGCTACATCGCGCTGTACATGGCGTCGGGACTCGCGGGCAGCGCGCTGACCTATCTGCTCGCCGAGCCGAACCAGCCCTCGCTCGGAGCGTCCGGCGCCATCTTCGGTCTGTTCGGCGCGACCGCCATCCTGATGCGACGCCTGAACTACGACATGCGGCCGGTCATCGCCCTACTGGCGATCAACCTGCTCATCACCGCCTTCTGGCCCAACATCGCGTGGCAGGCGCACGTCGGCGGCCTCGTCGGCGGTGTCATCGTCGGCTACGCCATGGTGCACGCGCCCCGCGAGCGGCGGAACCTCATCCAGTACGGCAGCTGTGCGCTGGTGCTCGTCGCGACCGTGGTGATGGTCGTCGTCAGGACCGGGCAGCTCACGTGACGTGAGCACGGTTGTCCACAGCGTGTGCCCGATCTCGTGCACGCTGTGGGGAACAACCGTGCCCCTTGTCGCTGACCTGGGTTTCCCCAGGAAGGGCAAGGGGCGAGCGGTGGGGAGAGAACCGGTGCACCGGTCACACCGGCGTCAACCGGCGGAGAGTTATCCACAGATCTTCAGACCTTTTCCACTCATGTGGATAGCGCTGTGGATAACTCAGGGCAGGGCTTGCGCGCGGCGGCCTACTTCCACTGCGTGGAGACGCCGAATCCCGCCGCGATGAAGCCGAAGCCGACCACGATGTTCCAGTTTCCGAGCGGGTCGACCGGCAGCTTGCCGTCCGTGACGTAGAAAACGACGATCCAGGCGAGCCCGATGAGGAACATCGCCAGCATCACCGGAGCCACCCAGCTGCGGTTGGTCAGCTTGATGGCCGTCGCCTTCTTCGACGAGGACGCCGACGAGGACGACGGCGGCGGCGTGTAGTCGTCTGCCTTCTTGCGGATACGTGACTTCGGCACGAGGGTCTCTCCTGTCGATGCGCTGCGTGGCCGCGCAGGTAACGGGTCTGGCGCCGGGCGGGGCTCCACGGGAGCCGAGGCCTCCCCCGGGCGTCCGTTAGCGTAGTGCTTCCGCGGCGCTGAAGGAGATAAGGGTACGTTGAGCAATTCTGCCGACCCCCACAAAGGTGCCGGTCGTCGACCCCGATGGCGTCCGGTTCGAGTGCTTACGGGCGCCGTTTTCGCCCTCGCCGGCCTGATTTTCTTCACCAGTTTCAACACGGCCAAGGGCACCAACATCCGTACCGACGCCTCACTGCTGAAACTCTCCGACCTGATTCAGGAACGCAGCCACAAGAACGGCGCGCTCGACGAGTCCAACGGCTCCCTGCGCGACGACGTCGAGTCGCTCGCCCAGCGCGACAACGGCGGCACCAAGGCCGACGACGCCCGGCTCAAGGCCCTGGAGGAGAACGCCGGCACGAAGAAGCTGAGCGGCGAGGCCGTCACGGTCACCCTCGCCGACGCCCCGCCCGACGCCACGGCCAAGCTCCCCGGCTACCCCGAGCCCCAGCCGAACGACCTGGTCATCCACCAGCAGGATCTCCAAGCCGTGGTCAACGCCCTGTGGCAGGGCGGCGCCAAGGGCATCAAGGTCATGGACCAGCGACTCATCTCCACGAGCGCCGTGCGCTGCGTCGGCAACACCCTGATCCTCCAGGGCCGCGTCTACTCCCCGCCCTACAAGGTGACCGCCGTGGGTGACCCCGACAAGCTGACGAGCGCCCTCGTCGCGTCCCCCGAGATCCAGAACTACATGCTGTACGTCAACGCGTACGGCCTCGGCTGGAAAGTGGACGACGACGGGGCGGTGACTCTTCCCGGCTACTCGGGCACAGTGGATCTCCACTACGCGAAGCCCGTGAAATAGCCCGAGCAGCGTCCTGGGGGAGCCCGTGTCCGTGCGCGTGATGGTCAGGACGCTCAGCGAACTGTGCATCACCGTCGGCACGCTGATCGTGCTCTTCGTCGTGTACGTCCTGTTCTGGACCGGCGTGAAGGCCGACAGCGCCATGGACGGCCAGATCGACGAGCTCCAGGACCGGTGGGCGCGGGTCCCGCTCGACAGCTCCCCGAAGAAGCCCGCCCCTTACAAGGACGGCAGGTCGTTCGCCGTCATGTACATCCCGCGGTTCGGTTTCACGTGGAACAAGCCCGTGCTCCAGGGCACCGGCACCGACGTACTGAAGAAGGGCCTCGGCCACTACGCGTCCACCGCGCGGCTCGGGCAGAAGGGCAACTTCTCCGTGGCCGGCCACCGCCGCACCTACGGCGACCCCTTCAAGGACTTCCCGAGGCTGCGCCGCGGCGATGCCGTCGTCCTGACCGACGGCGCGACCTGGTTCACGTACCGCGTCCACAAGAAGCCCTACAGGACGCTCCCCGGCGACGTCGGCGTCATCGATCCCGTCCCGCGCAAGTCCGGCTTCCAGGGCCCGGGGCGTTACCTCACCCTTACGACGTGCGAACCGGAGTGGGGCCACAGCCACCGGCTGATCGTCTGGGCGCATCTGGATGCCACGCAGCCCGTGGAGGCCGGGAAACCGGAGGCACTGCGCCGTTAGTCTGGTGCCGTACGGCGAGAGAGGCCTGTTGCCGTACGCGACGGAAGGGACGGCATGTACGGCTGGATCTGGCGGCATCTGCCGGGAAACGCATGGGTAAGGGCGCTGATTTCGCTGGTGCTCGTCTTCGCGGTGGTCTATGTGCTGTTCCAGTACGTCTTCCCGTGGGCCGAGCCGCTGCTCCCCTTCAACGACGTCACCGTGGACGGCCAGTGAGCACCCCCGGCGGCGCCCGCCGCACCCGCGTCCTGGTCGTGGACAACTACGACAGCTTCGTCTTCAACCTCGTCCAGTACCTGTACCAGCTGGGCGCCGAATGCGAGGTGCTGCGCAACGACGAGGTCGAGCTGCGGCACGCGCAGGACGGCTTCGACGGCGTCCTGCTCTCGCCCGGCCCCGGCACCCCGGAGCAGGCGGGCGTCTGCGTCGAGATGGTGCGGCACTGCGCCACGACCGGCGTGCCCGTCTTCGGGGTCTGCCTCGGCATGCAGTCGATGGCGGTGGCGTACGGCGGCGTGGTGGATCGCGCCCCGGAGCTTCTGCACGGCAAGACCTCGCTCGTACGCCATGAGGGCACGGGCGTCTTCACGGGCCTGCCGTCGCCGTTCACCGCGACCCGCTACCACTCCCTGGCCGCCGAGCCCGCCACGGTCCCGGCCGACCTCGAGGTCACCGCGCGCACGGAGGACGGGATCATCATGGGCCTGCGCCACCGTGAACTTCCGGTCGAGGGCGTGCAGTTCCACCCCGAGTCCGTGCTGACCGAGCACGGCCACCTCATGCTCGCCAACTGGCTGGTGGAGTGCGGCGACACCGGAGCCGTCGAGCGATCGACCGGGCTCGCCCCGGTGGTGGGCAGGGCCACGGCGTGACGGCCTTGCGCCCCGAGCACGACTCCTCCGGAGTCCCGTACGACGCGCAGGGCGCGGCGGGCGGGGACGGGACCGGTCACGCGCTCGGGGACGCCGGTGCCTTGGAGGAGGCGGTCGATCACCTCACCGACCCGCTGAACGATCCGCTGCCGGGACAGCACCCCTCTCCGTGGTTCCGCAGCTCGTCGCCGGAGCCGCCGCGGCCGGCGCCCGCGCGGGAGGCCCCTGAGCCCCAGGGACACGCCCGCGACTGGTACGGCGGCCAAGTGCCGCGGCAAGGGACGCCTGAACCCACGTACGAGCAGCTGTACGGCGCGTACGCCCCCGAACCGACCGCGTACGCCCCCGATCCCATAGCCGGCGCCCGGCGCGCGGCCGATCCGCAGCCCGCTCGCCCCGCTGATCACCCCACCGAGGGCCTCACCGAGGGCCGCGCCGCCCGCCGCAGGGCCGCCAAGGGCAAGCAGACCGCCCGGGTCAAGAAGGGCGCCCCACGCCCCGCACAGCCCCGGCCGGGCGCCGCCCCCCTCTCCCGCGTCGAGGCCCGCCGCGCCGAGCGTGCCCGCAGGCCCTCGCCCGGCGCGGTGATCAGCCGGGGGCTCGGTGAAGTCTTCATCACGGTGGGCGTGTTGATGCTGCTGTTCGTCACGTACCAGCTGTGGTGGACGAACATCCGTGCCCAGCAGCAGGCGGACGGCGCCGCCCACGACCTCCAGGAGGACTGGGCGAAGGGCAAGGGCAAGCCGGACGCCTTCGAGCCGGGCCAGGGCTTCGCGCTCCTGCACATCCCCAAGCTGGACGTCGTCGTGCCGGTCGCCGAGGGCATCGACAAGCAGAAGGTGCTCGACCGCGGCATGGTCGGCCACTACAACGAGGGCGCCACCAAGACGGCGATGCCGGACGCCGAGAAGGGCAACTTCGCGGTGGCGGGCCACCGCAACACCCACGGCGAGCCCTTCCGCTACATCAACCGCCTGGAGCCGGGCGACCCGATCGTCGTGGAGACGCAGGACAAGTACTTCGTCTACAAGATGGCGAGCATCCTGCCGCAGACGAGCCCCGGCAACATCGGCGTGATCGGCCCGGTCCCGCCGGGCTCCGGCTTCACGAAACCCGGCCGCTACATCACACTGACCACTTGCACCCCGGAATTCACGAGTAAGTATCGAATGATCGTCTGGGGCAAGATGGCCGAGGAACGGCCGCGCAGCAAGGGCAAGCCGAGCGTGCTCGTCAACTAGAAGTGTGAGAACGGGGCAGAACCAGTGGCAGCCACGACCGAAGACGACGAGAAGCAGGTCGAGACACCCGCTCCCTCGCCCGCACCACGACGCCGGGGCCGCGGCCCCATCGCCACGGCGGTCAGCGTCTTCGGCGAACTCCTCATCACCGCCGGCCTCGTCCTCGGTCTCTTCGTCGCCTACTCCCTGTGGTGGACGAACGTCGTCGCCGACCGCGAGGCGCACAAACAGGGCGACCGGGTGCGCGACCACTGGGCGGCCGGCCCGGGCAGCGTCGACACCAAGGGCGGCATCGGCTTCCTCCACGTACCCGCGATGGGCAACGGCGAGATCCTGGTCAAGCCGGGCACGGACAGCAAGCACCTCAACAACGGCATCGCGGGCTACTACAAGAAACCGATCAAGTCGGCCCTCCCCCAGGACAAGAAGGGCAACTTCACGCTGGCCGCGCACCGCGACGGGCACGGCGCGAAGTTCCACAAGATCGACAAGATCAAGAAGGGCGACGCGATCGTCTTCGAGTCGCGGGACAAGTGGTACGTCTACAAGGTGTACGAGACGCTGCCGTCGACCTCGAAGTACAACGTGAAGGTACTGGACCCCATCCCGAAGGAATCGGGCGCGAAGAAGCCGGGCCGCTACATCACGCTGACGACCTGCACGCCCGTCTACACCTCCACCTACCGCTACGTCGTGTGGGGCAAGCTGGAGCGGGTCGAGAAGGTCGACAGCGAGAGGACGCCGCCGGCGGAGCTGAAGTGACCTCCGGCTCGTGACAGTAGTGGTCTCCGGCTTGTGACAGTAGTGGTCTCCGGCTTGTGACAGTGACGACAGAGCCCCGGTACCGCTCAGCGGTACCGGGGCTCTGTTCATGGAGCCTGACGAGCCGGTTCAGTCCTCGTCGCGGTTCGAGCCCCAGTGCGAGTCCCGGTGGGAGTCGCGCTGCGACAGGCCGCCGATGAAGCCGCCGCCGTCGTCTCCACCGCCGTTCCCGCCGTTCCCGCCGTCGCCGCCGTTCCCGCCGTTGCCGTTGCCGCCGCCCGCGGTGGTCAGGTCGACCGCCGTGCCGGGGGCCGCCTTCTCGCCCGCGCCGGGTGTGGAGAAGACCACGAGGGAGTCGTCGTCCTGCGGACCCGTGATGGTGCCCACCGAAAGACCGGCGTCCTCGATGGCCTTACGGGCGTCCTTCAGCTTCTGGCCGGTGAGGGGCGGGACGGTGGTTTCCTCGGGGGCCTTGGCGACCTGGACGTTGACGGTGGAGCCGGGTTCCGCGGACGTGCCGGCGGTGGGCGTGGTCTTGATGACCTTGCCCTCGTCGACGTCGTCGCTGGCGACATCCGTCCTCTCGGCCGCGAAGCCGTTGGCCTTGAGCTGCTTCTCGGCGGCCGCGTAGTCGAGGCCGGTCACGTCGGGGACCGGGGTGAGCTTCTTCTCCTGGGCGACGGTGAGCGTGATGGTCTCGCTCTTCTCGATCCTGCTGTCGCCCGGAGGGTCCTGGTCGATGACCTTGCCGGCAGTCCGATCGGACTCCTGCAGCTCCTTCTCGATGTCGGTGAAGCCCTTGGCCTCCAGCTGCTTCTCGGCCTCTTCGTAGCTCAGGCCCTGCACATCCGGGACAAGGATCTTCGGCGAGCCGGTCGAGACGGTCACCGTGATGGTGTCGCCCTTCTCGACCTCGGCACCCACCGCGGGATCCTGATCGCAGACCTCACCCTTCGGGTACTTGGCACACGCCTTGCGATCGCCGACCGCGAACTTGAGGCCGTAGTTCGTGGCCGAATCCTTCGCCTCGCTCTCGGTCTCGCCGATGAGCTTCGGCGCCTTCATCGGCGCGTCGGCGCCGTCCCCGCTGACCGCCCACTTCCCGATGAGGATCGCTCCCACCAGGACGAGAACGCCCGCGAGGATGAGCAGCCACGTCGACGTGTTGCTCTTCTTCTGGCGGCGGCCGTGGCCGCCCTCGTCGCCGTAACCCCCCTCGTCGGGGTTGACCGGCGGCATCATGGACGTCTGGCCGCCGCCGTTCTGCGGGCGCAGCATCGCGGTCTGCTGGTCGGCCCCGTAGCCGTCGGTCCCGCCGTAGCCGACCGCGCCCATGGCGGCGGTGGCCGCGACGGGCTGGCCGTCCAGGCAGGCCTCGATGTCGGCGCGCATCTCGTCGGCCGACTGGTAGCGGTAGTCGGGGTCCTTGGTGAGGGCCTTCAGGACGATGGCGTCCATCTCCGGAGTGATCTCTCCGTCGAAGACGCTCGGGGCCTGCGGCTCCTCACGTACGTGCTGGTAGGCGACCGCGACCGGGGAGTCGCCGACGAACGGCGGCCGCACGGTGAGCAGCTCGTAGAGCAGACAGCCGGTGGAGTACAGGTCGGAACGGGCGTCGACCTGCTCGCCCTTGGCCTGCTCGGGCGAGAGGTACTGGGCCGTGCCGATGACCGCGGACGTCTGCGTCATCGTCATGCCGGAGTCGCCCATGGCGCGGGCGATGCCGAAGTCCATGACCTTGACCTGGCCGTTGCGCGTCAGCATGACGTTCGCGGGCTTGATGTCACGGTGGACGATGCCGCTGCGGTGGGAGTACTCCAGGGCCTGGAGGATGCCGATCGTCATCTCCATGGCCCGCTCCGGCAGCAGCTTGCGGCCGGAGTGCAGCAGCTCGCGCAGCGTGGAGCCGTCGACGTACTCCATCACGATGTACGGGATGGAGACCCCGTCGACGTAGTCCTCGCCGGTGTCGTAGACCGCGACGATCGCCGGGTGGTTGAGCGAGGCGGCAGACTGGGCCTCACGGCGGAACCGGGCCTGGAACGACGGGTCGCGGGCCAGGTCGACCCGCAGCGTCTTCACCGCCACGGTGCGTCCGAGGCGGGTGTCGTGCCCGAGGTAGACCTCCGCCATCCCACCGCGGCCGAGCACCTGGCCCAGCTCGTACCGGCCGCCGAGGCGACGCGGCTCTTCCATAGCTAATCCAGCCCTCTCCGTCGGTCCCCGACCGCACCTTTGTGTGGTCCGGCGGTGTGCTGTCCGGGCATACCGTACCCGGCTCGACTTGCGTGACCCGGACGCGACCGTCAGCCGATACCGGACCGGTACCGCAACGTGCACCGATGTGGAGTGGCCGTGACGGGCGTCACTTCTTGCTCTTGATGACCGCTTCCATCACGTCCTTGGCGATGGGGGCGGCGAGCCCGCCACCGGAGATGTCACCCCGGTCGGCGTCGCTGTCCTCCACGACCACGGCGACGGCGACCGGCGACCCGGAGTCCGTCTTGGCGTACGAGATGAACCAGGCGTACGGGTTCTTGCTGTTCGCCACGCCGTGCTGCGCGGTGCCCGTCTTGCCTCCGACAGTGACGCCGGGGATCTTGGCCATGGTTCCGGTGCCTTCGTTGACGACCGTCTCCATCATTTCCTGGAGCTTCTGGGCGTTCTCCTTCGAGAGCGGCTCGCTCATCTCCTTGGGCGAGTGCTTCTCGATGACGTCCAGGTTCCGCGCCTGCAGCTCGCTGACCATGTACGGCTCCATGAGCGTGCCGTCGTTGGCGATCGCGGAGGCGACCATGGCCATCTGCAGGGGCGTCGCGGCGGTCTCGAACTGGCCGATGGAGGACAGCGCGGTCTGCGGCTTGTCCATGTCCTCGGGGAAGTGGGAGGCGTTGGAGCGGACCGGAACGAACTGCTCGGAGTTGAACCCGAACTTCTTCGCCGTCTCCAGCATCTTGTCCTTGCCGAGATCGGAGCCGATCTTGCCGAAGACGGTGTTGCAGGAGACCCGCAGCGCCTCACGCAGCGTGGCGTTCTTGCAGGGGATGTTCCCCTCGTTCTTCAGCGGCGTCGTGGTGTTCGGCATGACCCACGGCAGTGGCGAGCGCGTCTTGCCGTCGATGTCGTCGTACAGGCCGTGCTCAAGGGCGGCCGCGGCCGTGACCACCTTGAAGGTGGAGCCGGGCGGGTACGTCTCGCGCAGCGCGCGGTTGACCAGCGGCTTGTCCTTGCTCTTGTCGAGGTCGAGGAACTTCTGGGCCTCGTCGTTGGTGTTGCCCGCGAAGTCACCGGGGTCGTACGAAGGCGTGGAGGCCAGCGCCAGGATCGCGCCCGTGGAGGGGTCGATCGCGGCGACCGCGCCCTTGCCGCGGCCCTTCAGACCGTCGTATGCGGCCTTCTGCGCGGCGGAGTCGAGGGTCGTGACGACATTGCCGCCCTCCTTCTTCTCACCGGTCAGCATGTCGAGCGTGCGGCGGAAGAAGAGCCGGTCGTCGTTGCCGGTGAGGATGCCGTCGTCGATGCTCTCCAGCTGGCTGGCGCCGATGCGCTGCGAGGAGTAACCGGTGACGGGGGCCCACATGGGCCCGTCCTTCCAGGTGCGCTTGTACTTCAGGTCGCTGCCCGGGGTGGCCTTGGAGCCGGTGATGGGCTTGCCGTCCACGATGATGTCGCCGCGCGGCTGGGAGTAGCGCTCGATGGTGACGCGGCGGTTCTTCTCGTGCTTGGCCAGGGTGTCGGCCTGGACGTACTGGAGCCAGTTGTCCCGGGCGAGCAGGGCGAGGACGAGCAGCCCGCAGAAGATCGCGATCCGGCGCAGGGGCTTGTTCACGGTCGGACCACCTGGGTCATTTCGGCGTCGGGGTTCGGGGCGGGGGACGGGGCGGGACGGCGCGCGGTGTCGCTGATCCGGATGAGGATGCCGACCAGGGCCCAGTTGGCGATGACGGACGAACCGCCGTACGCCAGGAAGGGCATGGTCATACCGGTCAGCGGGATCAGGCCCATGACGCCGCCGGCGACGACGAAGACCTGGATGGCGAAGGCCCCGGAGAGACCGATCGCGAGGAGCTTGCCGAACGGGTCGCGGGCGGCGAGCGCCGTGCGGACGCCGCGCTCCACGATCAGGCCGTAGATCAGCAGGATCGCCATCACACCGGCCAGACCCATCTCCTCGCCGAAGGTGGCGAGGATGAAGTCGGAGTTGGCGGCGAAGCCGATGAGGTCGGAGTTGCCCTGACCGAGGCCGGTGCCGAGGACACCGCCGGAGCCGAAGGCCATGAGGGACTGGGCGATCTGCTCGGTCTGCTGGAGCGTCTCGGGGGCGAACGGGTTCAGCCAGGCGTCCACACGCTGCTGTACGTGGGGTTCGAACGAGGCCACGCCGACGGCACCGACGGCGGACATCAGCAGACCGAAGACGATCCAGCTGGTGCGCTCCGTGGCGACGTACAGCATCACGACGAACATGCCGAAGAACAGCAGCGACGTACCGAGGTCGGTCTCGAAGACCAGGATCAGGATCGAGATCGCCCAGACGACGATGATCGGACCGAGGTCGCGGCCACGCGGCAGGTACAGGCCCATGAAGCGGCGGCTGGCCAGCGCGAGCGCGTCACGCTTCACCATCAGATAGCCGGCGAAGAAGATCGCGATGACGATCTTCGCGAACTCACCTGGCTGGATGGAGAAGCCGCCGACCCGGATCCAGATCTTGGCGCCGTAGATGTTCTGGCCGAGACCCGGCACGAGCGGCAGCAGCAGCAGGACGATCGCGCCGACCATCGAGATGTACGTATAGCGCTGCAGGACGCGGTGGTCCTTGAGGAAGACCAGTACGGCCACGAAGAGCGCGATGCCGATCGCGGAGTACATGAGCTGGTTTGGAGCCGACGGGCTGAAGGCGTCGAACTGGGCCTTGGCCAGATTCTGCAGCCTCTCCGACTGGTCGAGCCGCCAGACCACGACAAGGCCGAGTCCGTTGAGGACCGTCGCCAGCGGCAGCAGCAGCGGGTCCGCGTACGCCGCGAATTTGCGTACGACGATGTGGCCGACGCCCGCGAGGAGGCCGAGCCCCATGCCGTAGCCGAGCATGCCGGACGGCAGTTCACCGTCGAGCGCGAGGCCGACGTTGATGTAGGCGAACAACGGAATGACGACCGCGAAAGCGAGCAGCGCGAGCTCGGTGTTGCGCCGGCTCGGCGCCCCGATCGCGCCGATCGTCGACGTGTGTGTAGTACTGCTCATGGCGTGCAGAGGCCCCCAACGGCTGCTTACTGCTTACCGCACAGCGGGACCAGCTTCTGCTCATCCTCGGAGAGGCTGGGGCCGGGTGTGGGAGTCGGTGCGGTCTTGGACTTGTTCTTGTCGGTCGTGCTGTTCTTGTCGTTCTTGCCGGTCGGGTCCGACGACGGGTTCGTGGTGGGGTCGTCGCCCGGGGCCTTGGTCAGGCCGGTCGTGCCGCCCGCCTCGCCCTCACCGGTCCTGGCGTTGTTCTCGCGCTCGACCTCGCGGCGCTCGGCGTCCTTCTTGCACGCCGAGGCCTGGAGGCCGAGCTCCTTGATCTTGCTCTTGGCCTCGTCGAGGTTGCCCTCGGCGATGGTGGCCTCGACCTGCTTGCGCTGGTACGGCGGCAGGTACTTGAGTTCGATCTCGGGGTGGTCCTTCTCGACCTTCGACAGACTGACCCAGGCCAGGTCCTGGTCGATGCCGCGGTAGAGCGCGATGTGCCTGTCCTTCGTGCCCACGTAGTACTGGGTCTGCGTCCAGCGGTACCCGCCGTAGAGCCCGCCGCCGATGACGGCGAGCGCGAGCACTGTGTAGAGGGATCTCTTGAGCCACTTGCGGCCGCCGCCGGGCTTCACGAAGTCTTCGTCGTCGTACGCCCCGAAGCCGCCCTCGGGGACATACCCCGTGGTGTCGCCGCTGCCGGGCGGGCCGAAGCCGCCACCCTGCCCATGAGAGGTCTGCGGCGGCACCGGGCGGCCGAGGCCGGAGGCGCGTCCCGCGGGCGTCTGCATGGCGCCGTCGTCCTGCGCCTGGAGCTGGTTCTCGGCGACCGCGCCGACCACCACGGGGGTGTCGGACAGCTGGCCGGCGAGGGTGTCGCCGCTGTCGATGTCCAGGACATCGGCGACGATCACGGTGATGTTGTCGGGGCCGCCGCCGCGCAGTGCGAGCTGGATCAGCTCCTGCACGGTCTCCTGCGGGCCCTGGTAGGAGGCGAGCGTGTCCTCCATGGTCTGGTGCGAGACGACTCCGGAGAGGCCGTCCGAGCAGATCAAGTACCGGTCGCCGGCGCGGACTTCACGGATGGAGAGGTCGGGCTCGACGTGGTCGCCGCTGCCCAGCGCGCGCATCAGCAGGGAGCGCTGCGGGTGGGTGGTGGCCTCTTCCTCGGTGATGCGGCCCTCGTCGACGAGGCGCTGCACCCAGGTGTGGTCCTGCGTGATCTGCGTGAGCACGCCGTCCCGCAGGAGGTACGCGCGCGAGTCGCCGACGTGTACGAGACCGAGGCGCTGGCCCGTCCACAGGAGGGCGGTCAGGGTGGTCCCCATGCCCTCCAGCTGGGGGTCCTCCTCGACCATCAGCCGCAGCTGGTCATTGGCCCGCTGCACAGCCGTGCCGAGCGACGTCAGGATGTCGGAGCCGGGGACGTCGTCGTCGAGCGTGACGAGCGTCGAGATGACCTCGGAGCTCGCCACCTCGCCCGCCGCCTGGCCCCCCATGCCGTCGGCGATGGCGAGGAGACGGGGGCCGGCGTAACCGGAGTCCTCGTTCCCCTCCCGGATCATGCCTTTGTGCGATCCGGCGGCGAAGCGCAAAGACAGACTCATGCGCACCTCGCCCGTCGGCTCCGGGTACATCCGCACGGTGCCCACCCTCCGGTCGGGAGCGCGCCGGCGTCCAGTGCCTGGACAGCCGCTTCGGCTCGCTCGCTCCGCTCGCGCTCTTTCATGACGTAGCACTACTTCCGCAGCTCGATGACGGTCTTGCCGATGCGGATCGGCGCGCCCAGCGGAACGGGCGTCGGGGTGGTGAGTCGGGTCCGGTCGAGATACGTGCCGTTGGTGGACCCGAGATCCTCGACAATCCACTGGCCGTCACGGTCCGGGTAGATCCTGGCATGTCTGCTGGAGGCGTAGTCGTCGTCCAGCACGATCGTCGAGTCGTGCGCACGGCCCAGCGTGATGGTCTGCCCCTGCAGGGCGACCGTCGTCCCCGCGAGGATGCCCTCGGAGACGACCAGCTTGCTGGGGGCGCCGCGGCGCTGGCGGCCGCCACCGCCCTGCTGCTGGCGCGGCGGAGTTGGTGCGGCCTGCTGCTGGCGGGCGGCCTGCTGCGGCCGCTCGCGCCGGGAACCGCGTTGTGTGACGCGTGTTCCGAACAGGTCGCTGCGAATGACCTGGACGGCCACGATCACGAACAGCCACAGAACAGCTAGAAAACCTAGCCGCATGACCGTCAGGGTCAGCTCTGACATTGCCCCCGCTTCACCCTTCGGCTTGCCGGTAAACGATGGTGGTTTGGCCCACGACGATCCGCGAGCCGTCGCGGAGCGTAGCGCGGGTGGTGTGCTGCCCGTCTACCACGATGCCGTTGGTAGACCCGAGATCCTGGATCGTCGAGGGCGTTCCGGTCCGGATCTCACAGTGCCGGCGGGATACGCCGGGGTCGTCGATCCGCACATCGGCGTCGGTGCTGCGACCCAGCACCAGCGTCGGGCGGGAGATCTGATGGCGGTTGCCGTTGATCTCGATCCAGCGCCGCACCTGGGCGCCCGGAAGAGGTCCGGCACCGGGCCCCGCGGGCCTGCTCGCTGCCGTGGACTGACCGCCTGGGCGACTCGCGCCGGGTGGCGGTGCGGCAGGCATGGGAGGTGCCCCGCCGGGAGCGCCGCCGGTGGCTCCGGAGGGCGGCTGCGGATAGCCATAGCCGCCGCCCGCGCCACGGCCGGGAGCCGCGGGGCCACCGGAACCGGGACCGCCGGAACCGGCACCACCGGAACCGGGACCGCCGGAACCCGGGCCGGTGCCGCCGGGGCGAGGGCCTGCGGAGCCGGGGCCCGCGGGGGCGCGTTCAGGAGACTGCGAGGTGCTGGAGGCGAGTGTGCGGCTGCGGACGCGATACAGGCCGGTGTCGAGATCCTCGGCCTTCTCCAGGTGCACCTTGATGGGGCCCATGAAGCTGTAGCGCTGCTGCTTGGCGTAGTCGCGCACCATGCCGGACAGCTCGTCGCCGAGCTGTCCGGAGTAGGGGCTCAGGCGCTCGAAGTCGGGCGCGCTGAGCTCCACGATGAAGTCGTTGGGGACGACCGTCCGCTCGCGGTTCCAGATCGTCGCGTTGTTGTCGCACTCCCGCTGGAGGGCGCCGGCGATCTCGACGGGCTGGACCTCGGACTTGAACACCTTGGCGAAGGTGCCGTTGACCAGACCTTCGAGTCGCTGCTCGAACTTCTTCAGGACTCCCATGGGGCACCTCCTCCGTCGTAGTCATCCTGGTACTGCTTACTGATCGTATCCACGCGCCGGGAAATCGGCTGGTTCCCCCTGTTCGCCCGGTCGACGAGTGTCGCCTCTCACAAGGCATGCCCGCACCAGGCCCCAGGGATCCTCCCAGCACCCCTGACGAGGCCCTGATTTCCGGATCCGTAAACCCTTCCGGGAAGTGGCTCGGGACGCCTGCTCGAGTCTCCTCTTACCAGGGATCGTAGAGGGGGTCCCAAGCCAGTGTCCCGCACCTGGCTGCGGACCTCGGCGAGCCCGGTGGGCCCGGTGGGCGGAGCGGTCCCGGTCCCGGTCCGTTCCTGTGCGCGTACGGGAGTGTTGCGGGCGGATCCCTTGGCAGGTGCCCCCCGAATACGGATGTGAATCCACCGTCCGCAGCGTGCTAATCTTCTGGATGTCGGCAGGCGCTCGCCCCACACGGCGGGGAGCCCGAAGGCAACACCCAATGCGCGGGTGGCGGAATAGGCAGACGCGCTGGATTCAGGTTCCAGTGCCCGAAAGGGCGTGGGGGTTCAACTCCCCCCTCGCGCACCATGAGGAAGCGGTCCTCCTCCGGACGAAAGTCCGGAGGAGGACCGCTTCTTTTTGTGTCCGTGGACGGCTGGTGGCCTGCTCGGGTGGCTTGCTCGGAGCGGGGGCGGTGATGTATGTCACCGCGGTTGTCCACAGGCTCTGACGGGGATCGGTGCGCGGCGGTACTTTCGAGGCCGGGTTCGGTGACGGTCGGCGGGGGCGATGGGCATGGCGGAGCTGGGTGAGGCCGGGGCGGGTGGGCTGCTCGGGGCCGGGCGCGGGGCGGACGCGCGGCTTCCGCGGGTGACGGGGTTCGCGGCGTGGCCCGCGCAGGGATCGCCCAAGAGCGACGGCAAGGCGCTGCGAGGGCGGGTGCCTCGCTCGGCGCACGCGCGGTTCGAGGCGGGTGTGGGACGCCCTGGCCCCGTGGCGGCCGTGAAGGAGGCGAACCGCGGCAGGCGTGCCGAGCTCGGGTCGGCAGGATGGCCGCCTCTCCCTTCGCGTTCCTGCGGGGCTCCGCGGGACTCATGGCGTACGACCTCGCGCGCGCCCCGCTGACCGGCATCGGCGCGCAGATCTGCGGGGACGCGCACGCGGCGAACTTCGGGCTCTACGCGGACGCGCGGGGCGGCCTCGTCATCGACCTCAACGACTTCGACGAGACCGTGCACGGCCCCTGGGAGTGGGACCTCAAGCGGCTGGCCACCTCCCTGGTGCTCGCCGGCCGCGAGGCGGGTGCGAGCGAGGCTGTCTGCACGGCTGCCGCGCTGGACGCGGCGGGGGCCTATCGACGCACCATGCGGCTGCTCGCGAAACTCCCCGTCCTGGACGCGTGGAACGCCATCGCGGACGAGGAGTTGGTCTCGCACACGGACGCGCGTGACCTCCTCGGCACGCTGGAGCGTGTCGCGGCGAAGGCGCGGCAGAACACGAGCGCCCGGTTCGCCGCGAAGTCGACGGAGCGGGTCGAGGGCGTTGACGGTTCCGTGGGGCGGCGCTTCGTCGACGCCCCGCCCGTGCTGCGGCGGGTGCCGGACGCGGAGGCCGCCTCGGTGGCGGGTGCGCTGGAGGAGTATCTGGGCACGCTGACCGAGGACCGGCTGCCGCTGCTCGGGCGGTACGCGATCCAGGACGTCGCGTTCCGCATAGTGGGCACCGGCAGCGTCGGCCTGCGGTCGTACGTGGTGCTGCTGCTCGACCACCGGGGCGAGCCGCTGGTGCTCCAGGTCAAGGAGGCGCGGCCCTCCGCGCTGCTGCCGCAGCTGCCCGTGGCGGGCTTCAAGGTGCCCGATACCGCGCACGAAGGGCAGCGGGTGGTGCGCGGCCAGCAGCGGATGCAGGTCGTCAGCGACTTCCTGCTCGGGTGGACGACGGTGGACGGGTCTCCTTTTCAGGTACGCCAGTTCAGGAACCGCAAGGGCAGCGTGGACCCGGTGGCGCTGACCGCCGACCAGATCGACGACTACGGCCGCATGACCGGCGCGCTGCTGGCTCGCGCCCATGCGCACAGCGCCGATCCGCGCCTCATAGCGGGGTACTGCGGCAAGAGCGACGAGCTGGACGTGGCGATATCGCGGTTCGCGACGGCGTACGCGGACCGTACGGAGGCGGATCACGCGCTGCTGGTGCGGGCGGTCAAGGAGGGGCAGGTGGCAGCTGAGGTGGGGGTGTGAGGGCTTCTTGAGCGGGTGGTGAGCGGGCCCGGGCAGGCTGTCCGGGGGAACGGACCGGCCGTGCTTCGGGGGCGGGGCACTTGGTGCCCTACGCTGGACGAGTGACGATCCCGGAAGCCGAGCCGACGCAGCCCGAGACGCCTGAGACTCCCGGCGAGGAGTCCGGGCAGCCGGGCCCAGAAGGGCGGCTCAAGGACCAGCTCAAGGAGCGGCTCAGGGCGCGCTCCGAAGAGCGGCGTGCGGGGCAGGCGGACCAGCGGGCCGAGGAGCAGGCGGATCAGCGGCCCGAGGCGCGGCTCGAACGGGCCGTGCGCGCCGCCGAGCAGGCGCTGATCGAGTACGAGATCGCGTTGGAGACCTTCCGGGTGGAGGTCGAGAACTTCTCGCGTCTGCACCACCAGAAGCTCGGCCCGATGTACGCGCGCCTCGACGAGCTGGACGCACGGATCGCCGAGGCCACCGCGGCCCGCACGGGCGACCCCGAGGATCTGCGCAAGGCGGAAGAGGCGCGGGCGCGGGTGATGCCGATGCCGGGTGTCGAGGAGCTGTTCCACGGCTGGATGGACGACGAGGGTCTCTACCCCGAGGCCGCCGCGATGCTCACCGACCAGTCGGTGCGGCCTCCGCAGCGCGTGCGCCCCGGCGAGGAGGCCCGCAAGCTCTACCGCGAGCTGGTGCGCAAGGCGCATCCGGACCTGGCGCAGGAGGAGGGCGAGCGGCAGCGGCGCGAGGAGTTCATCACGCGCGTCAACGCCGCGTACGCCCGTGGCGACGAGGCGCTGCTGCGGGAGCTGTCCGAGGAGTGGGCCGCGGGGCCGGTGCCCGAGGAGCAGCGGCTGACCCGCAGCGAGGAGCTGTACGCCAGGCTCGAATGGCTCGCCCAGCGCAAGGAACTCCTCTCCGTCCTCGCCAAGGATCTGGAGGAGAGCGCGATCGGCGGGATGCTGCGTCTCGCGCCCGACGATCCGGACGCGCTCCTCGACGAGATCGCCGAGCGGCTGCTCGCGCAGGTCGCCGAGCGCGAGGCGGAGCTGGAGCGGCTGAGCGCGTAGCCGCGTCCACAGCCCGCTGCGCGGGCATCCGCGGTCCGTCGCGCAGGCGCGCCCGCGGGGCGGCATCGGTCGGGTAGCGTCGGGGGCATGGCTTTCGGAACTCATGTCCCCACGGTCGGCGTCGATGACCTCACGCCCGTCGACTTTCTGCTGGATGTCCGCGAGGACGACGAATGGCAGGCGGGCCACGCCGAGGGCGCGCTGCACATCCCGATGAGTGAGTTCGTCGCCCGGTACGGGGAGTTGACCGAGGCGGCGCCGCAGGACGGCAAGGTCAACGTCATCTGCCGGTCCGGCGGGCGCTCCGCCCAGGTCGCCATGTACCTGGGGCAGCAGGGCATCGACGCGGTGAACGTCGCCGGTGGCATGGAGGCCTGGCAGGCCGCCGGGCGACCGGTCGTCGACGACAAGGGCGCGCCGGGCACCGTCGTGTAGGCCCTGGTACGTCCACCTCCCGCTGGTTCAGCCGAGCGCATGGGCGGCCAGCAGGTCGCCCAGCGCTTCCTCGTGCGCCGCTGCCGGGCCGAGGGAGAGCTCAAGGTACTTGGCCCAGGCGTGATAGCGGTGCAGGGGGTAGTCGGTGTCGGCGCCGAAGCCGCCGTGCAGATGCTGGGCCGTCTGTACGACCCTTCGTACGCCGTCGGACGCCCAGATCTTGGCGACGGCCACGTCCCCGGTGGTGGGCAGCGCGCTGTCCGCACCCGTGGCGATGCGCCAGGCGGCCTGCCAGAGGGTGGCCTCCATGGCGCGCAGGTCGATGTAGCGGTCGGCGGCCTGCACGGCGACCGCCTGGAACGTGGCGATCGGGTGGCCGAACTGCTCGCGCTTGCTGACGTACTCACTTGTCATACGGAGGACGCCTTCGCCGAGGCCCAGGGCGAGCGCGCACGTGCCGGTGGCGAGCAGGTCGCGCAGCCGGTCCCAGGCGCCGTCGGCCTCGATGACGTCGGACGCGGCGACGCGCACTGCCTCCAGGCGCAGCTCGCCGAGGTGCTCGCCGCTGGTGGAGTACTGCTCGGCCAGGCTGAGGCCGTCGTGGACGCGGGGGACCAGGGCGAGGACGGTGCGGCCCTCGGCGGTGTGGGCGGGTACGACGACGAGGTCGGCGTTCCGCACCCAGGGCACGGCCGTCTGGAGTCCGTCCAGGAGCCAGCTGTCGCCGTCCCGCCGGGCTGAGACGGCCAGCTCGGCAGGGCCGTGGCCGGTGCGGCCGTTGGCGGCGACGGTCAGGACGAGCCTCCCACGGGCGGCCCGGGGGAGGAGCCGTTGCCTCAGCTCGTCGCCGCCATGGGTCTGTACGAGTGCGGCGGCGGCGCTGCTTTCCAGGAGCGGTACCCGTGCGAGGACCTTCGCGGATTCGCGGAGCACCAGGCACAGGGCGATGGCGTCGAGGCCCACGCCGCCGTACTCGGCGTCGATGAGCAGGCCGAGCAGATCGGCGTCCGCGAGCCTGGACCACAGGGCGCGGTCGAGGTCCTCGGCGACGGCACCCGGAGTGAGGGCCGGACTCGGCACCCCGTCCGGCGCGACGTCGGTGAAGAGCGCCTCGGCCGTCTCGACCACGGCCTGCTGTTCCTCGGTGAAGGTGAAGTCCACTGCCTGTCCTCCCGCGCCGGCCTCCGCTTACCTGATGGGGCGTCAAGATAGAACAGGTTCTAGCGGAAGGGAACAGGCGCGGGGTCCTGGCGGCGCCCGAGCGCCCGCGTCTCAGCGGTCGAAGTCCAACTCCACTGTGGCCGTGGCCGGATGGGACTGGCAGGCCAGGACATACCCGGCCTCCGTCTCCTCCGGTTCCAGTGCGAAGTTCCGCTCCATCTGGACCTCGCCCGAGACCCGGAAGGCGCGGCACGTCCCGCAGACCCCGCCCTTGCAGGCGTAGGGCGCGTCCGCGCGGTTGCGCAGCACCGTCTCCAGCAGTGTCTCGCCGTCCAGGACGGGCCAGGTGCCCGAGCGGCCGTCGAGGGTCACCGTCACCGTGCTGTGCGCGGGCGTGGCCGGGGGTGCCGAGGGTGCGGTGGAAACACCGCCGTCCACGTGGAAGATCTCCTCGTGGATGCGCCGGCGGCCCACGCCGAGGGCGCGCAGGGTCCGCTCCGCGCCCTGCACCAGACCGAACGGGCCGCACAGGAACCAGCCCTTGACCTCCGCCACGGGCAGCAGCGCCGGCAGGAGACGGGCGAGCCGCCCCTCGTCGAGGCGTCCGGAGTCCAGTCCCGCCTGCTGCTCCTCCCGGGAGAGCACGGTCACCAGCTGGAAGCGGTCCGGCCAGCGGTCCTTGAGGTCGGCTACCTCCTCCAGGAACATCGTCGAGGCGGCGGTGCGATCGCTGCGTATGAGGCAGAAGTGCGCCAGCGGCTCGCGCACCAGGAGCGTGGTGACGATGGAGAGCACCGGTGTGATCCCGCTGCCGCCGACCACCGCCGCATAGCGCCCGGGGGCCGGGTCCAGGGTGAAGCGTCCGGCCGGGGTCATCACCTCCAGCTCGTCGCCGACGGAGAGTTCCTTGAAGGCGTACGTCGAGAAGGCGCCGTCCTCGACGAGGCGCACTCCGACCCGCAGCGTTCGTGGCTCACCCGGGGCGTCGGGGAGCGGGGCGGGGGAGCAGATCGAGTACGTACGGCGGATCTCGGTGCCGTCGGTGAAGCGGCGGAGGGCGAGGTGCTGGCCCGGCGTGAAGCGGTACTCCTCGCGCAGGGCGGGCGGCACGTCGAAGGTCAGCGTCACGGAGTCGTCGGTGAGCCGGTCGACCGCCGCTACCCGGAGCGGGTGGAAGCGGGCCATCACAGCTCCTTGAAGTGGTCGAAGGGTTCACGGCAGGAGACACAGCGGCGCAGCGCCTTGCAGGCCGTGGAGGAGAAGCGGCTGAGCAGCTCCGTGTCGGTCGATCCGCAGTGCGGGCAGCGGATCGAGAGGCTCAAGGGGACGGGCCCGTCCGCCGGGTGGGAGCGCGGGGGCGCTATGCCGAACTCCGCCAGTTTGCGACGGCCTTCGGCGCTGATGTCGTCCGTCGTCCAGGCGGGCGCGAGCACCGTGCGCACCGAGACCTCGGCCATGCCGTGGTCGTGCAGCACCTGCTCTATGTCGGAGGTCATGGCCTCGATCGCCGGGCAGCCGGTGTACGTGGGGGTCAGCTCGACGTCGACCTTGCCGGGGGCCAGGACCCGCACCCCGCGCACCACGCCGAGGTCGGCCAGGGTCAGGACCGGCAGCTCCGGGTCGGGCACCGAGCCCGCGAGGGTCAGCAGCTCGGCCTCCAGCGCGGTGGGCGCGGTCGTCACCATGACGCCCCCGGGTGGCTGCGGTGGAGGTGCTGCATCTCGGCGAGCATCCGTCCGAACGGCTCGGTGTGCAGGCCCTCGCGGCCGGCGCCCGCCGCCCAAGCGCCGGTCTGCGGTCCGCCGGGCAGGGTCAGGGTGGCGCGCTCCATGACGGCCGTCACCGAGGCCGTCCAGCTGTCCCGCAGGGCGTCGCAGTCGACACCGAGCCCGTCCACCGGCTGGAACATCTCGCCGGTGAACCGCCAGAGCGCGTCGAGCCCGCGCTGCATCCGCTCGTGGCTCTCGGCTGTGCCGTCGCCGAGCCGCAGTGTCCACTGCTCGGCGTGATCCTGGTGGTAGGCGACTTCCTTGACGGCCTTCGCCGCCAAGGGCGCGAACTCGCTGTCCCCGGAGGCCAACTGGCCATACAGCAGCGTCTGGTAGGTGGAGAAGTACAGCTGGCGGGCGATGGTGTGCGCGAAGTCGCCGTTCGGCTGCTCGACCAGTTGGAGGTTGCGGAAGGCGCGCTCCTCGCGGAGGTACGCCAACTCGTCCTCGTCCCCGGCCAGGGAGAGCAGGACGCGGGCCTGCCCGAGCAGATCCAGGGCGATGTTCGCCAGGGCGACCTCTTCTTCGAGGACCGGGGCGTGCCCGGCCCACTCCCCCAGGCGGTGCGAGAGCACCAGGGCGTCGTCCCCCAGGGCGAGGGCGGGTGCGGTCGGGGCCGGTGCGGCGGTCACAGGTGCTTCACCCCGTCCGGGATGTCGTAGAACGTCGGGTGGCGGTAGGGCTTGTCGCCGGCCGGTTCGAAGAAGGAGTCCTTCTCGTCCGGGGAGGAGGCGGTGATCGCGGTGGACGGCACGACCCAGAGGGAGACGCCTTCGCTCCTGCGGGTGTACAGGTCGCGGGCGTTGCGCAGGGCCATCTCCGCGTCCGGCGCGTGCAGGCTGCCGGCGTGGGTGTGGGAGAGGCCGCGGCGCGAGCGGACGAAGACCTCCCACAGCGGCCAGTCGGTCGAGCTGCTCATGCTGTCGCCTCTCCGTGCTGTGCGGCGGCCCCGCCATGCGTGGCGTCCGTGCGGACCGCTTCCGCTTGCTTCGCGGCATACGCGGCCGCTGCCTCCCGGACCCAGGCGCCCTCCTCGTGGGCGCGCCTGCGTTGGGTGATGCGCTGTTCGTTGCACGGGCCGTTCCCCTTCAGGACGTCCCAGAATTCGGTCCAGTCGATCGGGCCGAAGTCGTAATGCCCCCGTGTTTCGTTCCACACCAGGTCCGGGTCGGGGAGGGTCAGGCCGAGCGACTCCGCCTGGGGGACGCAGATGTCCACGAAGCGCTGGCGCAGCTCGTCGTTCGAATGGCGCTTGATCTTCCACGTCATCGACTGCTCGGAGTGCGAGGACTCGTCGTCGGGCGGGCCGAACATCATCAGTGAGGGCCACCACCAGCGGTTCACCGCGTCCTGCGCCATCTCGTGCTGGGCCTGGGTGCCTCTGCTGAGGGCGAGCAACGACTCGTACCCCTGGCGCTGGTGGAAGGACTCCTCCTTGCAGACGCGGACCATCGCGCGGGCGTACGGGCCGTACGAACAGCGGCACAGGGGGACCTGGTTGGTGATCGCGGCGCCGTCCACGAGCCAGCCGATCGCGCCGACGTCCGCCCAGGTCAACGTGGGGTAGTTGAAAATCGACGAATACTTCTGGCGGCCCGAGTGCAGCTTGTCGAGCAGCTCGTCGCGGCTGGTGCCGAGTGTCTCGGCGGCGCTGTAGAGATACAGGCCGTGGCCGGCCTCGTCCTGCACCTTGGCCATGAGGATCGCCTTGCGCCGCAGGGAGGGGGCGCGCGTGATCCAGTTGGCCTCGGGCTGCATGCCGATGATCTCGGAGTGCGCGTGCTGCGCGATCTGCCGGACGAGTGACGCGCGATAGGCGTCCGGCATCCAGTCGCGCGGCTCGATGCGCTCGTCGGCGGCGACCGCCTCGTCGAAGGCGGCCTGGTGCCCGGCCGTGCGTGCGGCCGAGGACGTGGCCTCGTCCGGCTCCGTCCCCGCCGCCCTGTCTGCGGCTGCTGTCGCCATCTCGGTCCCCCTCGACCTGAGCGAACCGACCGACCGATCGTTCGGTTCGTCTGGATTCAATGGTGCGGCGCGCCGCCATAAGGTGTCAACCCTGTGGATAACTTCGCGAACGCTGTGCGCGGCGGGCGGGCCTGAGTACCGTTCCGGCGGCAGGGTTCGGAGCGAGCGGCCGGGGATCGGGGAACGGGGCGGAATGGACGGGTACGACAAAGGCTCCGGCGGCGGGCCTGCCGGGCCCGCCGACCCGGAAACCGGCCCGGAAGCCGCGCCGGAGCCCCGCGTCGGTATCGCCGGGCTGAAGCTGGGCTATCAGATCGCGGCCGCCTGCGCCCTCGCGTTCGTCGGCGTGGTCGCGTGCGTCCACATAGGGATGCTCTTCTTCCATGTCGCGCCCTCGAACACCCTGACCAAGCAGCATGGCGACGTGGTCGAGGAGTGGGTCTACCCCGAGTTCGAGCAGAACTGGAAGCTTTTCGCGCCCAACCCGCTCCAGCAGAACGTCGCGGTGCAGGCCCGGGCGGAGCTCCGTACGGCCGACGGCGGAACGCGGACCACCGACTGGTACGACCTCTCCGCACAGGACGGCGCCGCCATCGACGGCAACCTCCTGCCCAGTCACACGCAGCAGAACGAACTCCGCCGGGCCTGGGACTTCTACGTCGGCTCGCACGACGCGCAGAATCGTCCCGTCGGCCTGCGGGGCCAGCTATCGGAGCGCTACATCCGACGCATCGCGTACATGCGGCTGGACCGGGAGCGGCCGGGCGGCAAGGGCGACGACATCGCGCGCGTGCAGCTGCGCTCCAGGACCACGAACGTGCGGCCGCCGAAGTGGAGCGAGGAGAAGGTCTCCGCCAAGCCGGTGTACCGGCTGCTCCCCTGGTGGCCGGTGACGCCCGATGACCTGCCGCTCACGGACGCGGAAGGGACCGCGCGGTGACCACCCGTATCGAACGCCCGTTGGCGCGAGGGCTCAGCAAAGTCACCGGGTTCGCCCTCGGTCCGTACCAGACAGCGGTGGTCCGCATCGGATTCGCCGGCACCTGGCTCTTCTTCCTGCTGCGCGAACTCCCCCACCGCCATGAGATGTACGGTCCCCACGGCCCCTGGGACTGGGACATGGCGCGGCAGCTCATCTCGGGGAACGGTGCCTTCACCGCCCTGATGTGGTCGGACGGGCGGATCTGGTTCGAGGTCGTCTACGCGCTGGCGATCCTGAGCAGTGCCCTGCTGCTGCTCGGCTGGCGGACGCGCACCATGTCCGTGCTGTTCATGATCGGCGTGCTGTCGCTGCAGAACCGCAGCATCTTCATCGGTGACGGCGGCGACAACGTCATCCATCTGATGGCGACCTACCTGGTGTTCACCCGGTGCGCCCAGGTCTGGTCGCTGGACGCGCGGCGCGCGGCACGCGCGCGCGTGGAGGACACCGACAGGGTGGGACCCCTCCTGTGGTGGGTGCTCGGGCTCGGACTGTCCGTCGTGACCTTCATGGGGGAGCTCAGCGGCGGCTGGCTGCGGTTCTTCTGGGGGCTGTGGCTGGTGCACGGCCTGTGGTGGGCCGTGGGGCGGCGCGCCCCGCGGAGCGAGCTGCGCAAGCTGCTCGACGTCGTCGCCAACATCGCCCACAACGCGGGCCTGCTCGTCATCATGGTCGAGGCCTGCCTGATCTACGCCACCGCCGGCTGGTACAAGATCCAGGGCAGCCGCTGGCAGGACGGCACGGCTGTCTACTACCCGCTGAACCTCGACTACTTCTCCCCGTGGCCCGCCCTCTCCGAGCTGCTCTCGTCCAACGGCCTGATCCTGATGCTGGTGACGTACGGGACGGTCGCCGTGCAGGTGGCCTTTCCCTTCACCCTCTTCAACCGGCGGGTGAAGAACGTCCTGCTGGCGGCGATGATCCTGGAGCACGCCGTCATCGCCGTCGTCCTGGGGCTGCCCTTCTTCTCGCTGGCGATGATCACAGCCGACGCGGTGTTCCTGCCGACGTCGTTCCTGCGGCGCCTGGGCGGATGGGTGGCACGCGCGCGTGGAGCGGTGGTCTCCCGTGTGCCGCTCTCCCGTCTGCCGCTCCGGGGCGCCCGGCCGCGGCGGAGCGCGGCGGAGTGGTGGCGGGACGAGGAGCCCACCGAGCACGCGCGCGTAGGCTTCACTCCATGAACAGGACGTCCATGAACAGGGCGGATGCGGTGGAGCCCGACGGCGCCCTGCGCGCCTGGCACGGGCTCGCCGACACGTCCGTGCTGCTCGACGGCTTCCATGCGATCAAGCACGCGCTGCGCTTCGAGGCGCGTGTACCGGTCGCGCTGACCGGCGACCGGGCCGGTGCGCTGGCTCTCGCGGACGAGCTGGCGCCGGATGTGAGGGACGCGCTGGACGCGCTCCTGGTGGAGGTCCCCGAGGAGCGGCTGCGCGCCCTGGTGCCACGGCTGCACCCCACCGCGATGGCCGCCTTGGCGGTACGTCCCTCGCGCGCGGCCAACCTCGAAGCGCTGGGGCGTACGCCGAGGACCGCGCCGGTCGTCGTGCTCGACGACCCCCGCAATCTCGGTAACGCCGGGGCGGTGATCCGGCTCGCCGCCGGTTTCGGGGCGACTGGTGTCGTCACCACCGGGACGCTCGACCCCTGGCACCCCACTGTCGTACGCGGTGGCGCCGGGCTGCACTTCGCGACGGCCGTGGAGCGCGTGGAGGTCGCCGAGCTACCGCCCGGGCCGGTGTTCGCGCTCGACGCGGAGGGCGTGGACATCCGGGGGCTGAAGCTCCCGGATGACGCCGTGCTCGCCTTCGGGTCCGAGCGCAGTGGCCTGTCGGCGGCGCTGCGGGAACGGGTCGACCACTTGGTGTCCCTGCCGATGCGCCCGCAGGTCTCCAGCTACAACCTGGCGACGAGCGTCGGCATGGCGCTCTTCCACTGGTCGGCGGGCAGACCCCCGGGTCTGGAGGCCTGAACCCGCCGCCGGGTCACATCCTTCGCGCGCGGGTCACGCGTCCTTGCGGATCTCCACCACACGGAAGCGGTTGGCCACGAACGCGCCGTCGCACAGCGCGGCGTTCGCCGCGGGGTTGCCGCCCGAGCCGTGGAAGTCCGAGAACGCCGCGGTCTGGTTCACATAGACACCGCCCGTGAGGTTCAGGGACAGCTGGGCGCACTCCTCCAGGCAGGTCTCCTCGACGGCCGCGGAGACCTCTTCCGAGGTGGTGTACGCCCCGACGGTCATCGCTCCCTTCTCGCGCACCGTGCGGCGCAGCAGCTTCACGGCGTCCGCCGCCGAGTCGACGGCGACCGCGAAGGAGACCGGGCCGAAGCACTCGCTGAGGTAGGCCGCCTCGGCGTCCGGCTTCGCGCCGTCCAGTTTGACGATCACCGGGGTGCGCACCACGGCCTCGGGGAAGTCGGGGTTGGTGACCTCCCTTGACGGCAGGGCCACTTCGCCGAGCCCGGCGGCCGCCTCCAGGCGGCTCTTCACGTCCGGGTTGACCAGCGCGCCCAGGATGCCGTTCGCCCGGGCGTCGTCGCCCAGGAGGCCGCTCACCGAGGCCGCGAGGTCGGCCACCACCTCGTCGTACGACTTGGCTCCGGCGTCCGTCCGGATGCCGTCGCGCGGGATGAGGAGGTTCTGCGGGGTGGTGCACATCTGGCCGCTGTAGAGGGACAGGGAGAAGGCGAGGTTGGCCAGCATTCCTTTGTAGTCGTCCGTCGAGTCGACGACGACGGTATTGACTCCGGCCTTCTCCGTGTAGACGTGCGCCTGGCGGGCGTTGGTCTCCAGCCAGTCGCCGAAGGACGACGATCCCGTGTAGTCGATGATCTTGATCTCGGGGCGGACGGCGAGGGTCTTGGCGATGCCCTCGCCGGGCCGCTCGACGGCCAGGCAGATCAGGTTCGGGTCGAAGCCCGCCTCCGCGAGGACCTCGCGGGCGATCCGCACCGTCAGCGCGAGCGGCAGCACCGCGCGCGGGTGGGGCTTGACCAGGACGGGGTTGCCGGTCGCGAGCGAGGCGAAGAGGCCCGGGTAGCCGTTCCACGTCGGGAAGGTGTTGCAGCCGATCAGGAGAGAGATGCCGCGCGCCACGGGCGTGAACCGCTTGCTCATGGCGAGGGGGTCGCGCTTGCCCTGGGGCTTGTGCCACTCGGCGGTCTCGGGGGTGCGGGCCTGCTCGGCGTAGGCGTACGCGATCGCTTCCAGGCCGCGGTCCTGGGCGTGCGGGCCGCCCGCCTGGAAGGCCATCATGAAGGCCTGGCCACTGGTGTGCATGACCGCGTGCGCGAACTCGTGCGTGCGGGCGCTGATCCGCGCCAGGATCTCCAGGCTGACCACCGCGCGCGCTTCCGCGCCCGCGTCGCGCCAGGCGCGCATTCCGGCGCGCATCGCGGGGAGCAGGGCGTCGATGTCCGGGTGGGGATAGGTGATCCCCAACTCCGGGCCGTACGGCGAGACCTCGTCGCCGACCCAGTCATCTGTGCCGGGCTGGTCGAGGTCGAAGCGTGTGCCCTGGAGGGCGTCGAAAGCGGCTTTGCCCTCGGGCAGGCTCAGGCTGCCGTCCTCCCCGTACGCCTTGGGGTGCTCGGGGTGCGGGGACCAGTACGCCCGCGTGCGGATGGTGTCCAGCGCCTGATCGAGGGTGGGCCGGTGCTTGGCGATCAGCTGGTGCGCGGTGAGTTCGGCGGCCATGACAGGACCAACTCCTCGTCGGTCAGCTCTCCATCGAGCTGGCGAGTGGGCGGGAACAGTGGGCAGGGACTGGCTGACAGAGCTAGAGTAACCGAACGATCGGTCGGGACAAGAGGGTCCGCCAAACCTGTGGACAACTTCTCCGCGGCCACCCCGAACCCCCCGGCCGACAGACCGTGCGGGAGGATCGCGGACATGACAGCAGTCGAGCTCAGCAGCGCCGTGGCCGTGGTCGGCACCGGAACCATGGGGCAGGGCATCGCACAGGTCGCCCTCGTGGCCGGTCACCCCGTACGGCTGTACGACGCGGCCCCCGGCCGGGCGGAGGCGGCGGCCGACGCGATCGGCGCCCGCCTGGACCGGCTCGTCGAGAAGGGCAGACTGACGGCCGACGACCGCGCCGCCGCGGCCGCCCGGCTCGCGCCTGCGGAGAGTCTCGCGGAGCTGGCGGGCTGCGGCCTCGTCATCGAGGCGGTACTGGAACGACTGGACGTCAAGCAGCGGCTGTTCCAAGACCTGGAGGGCGTCGTCGCCGACGACTGTCTGCTGGCCACCAACACCTCCTCGCTCTCCGTCACCGCCGTCGCGGGAGCCCTGCAGAAGCCGGGCCGAGTCGTCGGCCTGCACTTCTTCAATCCGGCGCCGCTGCTCCCCCTCGTCGAGGTCGTCAGCGGCTTCGCGACGGACGAGACGGCCGCCACGCGCGCGTACGAGACCGCAAAGGCCTGGGGCAAGACGCCGGTGCGCTGCGCGGACACCCCCGGCTTCATCGTCAACCGCGTCGCCAGGCCCTTCTACGCAGAGGCGCTGCGCCTGTACGAGGAGCGGGTCGCCGACCCGGCGACGATCGACGCGGTCCTGCGCGAGTGCGGCGGCTTCAAGATGGGCCCCTTCGAACTCACCGACCTCATCGGCCAGGACGTCAACGAAGCCGTCACGCGCTCCGTGTGGGAGTCGTTCTTCCAGGATCCCAAGTTCACGCCCTCGCTCGCCCAGCGCCGGCTCGTCGAGTCGCGCCGCCTCGGCCGGAAGTCGGGCCAGGGCTGGTACGCGTACGGGGACGACGCCCCGCGCGCGGAGCCGCACACCGCCGAGCCCGAGAAGGCCCCGCGGGCCGTCACCGTCCACGGCGACCTCTTCCCGGCGGACGCCCTGCTCGACCTCATGCGAGAGGCCGGCATCCGGGTCGGCCCGGGGCAGGGCGTACCGAGCCGCCCCGGCTCCATCGAGCTGCCGAGCGGCGCCCGGCTGGAGCCGGTCGACGGGACGGCCCCCGACACCGCGGCGGAGCCCACGATCCACTTCGATCTCGCGCTGGACTACCGCGCCGCGACCCGGATCGCCCTCGCCCCGTCCAGCAGGGTCGGTGAGCAGGCCCTGAAGGAGGCGATCGGCCTCTTCCAGGCGCTCGGCAAGAAGGTCAGCGTCATCGGGCCCGTCCCGGGGATGATCGTGGCCCGCACGGTGTGGATGCTCGTCGACTTCGCCCTGGACGCCGTGGGGCGCGAGGTGGCGGACGCCGAGGACGTCGACACCGCCATGCGCCTCGGGGTCAACTACCCGCTCGGCCCGCTCGAATGGGGCCGCCGTCTCACCACGTACCGCGTGGCCGAGGCGCTGGACCTCTTGAGCAGCGAGTACCCCACCGGGCGTTACGCGCCCTCCCAGGCCCTGCGGCGCCAGGCCGTGCGAGAGGAGTACTCATGACCACCGCCCGGCGGGACACGTACACCCCGGAGACGCTGCTGAGCGTCGCCGTCCGCGTCTTCAACGAGCGCGGCTACGACGGCACGTCCATGGAGCACCTCTCCAAGGCGGCAGGTATCTCCAAGTCCTCGATCTACCACCATGTGGCGGGCAAGGAGGAGCTGCTGCGCCGCGCGGTGAGCCGGGCGATCGACGGCCTCTTCGGGATCCTCGCCGAGGAGCACGCGCGCGTGGGGACCGCCGTCGAGCGCCTGGAGTACGTCACCCGCCGCACGGTTGAGGTGCTGGTCGCCGAACTGCCCTATGTGACGCTGCTGCTGCGGGTGCGGGGCAACACCGACACCGAGCGGTGGGCCCTGGAGCGGCGCAGGCAGTTCGATCAGCAGGTGGCCGCGCTGCTCAAGGAGGCCGTCGCGGACGGCGACCTGCGCTCCGACGTCGAGCTGCGCCTGGCTACCCGGCTGCTCTTCGGGATGATCAACTCCATCGTGGAGTGGTACCGGCCGGAGAGCCGGGGAGCGGCCAACGGCGCCCAGATCGCCGACGCCGTCGTGCAGTTGGCCTTCGCGGGGCTGCGCACCGACCGCTGAGCCGCGCGGTTCACCCCTTTGGCTCGGCGCTCTCCAGGTCCTCCTCCTCGAAGACCAGCAACGTACGCGTGCTGAGGACTTCGGGGATGGACTGCAGCCGGGTCAGCACCAGCTCGCGCAGGGCGCGGTTGTCCGGTGTGTGGACCAGGAGCAGTACGTCGAAGTCACCGCTGACCAGCGCGATATGGGACGCGCCAGGGAGCGCGCGCAGATGCTCGCGCACCGTGCGCCAGGTGTTCTGCACGATTTTGAGCGTGATGTACGCCGACGCGCCCTGCCCGGCGCGCTCGTGGTTGATCCGCGCCCCGAAGCCCCGGATGACGCCGTCGTCGATGAGGCGATTGATGCGCGCGTAGGCGTTGGCCCGTGACACATGGACCCGTTCGGCCACGGAGCGTATCGACGCGCGACCGTCCGTGTGCAGGATCTGGAGGATGTCACGGTCGATGGAGTCCAGGGGTCGGGGCTCCGGCCGGTCGCCGGCGTGCTGCTCGGCCATTCGTTCAGATCCCATGTCCCCCCGCCTCCCTACCATGGACGTACTGCATCCATCCCAGGCTGTGCAGAACCGTTTGTCCACAGCCTGGAGGTGCCTGTAGCCAAAATGTGCCGACGACCGAACAATCGGTAGGTGAGGCGCGTCACACCGCTGCGCCTCTTTTGCCGCTCCCACGAGGAGACCGCTTCCCCCAGGAGGTGCCGTCATGACGGTTATGGAGCAGCGGGGCGCCTACCGGCCGACCCCGCCCCCCGCTTGGCAGCCCAGGACCGACCCCGCGCCGCTGCTGCCGGACGCGGAGCCGTACCGCGTCCTTGGCACCGAGGCCGCCGCGAAGGCCGACCCAGGGCTGCTGCGCCGCCTCTATGCCGAGCTGGTGCGGGGACGTCGCTACAACACGCAGGCGACGGCGCTGACGAAGCAGGGCAGGCTCGCGGTCTACCCCTCCAGCACCGGCCAGGAGGCCTGCGAGGTCGCCGCCGCGCTGGCCCTCGACGAGCAGGACTGGCTCTTCCCGAGCTACCGGGACACACTCGCCGTGGTCGCCCGCGGCCTCGACCCCGTGAGCGCGCTGGCGCTGCTGCGCGGCGACTGGCACACCGGTTACGACCCGCGCGAGCACCGCATAGCGCCCCTGTGCACGCCCCTCGCCACCCAGCTGCCCCACGCTGTCGGCCTCGCGCACGCCGCACGCCTCAAGGGCGACGACGTGGTCGCACTCGCCATGGTCGGCGACGGCGGCACCAGCGAAGGCGACTTCCACGAGGCGCTGAACTTCGCCGCCGTGTGGCGGGCGCCCGTGGTCTTCCTCGTGCAGAACAACGGCTTCGCGATCTCCGTGCCGCTCGCCAAGCAGACCGCGGCCCCCTCCCTGGCCCACAAGGCCGTCGGGTACGGCATGCCGGGGCGTCTGGTGGACGGCAACGACGCGGTCGCGATGCACGAGGTCCTGGGCGAAGCGGTCACCCGCGCGCGGAAGGGCGGCGGGCCCACCCTCGTGGAGGCGGTCACGTACCGCGTGGAAGCCCACACGAACGCCGACGACGCCACGCGCTACCGCCACGACGCCGAGGTCGAGGCCTGGCGCGACCACGACCCGATCCTGCTCCTGGAGCGGGAGTTGGCGGAGCGCGGCCTCCTCGACGACGACACCAAGCGGCAGGCGAGCGAGGACGCCGAGGCCATGGCGGCCGACCTGCGCGAGCGCATGAACCAGGACCCCCTGCTCGACCCCATGGACCTCTTCACGCACGTGTACGCCGAGCAGACCTCCCAATTGCGGGAGCAGGCGGCGCAGTTGCGGGCCGAGCTGGAAGCGGCCTCGGAAGAGGCACAGGAGGAGACGCGATGACCACGGTCGCGGTGAAGCCGGCCACCAAACCGGCCACCATGGCGCAGGCGCTCGGACGCGCGCTGCGTGACTCCATGACCGAGGACCCCTCCGTGCACGTCCTCGGAGAGGACGTGGGGGCGCTCGGCGGCGTCTTCCGGGTCACCGACGGGCTCACCGAGCAGTTCGGAGAGGACCGCTGTACGGACACACCGCTGGCGGAGGCGGGCATCCTGGGGACAGCGGTCGGCATGGCCATGTACGGCTTGCGGCCCGTCGTCGAGATGCAGTTCGACGCCTTCGCCTACCCCGCCTTCGAGCAGCTCATCTCGCACGTGGCACGGATGCGCAACCGCACCAGGGGCGCGATGCCGCTGCCCATCACCGTGCGCGTGCCCTACGGCGGCGGAATCGGCGGAGTGGAGCACCACAGCGATTCCTCGGAGGTGTACTACATGGCGACCCCGGGCCTCCATGTCGTGACGCCCGCCACGGTCGCCGACGCCTACGGCCTGCTGCGGGCCTCCATCGCCTCCGACGACCCGGTCGTCTTCCTGGAGCCGAAGCGGCTGTACTGGTCCAAGGCCGACTGGAACCCGCAGGCGCCCCAGGCCGTTGAACCGATAGGCCGCGCGGTGGTGCGGCGCCCCGGGCGCAGCGCCACGCTCATCACGTACGGGCCGTCCGTGCCCGTCTGCCTGGAGGCGGCCGAGGCGGCCCGCGCGGAGGGCTGGGACCTCGAAGTGGTCGACCTGCGGTCGCTGGTGCCCTTCGACGACGAGACGGTCGCCGCGTCCGTGCGACGCACGGGGCGGGCGGTCGTCGTGCACGAGTCGGGCGGTTTCGGCGGTCCCGGCGGAGAGATCGCCGCGCGGGTCACCGAGCGGTGCTTCCACCACCTGGAGGCGCCGGTGCTGCGGGTCGCGGGGTTCGACATCCCGTATCCGCCGCCGATGCTGGAGAAGCACCATCTGCCGGGTGTCGACCGGATCCTGGACGCGGTCGCGCGATTGCAGTGGGAGGCGGGGAACTGATGGCGCCTGCTTTTGATGTGAACAGCCTGGAGTTCAAACTGCCCGACCTCGGCGAAGGGCTCACGGAGGCCGAGATCGTCCGCTGGCTCGTCCAGGTCGGGGACGTCGTCGCCGTGGACCAGCCGGTCGTCGAGGTCGAGACGGCCAAAGCGATGGTCGAGGTGCCGTGTCCCTACGGGGGCGTGGTCACGGCCCGCTTCGGCGAGGAGGGCGAGGAACTGCCGGTCGGAGCGCCGCTGTTGACGGTCGCCGTGAGCGCGCCGGCCGGTCCCCGAGCGCCTGAGGAGCCCGCCGAGCGGGCCCTGCAGACGGCCGCGGAGGAGTCCTCCGGGAACGTCCTGGTCGGTTACGGCACCGCGGCGGCGCCCGCCCGCCGCAGGAGGGTGCTGCCCACGCGGCCCGCCCTGAGGACGCCCTCCGCAGAGCCCGGCCCGGAGAGGCCTCCCGCGCGCGTGGACGGCCCGGTCCCGGTGATCTCCCCTCTCGTACGCAAGCTGGCGCGGGAGCACGGCGTGGAGCTGCGCGGGCTCGCGGGTTCGGGCCCGGACGGGCTCATCACGCGGGCCGACGTCGAGGCGGCCATCGGCGGGGACCGGGCGGCCGAGCGCGAGACGGCCACCTCGGGTGCCGGGACCTATACCTCAAGTGCCGAGGCCGATACCTCGCGGGCGAAGAGCGAGGCGCGCCGGGTCGCGGCGGTCAAGAAGGCGGTCCGCGAGGACGACGAGCTGATCCGCGCCGGGCGGGCCGAGGCGCGCCGCCAGGTCGGGGCGGGGCAGGAGCCCACGCGCGCGGGCATCGAATCCCGGTATCCGCTGAGCGGCATCCGGGGCCTCGTCGCCGACAAGATGTCCCGCAGCAGGCGCGAGATACCGGAGGCCACCTGCTGGGTCGACGCCGACGCGACGGAACTGCTCGCCGCCCGTGCCGCCATGAACGCCGCGATGACGGAGCGCGAGGGCCACAAGGTGTCGCTGCTCGCGCTGCTCGCCCGCATCAGCGTGGCCGCGCTGGAGCGCTTCCCGATGCTGAACTCCACGGTGGACATGGAGGCGCGGGAGGTGCGGCGGTTCGCCGACATCCATCTCGGGTTCGCCGCGCAGACCGATCGGGGCCTGGTCGTTCCGGTCGTACGGCACGCGCAGACGCGGACGACCGCGTCGATCAACGCCGAGCTGATCCGGCTCACGGTCGAAGGGCGGGCCGGGACACTGACCCCCGGGGAGCTGACCGGGGGGACGTTCACGCTGAACAACTACGGGGTGTTCGGCGTCGACGGATCCACGCCGATCATCAACCACCCCGAGGCGGCCATGCTCGGCGTGGGCCGGATCGTCCCCAAGCCGTGGGTGCATCAGGGGGAGTTGGCGGTGCGGCACGTGGTCCAGCTGTCGCTCACCTTCGACCACCGGGTGTGCGACGGCGGCACGGCCGGAGGCTTCCTGCGGTACGTGGCGGACTGCGTGGAACAGCCGGCGGTGCTGTTGCGGTCGGTGTGAGGCCCCCTGGTGACGTAAGCCCTTTACCCAACCCAAGGGTCCTTAATGGGGTGGCAATGATCCTCTGTACGCCCATACTCGGGGGGTGACCGCGAACGAAGGTGCCCTGTACGACGCCGTGGTGCTCGCCGGTGGCGGCGCAGCGCGGCTCGGCGGTGCCGACAAACCCGGCCTGCGCGTGGGTGGCCGGACGCTGATCGACCGGGTCCTGGCGGCGTGCGCCGGCGCCGGGACCACCGTCGTCGTGGCCGCGCCGAGGCCGACCGTACGGCCCGTGGTGTGGGCGCGCGAGGAGCCGCCGGGCGGCGGGCCGCTGGCCGCGCTCGACGCGGGCCTGCGGCGCACGACGGCGGAGCGGGTGGTGGTGCTCTCCGCGGACCTGCCGTTCCTGTCCGAGGAGACCGTACGCCGTCTGCTCGGCGCCCTGCGGAAGAGCGGCGCCGACGGAGCGGTCCTCACCGACCCCGGCGGCCGTGAGCAGCCGCTCGTCGCGGCCTATCGGAGTGCGTCGCTCCGGCGGGAGATCGCGGGGCTCGCGGGCGCGGCCGCGAGCACGGGTACGGGTGCAGGCACGGGTGCGGGTGCGGGCACGGGTGCGGGTGCGGGTCCGGGCGCGGGCCAGGGTGGTGGGCTCGGTGGGCTGCCGCTGCGGCTGCTGACCGCGCGGCTCGACCTGACCCGGGTCGCCGACCCCGTCGCCGCCTTCGACTGCGACACCTGGGACGACATCACCGCCGCGCGGGCGCGCATCAGGGAGCATGGGCACGTGTTGGATGAATGGATTTCCGCAGTCAAGGACGAGCTGGGCATCGAACTCGACGTCGATACCGGCACCCTCCTCGACCTCGCCCGCGACGCCGCGCACGGCGTGGCAAGGCCGGCGGCACCGCTGACCACCTTCCTCGTCGGCTATGCGGCGGCGCAGGCCGCCGGGCGGGACGGGACGACGGGCGGCGCCGAAGCGGTGGCCGAGGTGGCGCGCAAGGCCGCGGCGCTGGCGGCCCGTTGGGCGGACGAGGACGAACAGGACGCGAAGCCGACGTCGACCTCCGACACCGCCTCCGGCGCCACCTCCGACACCGCCTCCGACACCGCCTCCGACACCGCCTCCGACACCGCCTCCGGCGCCGCCTCCGGCGCCGGGCTTCATGCGGACTCCGGCACGGAGACCCAGGTGGCTCCTGGCGCGCAGCCCCCCACCACCTCCGATCCGGAGCCCTCGGCCACCCCGCGTCCCCAGCCCCACCCCACCCCGGACGCCGGATGAGTGGGAACCCCGCGCCGGATGCCGAGCTTGATGAAGCTCTTGCTCTGGTGAACGAGTGCCGGGATGGTCACGGAGTCGTGCCCCGCTCGGCGTCCCCGGCCGCGCCGACAGCCCCGGTCGGCGTCACCCCCTGGCCCGCGGCCCGTGCCCTTGCCGCGCGGGTCGTGCCGAGGGCCGGGGGTGAGCCCGTGGCGGTTCCGTTGGAGGGGGCCCTCGGGATGGTTCTGGCCGTTCCGCTCGCCGCCCTCACCGATCTGCCGTCCTTCGACACCTCCGCGATGGACGGCTGGGTCGTCGCGGGCCCGGGCCCCTGGGACGTGCGGGCCGACGGCATCCTCGCCGGACACGACGGTCCGGAGACGCTCGGCGACGGAGAGGCGGTCCGCATCGCGACGGGCGCCCGCATCCCGCGGGACGGCACCGCGGTTCTGCGCAGCGAGCACGGCCGTATCGACGACAAGGGCAGGCTGCACGCCCTGCGTGAGGTGGTGCCGGGGCAGGACATCCGCCCGCGCGGCCAGGAGTGCCGTTCCGGTGACCATCTCCTGCCGGCCGGCTCCCTGGTGACGCCCGCCGTACTCGGGCTCGCCGCGGCCGCCGGGTACGACACGCTCCGTACCGTCCGCAGGCCCCGCGCCGAAGTCCTCGTACTCGGTGACGAGTTGCTCACCGAGGGTCTGCCCCGCGAGGGCCTCATCCGGGACGCGCTCGGCCCGATGCTGCCGCCCTGGCTGCGCGCGCTCGGCGCCGAGGTCACCGGGGTCCGGTGGCTCGGCGACGACGCGAAGGCGCTCCACCAGGCGCTCACGACGTCCACCGCCGACCTGATCGTCACGACGGGCGGTACGGCGTCGGGCCCCGTCGACCACATCCACCCCACGCTGCGCCGCATCGGCGCCGAACTGCTCCTGGACGGTGTCGCCGTACGCCCCGGACACCCGATGCTGCTGGCCCGCATCCGCCCGGGGCAGCACCTCGTCGGTCTCCCGGGCAATCCGCTCGCCGCCGTCTCCGGACTGCTGACGCTTGCCGAGCCGCTGCTGCGCACGCTCACCGGACGCGCGGCCGACCCCGGCGGCGGCTCCTCAGAGGCTTCGGCGGCTTACGCGGCTTCGGCGGCTTACGCGGCTTCGGCGAATCCGGCGGCTTCGACCGGCTCGGCGTACACCGCGCCCGTACGCGACGACGTGCAGGGACACCCGTACGACACCCGCCTCGTGCCTGTCGCCCTGCGTGCCGAGCAGGCCGTGCCGCTGCACTTCAACGGCCCGGCGATGCTGCGCGGCATCGCCGCGGCCGACGCGCTCGCGGTCGTGCCGCCCGGCGGTGCCCGCGAGGGCCAGGAGCTGGAGATCCTCGATCTCCCCTGGGCCCTGACCGACGGTGGCGGGGTGTGTTTCACGTGAAACTTCCCGGCCACGACGCGATCGCCCGCAACCCCGAAGAGCACCACGCCACCCATCGGATCAAGCTGCCCCAGCGGGTGGTGGAGCGGCCATTGCGCCAGGTCACCCGGCGTCTGCTGATGGCCTTGCTGGTGCTCGCCCTGACGACGTTCATAGTCTGGATCGACCGCGGCGGCTACCACGACAACTCGGACGAGCGCGTCGACTTCCTCGATGCCGCGTACTACGCCACCGTCACGCTCTCCACCACCGGGTACGGCGACATCGTCCCGTACAGCGACAGTGCCCGGCTCACCAACATCCTCATGATCACGCCGTTGCGCGTGCTCTTTCTGATCATTCTGGTCGGCACGACCCTCGAAGTGCTCACGGAACGGACGCGCGAGGAATGGCGTCTGTCCCGCTGGAGGTCCAACTTGCGTGAACACACCGTCGTCGTCGGCTTTGGCACCAAAGGCCGCTCGGCGATCCAGACCGTCTGCGCGACCGGTCTGAAACCGGAGCAGATCGTGGTGGTCGACCCCAGCGCGAAGGTCATCGACGCGGCCACGGCGGAGGGGTACGCGGGTGTCGTCGGCGACGCCACGCGCAGCGATGTGCTGCTCCGCGCGGAGGTGCAGCGGGCCCGCCAGATCATCATCGCGACACAGCGCGACGACACGGCGGTCCTTGTCGCCCTCACCGCGCGGCAGCTGAACCGCGGGGCGAAGATCGTGGCCGCGGTCCGCGAGGAGGAGAACGCGCCGCTGCTCCGGCAGTCCGGCGCCGACGCGGTGATCACCAGCGCCAGCGCGGCGGGCCGGCTGCTCGGGCTCTCCGTGCTGAGCCCCAGCGCGGGCATGGTCATGGAGGACCTGATCCAGCAGGGCACCGGGCTCGATCTCGTCGAGAGGCCGGTCATAAAGGCCGAGGTGGGGAAGGGCGTCCGGGAGACGGATGACCTGGTCGTGAGTGTCGTACGAGGGCATCGGGTGCTCGGGTACGACGATCCGGCCGTCGGGAAGCTGCAGTTGATGGACCGGCTGATCACGATTGTGCGGGTGACGCCGGGGTCGGCGGTCGCGCCCGATACGAAGCCGTTGCCGGCGGACTGAGGGCGGGCCCTCGCTGCGGGGGCGCTGGCGCTGTGCCGGGGCTGGGGTTGTACCCCTGGGCCAGGGTGCGGCGTGGGGCAGGGCTTGGGGTTCTCTGTCGCGGTAGCGGTGCGTCGTGGCTTGTCGCGCAGTTCCCCGCGCCCCTGACGGGGCCGGAGTAGCCTCGGCCGCATGCATGCGATCACGATCCCCGAACCCGGTGGCCCTGAAGCGCTCGTATGGGCCGAGGTGCCCGATCCCGTGCCCGGTGAGGGCGAGGTGCTGGTCGAGGTGGTGGCCAGCGCCGTGAACCGCGCCGATCTGCTGCAGCGGCAGGGCGCCTACAACCCGCCGCCCGGCGCGTCCCCGTACCCGGGCCTGGAGTGCGCGGGCCGCATCACCGCGCTCGGCCCCGGCGTCTCCGGCTGGGCCGTCGGCGACGAGGTGTGCGCCCTGCTCTCGGGCGGCGGTTACGCCGAGCAGGTCGTCGTCCCGGCCGGACAGCTGTTCCCCGTGCCCGAGGGCGTCGACCTCGTGACGGCGGCCGCGCTGCCCGAGGTGACCTCCACCGTCTGGTCCAACGTCTTCATGATTTCCCACCTGCGCCCCGGCGAGACGCTGCTCGCGCACGGCGGTTCGAGCGGCATCGGCACCATGGCGATCCAGCTGGCCAAGGCGGTCGGGGCGAAGGTCGCCGTCACGGCGGGCAGCAAGGAGAAGCTGGCGTTCTGCGGGGAGCTGGGGGCCGACGTCCTCATCAACTACCGCGAGCAGGACTTCGTCGAGGAGATCCAGCGGGCCACGGACGGGGCCGGCGCGGACGTCATCCTCGACAACATGGGCGCGAAGTACCTGGACCGGAACGTGCGGTCCCTCGCGGTCAACGGCCGGCTAGCGATCATCGGCATGCAGGGCGGCGTCAAGGGCGAGCTGAACATCGCCACGCTCCTCAACAAGCGTGCCGCCGTCACCGCCACCTCGCTGCGCGGCCGCCCCGCCGCCGAGAAGGCGTCGATCGTCGCGGCGGTGCGGGAGCACGTCTGGCCGCTGATCGGTGGGGGGCATGTCCGGCCGATCGTCGACCGCACGGTGCCGATGAGGGACGCGGCGGCGGCGCATCGGGTTCTTGAGGAGAGCGGGCACATCGGGAAGGTGCTGCTTACGCGGTAGCGCGTTGCCGGCGTGCGGTGCGGTGCCGTGCCGTGCGGGGCAGGGAGACTGGCGCGTGGTCTCGTCCCTGCGGGCTCGACGTGGCTGGTCGCGCAGTTCCCCGTGCCCCTTCGGGCCGCCCCCTTCGCGCGTCCCTTCGGGTGCGATCAAGGTGCCGGAATTGTTGTGCTATGTGACGCTGTCACTGGCGTGATGATCCTCTTGGTCCTGGGCGACCCGACAGCGGGAGGGAGCCGGCGCGGTGCCTGTTCCATGGACGACTCTTCGCATGGTCCTCGTGGCGACGCTGCTCACGTCCCTCGCGGCGCTCGTACCGGATGACCTCATGTCGTACGCGGCCGAATCCGCGCCCCGAGGCCCCGTCTCCACCGTCGACGAGACGCCCCGCGCCGGGAGCCGCCCGGGTGAGGGCCGCGCACGGCCGGGGCGGCCGGATCCGCCGCTGCCCGATCCGCCGCCGCCCCCCTTCACGCCGCCGCCGTACGTACCGCCGCCGCAGCCCGAACCGGCCCCCGTGACGCACCGCGACCCCGTGTCCGACGCCGGAGAACCGGCGCCCGCCGAGGCCGTGCTGCCGGGGCTGCGCGTCCTGCCGCTCGGCGGCGGGCTGGTCCTCATCGGGCTCGGCCTCGGCTTCCTCGCTCTGCGGTTGCGGCGCGGCTGAGGGTGGATCAGCTCCGTACGGGGGCACTACCGATGTGTGATGTAGGGGTGCGAGAGAATGGCGGCATGGAGATGCCGAGGAACGAACGGTCACAGGAGAGTCCCCAGGTCCTGGTCGTGGGCCAGGACGGAATGGCTCTCGGTGGTGGCGGAGACGACGAATCCCGCGAGGTCCCGGTGACGGAGATGGTCGAACAGCCGGCCAAGGTCATGCGCATCGGCAGCATGATCAAGCAGCTGCTCGAGGAGGTGCGGGCGGCTCCTCTCGACGAGGCGAGCCGGGTCCGCCTCAAGGAGATCCACGCCAGCTCGGTCAAGGAGCTGGAGGACGGACTCGCCCCCGAGCTAGTCGAGGAGCTGGAGCGGCTCTCCCTGCCCTTCACGGAGGAGGCGACGCCCAGCGACGCCGAACTGCGCATCGCGCAGGCCCAGCTGGTCGGCTGGCTCGAAGGCCTCTTCCACGGGATCCAGACCACGCTGTTCGCGCAGCAGATGGCGGCGCGGGCCCAGCTGGAGCAGATGCGGCGGGCGCTGCCGCCCGGTGTGGGCGGCGGCGATGACGACGACGAGGGCGGCCTCGCGGGCCGAACGGGGGGTCCCTACCTCTAGGACGACCTACGACTAGGACGACCTACGACTTGGACGGCCTACGACGAGGGGCCCGGTACGCACCCCGCGTACCGGGCCCCTCGTCGTACTCAGGCAGTACTCAAGCGGTACTCAAGCCGTACTCAAGCCGGATTGCCCGTCGAGATGTCGAACTGGATGTCCACGTTCTTCGGGTCGACCTCCGTGCCTTCCTTCGGGGTCTGCCGCATGACGGTGTCCTTGCCGTAGGCGTTCTCGTCGACTTCGCGCTTGTCGTACTGCCATCCGGCGGCCTGCAGGCAGGTCAGGACGGACTTCCAGTCGCGGAAGGTGAAGTCCGGGACCTTGATCTTCTTCTCGTCGTTGTAGCCGGTCTCCGGCTCCGTGCACTTCTCTTTCTCGATCACCATGTTGCGGTTGGGCCCCTTGTACCCCGCCACCGGCTGCTTCGACTTGTCGTCCGACGCTTCCTTGCCGCCCTTGTCGTCGCTGTTGAGCGAGAGGGCGGTGATCAGGCCGCCGATGGCGAGGAGGGCGACGACGATCGAGCCGACGATCACCGGCATGTTCCGCTTGCCGGAGTTGCCCGAACCGGAGGACGTCGTCGTGGCCGGCTGCGGGGAGAGGTTGTACGGCGGCGGGGTGTGCGCCCCCTGCTGCGGCGCGTACGCGTTGGTGGGCGCCGGGGTCTGGTAGCCCTGCTGCTGCGGCGGGTAGCCGTAGCCCGGAGTGGGCGCGGGCGTCGGGGCCGGGGTCGACGGGCCGTAAGGACCCGGCTGGTACGGCGTCTGGACGCTGCCCGACTGCTGCGGGAGCGAGGAGTCGACCGGCGGGAAGACCGCGGAGCCGACGCCCGCGCCGCTCGCCGTCGGGGCGCCGGGGACGATGCTGGGGGCCGCCGCCTGGAAGGACTGGGCCACGCGCAGGCACTCGTCCCGCATGGACTCGGCGGTCGGGAAACGCTCGTTCGGGTTCTTTTTGAGCGCGCGGGCGACGATCGCGTCGACCGCGGGCGGCAGCGAACGGTTGATCGAGGACGGAGCGACCGGCTCCTCCTGGACGTGGGCATACGCGATGGCCAGCGGCGAGTCCGCCTCGAACGGCAGCCGTCCCGTGACCAGCTGGAAGAGCATGATGCCGACCGAGTAGAGGTCGGAGCGCGCGTCCACACCGCGCCCGAGGGCCTGCTCCGGCGAGAGGTACTGCGGGGTGCCGACGACCATGCCGGTCTGCGTCATCGACGTGACGCCGGACTGCATGGCGCGGGCGATGCCGAAGTCCATGACCTTGACGACGTTGCGCTTGGTCATCATGACGTTGCCGGGCTTGATGTCGCGGTGCACCAGGCCCATCTCGTGGCTGATCTCCAGCGCCGCGAGGACATCCGCCGTGATCTTCAGGGCCTGGTCCGTCGGCATCGCGCCGAACTGCGCGACGGACGCGTCGAGCACGGAGCCGAGCGGCTTGCCCTCGACGTACTCCATGACGATGTACGGCATCGTCGTGCCGTCGAGGTCGTCCTCGCCGGTGTCGAAGACCGACACGATGTTCGTGTGCGTGAGCTTCGCCACCGACTGGGCCTCGCGGCGGAAGCGCTCGCGGAAGGACTGCTCGCGGCCCAGCTCGGTGTGGAGCGTCTTGATCGCGACTTGGCGATCGAGAACGGCGTCGTACGCGAGGTGGACCGAGGCCATGCCGCCTTCGCCGAGCAGATCGCGCAGTTGGTAGCGGCCGCCGGCCAGCGAACGCCCCGCGTACCGCCCCTGTGCGCCGTCCTGGCTGCTCATCTCGTGCGTCCCCCATCGGCGCGGTGGCCGGACGGCTCCGCGGCTGGTGATCGATTACCCGCTATTCCTGGCCAAGTCTGCCCCAGGACGAGGACGCGTCAAGCTCGGTGCCCGTTCCGTGACCGTACGCGCAAGAAGCGTCTCGGAAGCGTTACAAGTTTGCGCGTGAGGACCCGGGAACGCTTTTATGTCCGGTCCACCTCGAACCGGCAGGTGGTGTGAAGGCTGTAGCGTGGCCCGTCGGAGTACCCGTACAGCGACGTACTCAGCACCAAGTACCACGACCAGAAACGACGGCGAGGACTGATGGCACAGACGCAGCGCGCTCAGGGCCCGTCCGACCCCGAGGCGACTGGCGGCGGAATGTCTGACGCGCCTGAGTTGTGGGGCAATGGCGGGCTCGTCGGAGACGGCCGGTATCGGCTGACCCACAGACTCGGCCGGGGCGGTATGGCCGAGGTGTTCGCGGCCGAGGACGTACGTCTCGGCCGCACCGTCGCGGTCAAGCTGCTCCGCTCCGACCTCGCCGAGGATCCCGTCTCCAAGGCCCGCTTCACGCGCGAGGCCCAGTCCGTCGCCGGCCTCAACCACCACGCTGTGGTCGCGGTGTACGACTCCGGTGAAGACGTCGTCGGGCCGAGCGTCGTCCCGTACATCGTCATGGAGATCGTCGAGGGCCGCACGATCCGCGATCTGCTGATCAGCGCGGAGGCGCCGGGGGCCGAGCAGGCGCTCATCATCGTCTCCGGGGTGCTCGAAGCGCTCGCGTACTCGCACCAGCACGGCATCGTCCACCGCGACATCAAGCCCGCGAACGTGATCATCACCAACACCGGCGCGGTGAAGGTGATGGACTTCGGCATCGCGCGCGCCCTGCATGGCGCGCAGTCGACGATGACGCAGACCGGCATGGTCATGGGCACGCCCCAGTACCTGTCGCCCGAGCAGGCGCTCGGCAAGGCCGTCGACCACCGCTCCGACCTGTACGCGACCGGCTGTCTGCTCTACGAACTGCTCGCGCTGCGGCCGCCGTTCACCGGCGAGACGCCGCTCTCCGTGGTCTATCAGCACGTCCAGGACACGGCCTTGCCGCCCTCCCAGGTCTCGGACGCGGCGCCGCCGGAGCTGGACGGACTCGTCATGCGCTCCCTGGCCAAGGACCCGGACGACCGGTTCCAGACCGCCGAGGAGATGCGTGGCCTCGTCCAGTACGGGCTGCAGATGCTGCACGAGCAGGGCAGCCACACGGGCACCTGGAACACCGGACCCGTCGAGATGCACGAGGGCGGCAACACCCCGGCGATGGGCGTCGCGGGGACGACCGCGATGGGGCACCCGGACTCCGGGACCGCGCAGATCCCGGGCCCGATGCTGCGGCCGCCGGGCGACGACGGCGGTTTCGAGGGCGGGCAGCGCGGCGGCAAGGGCGGCCGCGGCAAGATGTGGATCTTCGCTGTGCTCGCGGTCATCGCGATCGCGGTGGGCGTCGCGTTCGCGCTGAACGCGAGCAACGACACGAAGGACAAGGACAAGACTCCGACGACTCCTTCGACGAAGCAGTCGCAGAAGGAGAAGCCCAGCAAGAGTCCGGACGAGGACGAGACGGACAAGGCGACGGAGCCGGGCGGGGACACGGGGGGCCAGACCGACTATCCCCCGCAGACGAACCAGCCGACCGGGCCGACGCAGCCGACGCAGCGTCCGACGCAGCCGACGACGAATCCGACCCAGCCCACGCCGGATCCGACGACGCCGGACCCGACGGACGACCCGGTGACGGACCCGCCGACGGACCCGCCGGTCACGACGGACCCGACCGACGGCGGCGAGGACCCGGGCAGTGGTGCCGGCGACGGTGAATGATCCGGCGACCGTGGTGACGTAGGGACAGGGACAGGGACGGGTGCGTGGCCCGGCGGTGCGGGGTGCCGCTGTGCTACGCCTCGTCTACGTCTACGTCCATGTCTACGCCAGGCGTTGCGGCTCGACGGCCCACAGTTGCGGCTCTATCCGCAGATACACCCCGTCGAAGAGCTCCCCACCCGCGAAGTGCGGCGTAGGGCCGAAGAGTGCCAGCTCCGCGTCGGTCGGCTCGGCCGCCTCGCAGAGGCCGACGCACTGCACGGTCCACTGGCCGTCGCGGCCGGACGACGCGTCGAGGTTGTCCGCGCCGTACGCGACGACGCTGCCGGCGCACGCCTGGTGGTAGCCGTAACCCTTGTGCATGCGCAGCAGGAGCTGCCCGTCGACGACGATGTGGCGGGCCACCGCGAGGAAGGGCAGCGCGCGCATGCTGGTCGCCACCCGCCCGTAGTCGGTACGGCGGAGCAGTTCGAAGGCGAGCTGTTCATCGGCGGAGGCAGCGGCGGAGGCGGTGGGATCGACGGGGTCGATGGACGACATGACCCCACCCTCGTTCAGGGAGGGGATGTCGGAAAAGAGGACCCCGCCCCCATCCAAACGGGACGTAAGTCCCGTCGGTGGCGGGTTTCGTCAGCGCTGCTTCTCCGCCTGCATGCGCGCCACGTACGCGGCGGCCTGCGAGCGGCGCTCCATGCCCAGCTTGGAGAGCAGGCTGGAGACGTAATTCTTGATGGTCTTCTCGGCGAGGTGCAGCCGCTCGCCGATGACGCGGTTGGTGAGGCCCTCGCCGATCAGGTCGAGGATCTTCCGCTCCTGGTCGGTGAGGCCCGCGAGGCGGTCGTCGCCCTTGGTGTTGTTGCCGTCGCGCAGCCGCTCCAGGACCCGGGCCGTGGCGACGGGGTCGAGCAGGGACTTGCCGGCGGCCACGTCGCGCACGGCGGTGAGCAGCTCGTTGCCGCGGATGGCCTTGAGGACATAGCCCGAGGCACCGGCCATGATCGCGTCGAAGAGGGCCTCGTCGTCGGCGAACGAGGTGAGCATCAGGCACTTGATGTCCTCGTTCTGCGAACGGATCTCGCGGCACACCTCGACGCCGCTGCCGTCCGGCAGGCGCACATCGAGCACGGCCACGTCGGGCCGGGTCGCGGGGATCCTGACCAGGGCGTCCGCCGCGGTGCCGGCCTCGCCGACCACCTCGATGTCGGACTCCACGGAGAGCAGCTCATGGACTCCACGCCGGACCACTTCGTGATCGTCGAGGAGAAATACCGTAATTTTTCCGTCATCGCGCACGGGGTCAGTCTCACACACACGCTCTTTCGGTGCCCGGGCGGAACCCTTCTCGTGCGGCTCTTCCCGTGCCCGGGGTGGCCGGGATAACGTGCCGGTGTTCCGGCCCCCTGCAAGGCTGTGATCAGTGCTGTGACCAGGAAGTGTTCCCCCTTTTCTCGATTTACTCGGAAATCCAAGTACTCAGCACGTCGCCGTTTACTTGGAAATCCAAGCAAATTCGCAGGTCAGATGGGGTTTCACAGAATTGGGGAGCACTGGGTAACGTGCTTTGTGCAGGGCGCTCGCCGGGGCACCTGTCACGCCTGTTCCCGGCCAGCCGCACCCACCCCCGTGCGCGGGCACGGACCAGGCGAGCCGTACTGGCTACCCGGTAACCCCCGGGAGCCGGACCGACGGAGGAGCACACGTGACCGTGGAGAGCACCGCCGCGCGCACACCGCGCCGCAGCAGTACCGGCAGCGGCAAGCGCGCGAGCGCCAAGAAGGCCGCGCCGCAGAGAAGCACGGAGCCCGAGCTCGTACAACTGCTGACGCCCGAGGGCAAGCGGGTCAAGAGCGCGAAGAACGCCGTCTACGACGCGTACGTCGCCGACATCACCGGCGAGGAGCTGCGCGGCCTGTACCGCGACATGGTCCTCACCCGCCGCTTCGACGCCGAGGCCACCTCCCTGCAGCGCCAGGGCGAGCTGGGCCTGTGGGCCTCGCTGCTCGGCCAGGAGGCCGCCCAGATCGGCTCCGGCCGGGCCACGCGCGACGACGACTACGTGTTCCCCACGTACCGCGAGCACGGCGTCGCCTGGTGCCGCGGGGTCGACCCGACGAACCTGCTCGGCATGTTCCGCGGCGTGAACAACGGCGGCTGGGACCCGAACAGCAACAACTTCCACCTGTACACGATCGTCATCGGCTCGCAGACGCTGCACGCCACCGGCTACGCCATGGGCGTGGCCAAGGACGGCGCCGACTCGGCCGTGATCGCGTACTTCGGGGACGGCGCCTCCAGCCAGGGTGACGTGGCCGAGTCGTTCACCTTCTCCGCGGTCTACAACGCCCCGGTCGTGTTCTTCTGCCAGAACAACCAGTGGGCGATCTCCGAGCCGACCGAGAAGCAGACCCGCGTACCGCTCTACCAGCGCGCGCAGGGCTACGGCTTCCCCGGTGTGCGGGTCGACGGCAACGACGTGCTCGCCGTGCTCGCCGTCACCAAATGGGCCCTGGAGCGGGCCCGTACGGGTGAGGGTCCCGCGCTGATCGAGGCGTTCACGTACCGCATGGGCGCGCACACGACCTCCGACGACCCGAGCAAGTACCGCAACGACGACGAGCGGGTGGCCTGGGAGGCCAAGGACCCGATTCTGCGGCTGCGGGCCTACCTGGAGTCCGAAGGTCACGCGGACGAGGGATTCTTCGCGGAACTCGACGACGAGAGCGAAGCGTTGGGCAAGCGAGTGCGAGAGGTGGTGCGGGCGATGCCGGATCCGGATCTGATGGCGATCTTCGAGAACGCGTATGCCGACGGGCACGCGCTCGTGGACGAGGAGCGCGCCCAGTTCGCCGCCTACCAGGCGTCGTTCGCGGACGCCCCCGCGGGTGGGGAGGGCAAGTAACCATGGCCGTACAGAAACTTCCCATCGCCAAGGCGATCAACGAATCGCTGCGCACGGCGCTGGAGAACGACCCCAAGGTCCTCGTCATGGGCGAGGACGTCGGCAAGCTCGGCGGTGTCTTCCGCGTCACCGACGGGCTGCAGAAGGACTTCGGTGAGGAGCGGGTCATCGACACCCCGCTCGCCGAGTCCGGCATCGTCGGCACGGCCATCGGCCTCGCGCTGCGCGGCTACCGCCCGGTGGTGGAGATCCAGTTCGACGGCTTCGTCTTCCCCGCGTACGACCAGATCGTCACGCAGCTCGCGAAGATGCACGCCCGCGCGCTCGGCAAGATCAAGATGCCGGTCGTCATCCGCATTCCGTACGGCGGCGGGATCGGCGCGGTCGAGCACCACAGCGAGTCGCCCGAGGCGCTCTTCGCGCACGTGGCGGGCTTGAAGGTGGTCTCCCCGTCCAATTCGGCGGACGCCTACTGGATGATGCAGCAGGCCATCCAGAGCGACGACCCGGTGATCTTCTTCGAGCCGAAGCGGCGTTACTGGGACAAGGGCGAGGTCGACAAGGAGGCCATCCCCGGGCCCCTGCACAAGGCCACCGTCGCCCGCGAGGGCAGCGACCTCACGCTCGTGGCGTACGGCCCGATGGTGAAGGTCTGCCTGGAGGCGGCCGCGGCCGCCGAGGAGGAGGGCAAGTCCCTGGAGGTCCTGGACCTGCGCTCCATGTCGCCGCTCGACTTCGACACCGTGCAGGCGTCGGTCGAGAAGACCCGGCGGCTCGTCGTCGTGCACGAGGCCCCGGTCTTCCTGGGCACGGGCGCGGAGATCGCGGCCCGCATCACCGAGCGGTGCTTCTACCACTTGGAGGCTCCGGTGCTGAGGGTCGGCGGCTATCACGCCCCGTATCCGCCGGCGCGCCTCGAAGAGGAGTACCTGCCGGGCCTCGACCGGGTGCTCGACACCGTCGACCGCTCGCTGGCGTACTGAGGGAGAGGGTCGTGACGACGATGACAGACACCGCTCTTGCCGAGTTCAAGATGCCCGACGTGGGCGAGGGACTCACCGAGGCCGAAATTCTCAAGTGGTATGTGACCCCGGGTGACACCGTCACCGACGGGCAGGTCGTGTGCGAGGTCGAGACGGCCAAGGCCGCGGTCGAACTCCCCATTCCGTTCAACGGTGTCGTACGCGAGCTGCGCTTCCCCGAGGGTACGACGGTCGACGTCGGCCAGGTGATCATCTCGGTGGACGTGTCGGGCGGCGGTGCGGGTGCCGTGGCGGCGCCCGAGCCAAAGGCGGCGCCCGAGCCGGTCGCCGCGTCCGAGCCCGAGGCTGAGCCCGCCGCACCGGCGGGGCGGCAGCCCGTGCTCGTGGGGTACGGGGTCGCCGAGTCCTCGACGAAGCGGCGCGCGCGGAAGGGCGGGGCGCAGGACGTGCCCGAGCCGCAGCCGGAGCCGCAGCCGGTGGCGCGGCATGACGTGAACGGCCACGGTGCCCGGCCGCTGGCCAAGCCGCCGGTGCGCAAGCTCGCCAAGGATCTCGGAGTGGACCTCGCGACGGTCACGCCGTCCGGGCCCGACGGCATCATCACCCGCGAGGACGTGCACGCGGCGGTGGCCCCGGCCCCGGCCGCGCAGCCGCAGGACCGGCCGGCGGTGACCGAGGCCCCCGCGCCGCAGGCCGCCCCCGCCTCGGCGCCCGCCCCCGTGGCCGGTGCCGACGCCCGGGAGACCCGCATCCCCGTGAAGGGCGTCCGCAAGGCCACCGCGCAGGCGATGGTCGGCTCGGCGTTCAGCGCGCCGCACGTCACGGAGTTCGTGACCGTCGACGTGACGCGGACGATGAAGCTGGTCGAGGAGCTGAAGCAGGACAAGGCTTTCGAGGGGCTGCGGGTCAATCCGCTGCTGTTCGTCTCCAAGGCCCTGCTGGTGGCGATCAAGCGGAATCCCGACGTCAACGCCGCCTGGGACGAGGCCAACCAGGAGATCGTCCAGAAGCACTATGTGAACCTCGGCATCGCCGCGGCCACCCCGCGCGGTCTGATCGTGCCGAACATCAAGGACGCGCACGCCAAGACCCTGCCCGAACTCGCCGAGGCACTCGGCGAGTTGGTGACCACGGCGCGGTCGGGCAAGACCTCGCCCGGCGCCATGCAGGGCGGCACGGTCACGATCACGAACGTCGGCGTCTTCGGCGTCGACACGGGCACGCCGATCCTGAACCCCGGTGAGTCCGCGATCCTCGCGATCGGCTCGATCAAGCTCCAGCCGTGGGTCCACAAGGGCAAGGTCAAGCCGCGCCAGGTGACCACGCTCGCGCTCTCCTTCGACCACCGCCTGGTGGACGGGGAGCTGGGTTCCAAGGTACTCGCCGATGTGGCGGCCATTCTGGAGCGGCCGAAGAGGCTGCTGACCTGGGCGTAGTGCCCGTTCACCGGTATACCCGTATACCCGTTTCGGGTATACGGGTATACGGAGGAGGGGCCCGCCGCGGAGATCGCGGCGGGCCCCTCCTCCGTACTGCTGCCGGGGGTCAGGCGACCTTGAAGCCGTAGTCCATCAGCTTCTTGGCGTCCGAGGTGCGGTTGGCCGAGGAGGAAGAGGTCAGGACCGTGCCGATGACCGTCTTGCCGTTGCGGGTCGCCGCGAAGACGAGGCAGAACTTCGCCTCGGGGCCGGAGCCCGTCTTCACGCCGATGGCGCCGCGGTAGGAACCGAGGAGGGTGTTCGTGTTCGACCACGGCATGTAGCGGTAGCCGCCGGACTTCGTGGTGACCTTCTGCTTCGTCGACTTCGTCTTCACGACCGTACGGAACGTGGAGTACTTCATCGCGTTGCCGGCCAGTTTCGTCAGATCACGCGGCGTCGAGTAGTTCTTGCCGTGTCCGATGCCGTCGAACGAGTCGAAGTTGGTGTTCGTCAGGCCGAGCGTCTTGGCCGTGGAGTTCATCTGGCCGATGAAGTTCTTCACGCGGGCCTTGCGGGTCGAGCCCTTGCCGAACTTGTCCGCGAGCGCGTACGCGGCGTCGCAGCCGGACGGCAGCATCAGCCCGTACAGCAGCTGGCGGACGGTGACCTTGTCGCCGACGATCAGACGGGCCGACGAGGCGTAGTTGTTGGCGACGATGTAGTCGCTGTACGCCTTCTGGACCGTGACCTTGGAATCCAGGTTGAGGTTCCGCTGGCCGAGGACGACGCGCGCCGTCATGATCTTCGTCGTGGAGCCGGTGGACCGGCGGGTGTCGGCGGACTTGGTGTAGAGGCTCTTACCCGTGGCGTTGTTCATCACATAGCCGCCCTTGGCGACGATGGACGGCTTCGGCGGTGCGGCCGCGTGGGCCGGGGTGGTGAGGACGCCACCGGCCAGTATCGCGCTCGCGGTGACGGTAACAGCTGATACGCGACGTACGTCCTTAATGCCGGTATTCAAGATCTCTGCTCCAAATGCCCCTGGATTACGGCCGCATGGAGGGGCCGCTCTTCCGTAAGACGAGCGAGAAGGGGTAATGGATGTGCGGGGCGGCCCGGGAAATACCCGTGCGGTCTCGTTCGACTGCCATATGGACGGAGATTCCCTCGTATGCGTGTTGTATCTATGCTGTGCGCATGCCAGTCACCTCCATCAAGCAGCCGCCCGCCGCGGAGCGCGTCTACGCACACGTGAAGCGGGCCGTCCTGGAACGCCGCTACGAGGGCGGCACGCTCCTCACCGAGGGCGAGCTGGCCGAGGCCGTGGGGGTCTCCCGGACGCCGGTGCGCGAGGCGCTGCTGAAGCTGGAGGTCGAAGGGCTGCTGCGGCTCTACCCGAAGAAGGGGGCCCTCGTGCTGCCCGTCTCCGCGCAGGAGATCGCGGACGTCGTCGAGACGCGGCTGCTCGTCGAGACGCACGCGGTGCGCAAGGCCGTGCCGGCGCCGGCGGGGCTCGTGGAGCGGCTTGAGGCGCTGCTCTCCCGGCAGCGGGAGCAGGCCGCCGCGGGGGATCTCGCGGGGGCCGCGGTCACCGACCGGTGCTTTCACGCCGAGATCGTGCGCAGCGGCGGGAACGAGATTCTCTCGCGGCTCTACGACCAGCTTCGGGACCGGCAGTTGCGGATGGGGGTCGCGGTGATGCACTCGCATCCCGATCGGATCGCGAAGACGCTCTCGGAGCATGAGGAGCTGCTTGCGGCGGTGCGTTGCGGCGACGCGGGGGCGGCGGTCTCTGTTGTCACCCGGCATGTCGGGTGGTTCCAGGATTTGGCTCGGGGTGAGGTTCGGTGAGGTTGCGCTTTCGCGGGTCTCCGTCCGCGGGTTTTGGGTTTTTCGCCGCTTCGCGGCATGTTTCCCACCCACCCACCCGTCTCGCCGCATTGAGCCCATGCCGTAGGAACGGGAGGTTTCGGTGAGTTCTCTCTCCTCGCCCGTCTCGCTTCCCGGTGATCCGCCCGGCGGCAAGAAGGCCGTGGTCGTCTGGTCCGTCGGCGTCGCCGTCTACTTCGTCGCCGTCATCTTCCGGACCTCCCTCGGCGTCGCCGGGCTCGACGCCGCCGACCGGTTCCACGTGAACGCCTCCGCCCTGTCGACCTTCTCCATCCTCCAGCTGCTCGTGTACGCGGGGATGCAGATACCTGTCGGCCTGATGGTCGACCGGCTCGGCACCAAGAAGGTGCTGACCATCGGGGTCGTGCTGTTCACGGTGGGACAGCTCGGCTTCGCGTTCTCACCCTCGTACGCGATGGCGCTCGCCTCGCGCGCCCTGCTCGGCTGCGGTGACGCGCTGACCTTCATCAGCGTGCTGCGGCTCGGCACCCGCTGGTTCCCTGCCCGGCGCGGCCCGCTGGTCGCGCAGCTCGCGGGGCTCGTCGGCATGGCGGGCAATCTCGTCTCCACGCTCGTCCTTGCCCGGCTGCTGCACTCCGTCGGCTGGACCGCCGCCTTCGCGGGCAGCGCGCTGTGCGGTGTCCTCGTCCTCGTCCTGATGACGCTGTTCCTGAAGGACCACCCCGAGGGCCATGAGCCGGAGCCGGTCGGGCACACCGGGGCGCCCTTCGTGCGCAAGCAGATCGGCCTGTCCTGGCGGGAGCCCGGCACCCGGCTCGGCATGTGGGTGCACTTCACCACGCAGTTCCCCGCGATGGTGTTCCTGCTGCTGTGGGGCCTGCCGTTCCTCGTCGAGGCGCAGGGCCTCTCGCGGGCGACCGCCGGGGAGCTGCTCACGCTCGTCGTGCTCTCCAACATGGTCATCGGTCTGGTCTACGGCCAGATCGTCGCCCGGCACCACGCCGCGCGCCTCCCGCTGGCGCTCGGCACCATAGGGGCGACGGCCACGGCCTGGGTGGCCACGCTCACCTTCCCCGGGGACCACGCCCCGATGTGGCTGCTGATCGTCCTGTGCACCGTGCTCGGCTCCTGTGGGCCCGCCTCCATGATCGGCTTCGACTTCGCGCGGCCCGCCAACCCGCCGGAGCGCCAGGGCACGGCCTCCGGCATCACCAACATGGGCGGCTTCGTCGCCTCCATGACGACGCTGCTCGCGATCGGGCTGCTGCTGGACGCCACCGGGGACGACTATCGCGTGGCGTTCTCCGCGGTGTTCGTCCTGGAAGCGGTGGGGCTCTGCCAGATTCTGCGGCTCAGGTCCCGGGCGGTCCGCCGTGAGCGGGAGCAGCTTGTCGCCTCCCGCGTCGAGGCCGTGCACGTCCCTGTGTGAACATCCGCGCCTACGGCGTCACCGCGAAGTTCCTCAGGATCGCCTCCGCGAGGCCCTGGTCGCCCTCTGTCTTGACCCGGTCGGCCACGGACGCGTACGTCACGCGTCCGCAGGCGAGCCTGAAGTACGTGTCCCAGTCGAGGCCGATGGTGGCGAGCGGGCCGAGCGACGGCGCGCTGTCCACCGTGCCCTTGCCCTCGGCGTCCACGCGCACTGTGCGCAGGAACTCCACGGGGCCGCTCACATCGAAGACGACCGCCGAACTCGCGGGCGCCCCCGCCTCCTTGGCGACGACCTTCGGCAGCCCCTGGAGGAGGAGGTCACGGGCGACGTACGCACCGAGGGAGTCTAGATTGCCGGGCTTCTTCAGCGTCGTACGGAGGTCCTGTTCGTGCACCCATACGTCGAACGCCCGCAGTCGCATGGCGAGTTCAAGGGTCTGCTCGGAGCCGAGCGGGCCGCGGATCTTGGTGCTGGGGTCCCGCGACTCGTTCCGCAGCTGGCGGGAGCGGCGGATGATCGTGTACTCCAGCTCGGAGGTCATCTCCGGCGCGGTGTGGTGGCGCCGCACGTCGACCTGCATCTCCATGTACCGCTGGCCCTCGGTCTGGACGTGGTACAGGTCGCGGGGGAGCGAGTGGATCGGCCGCGGGTCGCCCAGCATCTCGCAGTCGAGGCCGATGACATGGGAGACGATGTCGCGCACCGACCAGCCGGGGCACGGGGTGGCCCAGTTCCACTCGCCCTCGGCGAGCGGTGTCACCAGCTCGGATATCGCCTCAACAGAGTGCGTCCAGGCATCGGCGTAGTTTTGCAGGCTGGGATGGAGACTCACGGGACCCCTCGACGGTCGTACGCGGGCGGTGGGTGTCTGTGTGGCGTCGTGGGGGTCCGGGGGGGTCCCCCGGAAAATCACAGTACGCTGCCCGCAGGCACCCCGGCAGTGCTTTCGTGTGACGATCGTAGGCTGTGCTTGACGGTGATGACGGATCGAATGCCAGGACGGTGGTAGTGTGCGCGCCTCTCTCATCCAGATCGCCGTGGACGAGGGCGAACCGGTCAATTCCCGCCGCGAGCGCGTCTCTTCGCTGGTGCGTGAGGTGGCGGCGCGGGAGCGTCCCGACCTTGTGGTGCTGCCCGAGCTGTGGACGACGGGGGCGTTCGCGTACGACTCCTTCGCGAGCGAGGCCGAGCCGCTCGAAGGGCCAACGTACGACGTGATGGCGAAGGCCGCGCGTGACGCGGGCGTCTGGCTGCACGCCGGGTCCATCCCGGAGCGCGCCGCGTCCGCCGACGGCTCCGCCGCACAGGACGAGCCCCTCTACAACCTCTACAACACGTCCCTCGTCTTCTCCCCCGACGGTGAACTGGCCGCGACCTACCGGAAGATCCACCGTTTCGGCTTCGACAAGGGCGAGGCCGTGCTGATGGGCGCGGGCTCGCGGCTCGTGACGGTACGGACGCCGGCCGCCACCCTCGGCCTCGCCACCTGCTACGACCTGCGCTTCCCCGAGCTGTTCCGGGGGCTCGTCGACGCGGGCGCGGAGATGTTCGTGGTGCCCGCCGGGTGGCCCGAGCGGCGGCGTGAGCACTGGCTGCTGCTCGCGCGGGCGCGGGCGGTCGAGGACCAGGTGTACGTCCTCGCGTGCGGGACGGGCGGTACGCACGCGGGCGTGCCGCAGGCCGGGCACAGTGTCGTCGTCGATCCGTGGGGCGAGGTGCTCGCGGAGGCGGGCGACGGCGAGGAGGTCCTCACCGTCGACCTCGATCCCGCGAAGGTGGCGGCGACGCGGGAGCAGTTCCCGGCGCTGAAGGACCGGCTGCTGGGAATGGATACGCCGCGGCGCTGAGGGTGCGGGGCTGAGGGCGCGTCGACTGGAAGAGCGTCGGCTGGAAGAGGGTCGGCTGGAAGAGGGTCAGTTGTCCTCGCGTTCCTTCTCCGCGAGGCGGATGACGCAGACCGCGACGGCGAGCAGCAGCGCCGTGTCCGCGTCCTCGCGCACCACGTGCACGCCGTACGTCTCGCGCACGCTGAACCAGCGGCGCGAGATGTCCGCGAGGAGTTCACCGTCGTACTCGATGGCGAACTCGCGGTCCAGGATCTTGCCGCTGACGTCCAGCTCGGTGCCGTCCACCAGCGTGACGCGGTAGTGGTTGCGCAGCAGGGACAGGCGCTTGCGCCGGACGGTGGCGAGCGGGCGTCCCTCCCGCTCGATCACCATCGTGTCGCGCAGGGCGAGCATCTTGGCCCGGATGTCGATGAGGACCCTGCCCCCCGCGTCCTTCAGCTCGAAGGTCTCGCGCAGGCGCATCGCCTTGCCGTCGACGAGGAAGACCTTGCGGCCCTGGTCGTCCTCGATCCAGTAGTCGTCGCCGATGCCGAGCAAGCGGTCGCGTACGAGTAGCTTCATGGCGCCATGACTACCCCGAACCTCCACCTTCCGGACATTCTGTGCCGTGTCGGCGGATCGGATCAGTAACCCCTGCGCTCCTGGTCGGGGTCGACGACCGTCGTCGGCGCGACCGGTGGCACCACCGCACGCCTGCGCCGCGCGATGCTGGTGAACGCGGCGACACCTATGAGGCCCACCGCCATCATGACGAGCCCGGCGACGGTGACGTTGAAGCCCTCCATCTTCCAGTCGGTCGCGAACGTGAGAATGGCGCCCACGGCGATGAGAATGATGCATCCGCCCAGGCCCATATGGACCGCCTCCCTGTGGTCGTGGCTGCGACTTCACCGTGTACCCGGCTCCGCCACCACCACACGGGAAACCGTCCGGGGCCCGGGGAAGGGGACCCCTCAGCCTTCGAGGAACGCCACGAGCGCGTTGGCCAGCATGTGGGGGTCGTCCGCGCCGCACAGCTCGCGCACGCTGTGCATCGACAGGATGGCGACGCCGATGTCGACCGTCTTGATGCCGTGCCGGGCCGCGGTGATGGGGCCGATCGTCGTGCCGCACGGCATCGCGTTGTTGGAGACGAACGACTGGAACGGCACACTCGCCCTCTCGCACGCGGCGGCGAACACCGAGCGTCCGGCGCCGTCCGTGGCGTAGCGGTTGTTGACGTTCACCTTGAGGATGGGGCCGCCGTTGGCGCGGGGGTGGTGCGTCGGGTCGTGCCGCTCGGCGTAGTTGGGGTGCACGGCGTGGCCGGTGTCGGAGGAGAGGCAGACGGTGCCGGCGAAGGCGCGCGCCCGGTCCTCGTACGAGCCGCCGCGCGCGAACACGGACCGCTCAAGGACGCTGCCGAGCAGCGGGCCGTCGGCGCCGGTGTCGGACTGCGAGCCGTTCTCCTCGTGGTCGAAGGCGGCGAGCACGGGGATGTACGAGAGGTCTTCCCGGCCCGCTACGGCGGCGAGGGCGGCCGTCGCCGCGTGCACGGACAGGAGGTTGTCCATGCGGGGGCCCGCGACCAGCTCGCGGTCACGGCCGAGGTAGGCGGGGGCCTCCACGGAGTACGTCATCAGGTCCCAGCCGGTGACATCGCCCTCGCCGAGGCTGGTCTCCTCCTCCAGGAAGTCGATGAGGTCGCCCTCGTGGACGTCGTCGCCCAGGCCCCAGATCGGCTGCATGTGCTTCTGCTTGTCGAGCTTGAGCCCGTCGGCGTGGATGGAACGGTCCATGTGGATGGCCAGTTGGGGCACACGCAGCAGCGGCCGGTCGATGTTCACGAGCCGCGTCGTGCCGTCGCGCAGCGAGAGGCGTCCGGCGAGGCCGAGGTCCCGGTCGAGCCAGGAGTTGAGCAGCGGGCCGCCGTAGACCTCCACCGCGACCTGGCGCCAGCCGTGGGCGCCGGCGTCGGGCTGCGGCTTCACGCGGAGGTTCGGGGAGTCGGTGTGGGCGCCCACGATGCGGAAGGGGGTGTGCGGGGTGGTGCTCTCCGGGACGTACCAGGCGATGATCGCGCCGCCTCGCAGCACGTACTTGCCGCCGGTCGTTCCGTCCCAGGCGTCAGTCTCCTCCACCTGCCGGAAGCCGGCCTTCTCCAGCCGCTCGGCGGCGCTCGCCACGGCGTGGTACGGCGTGGGGCTGGCCGCCAGGAAGGACATGAGGTCTTCGGTGTGGCCGCGGTCGAAGCGGGAGGGAGTGCTCATGGCGCCAGCCTAGCCAGGCGGCTTCCTGTGCGGCTGCTCCCCTCTACGTGACCGGCGTTGCCCCTGTCCCGCCGCTCTCCTCCACGTACCCGGGGTTGGCCCGTGTCCCGTCGCTCTCCTTTACGTACCGGGGTTGGCCCCTGTCCCGCCGCTCCGCGGCGGATGTCTCCCACCCACCCGCCCGTTTGCCCCGCGCTGGTCAGGAGCCGAACAATCCACCGGTTGCTGTCGGCTCATGGATGCCGGGCAACGGGCGGGTGGGAAACACCCGCCGCGCAGCGGCGGAACAGGATGCCTCCGCCGGAAGGGCGTCGGGCAACCGGCGGCCGGGTGGGAGGCATCCGCCGTGGAGCGGCGGTTCAGGACACATCCACCGAAGGCGCCGGGCAACGGGCGGGTGAGCGGAGGCACCCGCCGCGCAGCGGCGAGCCGCTGGTCCGAGTCGCCGCCCGTCGGCGGTAGACGGACGTGCGGCGGCCCGCCCCCCCGGGGGGAGACGCTGTTGGTTAATTCCGGGGCTCGCGTGACGTCGGCCTTCAAGACCTGGTTGTGGTCTTGTTTGGCGCCGGTGTGGGTTGGGGGGGGGGGGGTTGTTGTTGGAGCCGCA
>NZ_JBSFTT010000013.1:0-242262 GCF_053591415.1 Streptomyces sp. NPDC003032 | reverse complement strand
GCCCGGTTACATTCCGAACCCGGAAGCTAAGCCTCATAGCGCCGATGGTACTGCAGGGGGGACCCTGTGGGAGAGTAGGACGCCGCCGAACTAATCTTGAAGAGCTGGTCCCTGAACTTCGGTTCAGGGACCAGCTCTTTTTTGTTTTCCGTCACTTGCCGTTCACGTTGTGCGGCCAACATCCGCAGACATGGGGACAGTTGGAATGTTGCGCGCCGCTGGTGTCGGTACCGGTGACGAGGTCGTCGTGCCCGCCTACGGGAACGCCGAGGTCGCCGAGGCCGTGGTCCTCGCGGGAGCGCTGCCGGTCTTCGCCGACATAGAGCCGATGACGTACTGCCTCGACCCTGACGCCGTCGCCGCCGCGGTCACCCCGCGCACGGCCGCCGTCATCGTCGTGCACCGCTTCGGGAATCAGGCCGACGTACGACGACTTCGCGACATAGGGCAGCGGCAGGGGCTTCTCGTCCTGGAGCGGGGCGAGTCGGAGGCCCCGCACGAGGGCTCTCAGCGGCGGCGGGCGCATGCCGCGTACCTCAGTGGCCGGCTCAGCGGAGTCAGGACGCCGGACGGCGGCGAGGGGCACAGCTATCAGCAGTACGTGGTGCGTGTGCCCGGGAACGGGCGGCCGGACCGGGACGCGTTCGCACGCGCCGTACGGGCCAAGGGAGTCAACTGCTGGGTGCCCGTGAAGACGCCCGTGCACCGGCTGCCGCGGTTCCGCAGGGACGTGCGTCTGCCCGAGACCGAGCGGGCCGCGGACGAGACGCTGGCCCTGCCGGTCGACGCGTCGATGTCGCGGCGTGACCTCCAGCGCGTCGTCTCCGCCTGCAACGCGCTGGGTGGGCTTCTCCAGCCCGCCTTCTAGGAATACGTGCGTCCGTGTCAGGAAGCCTTTCTGGTGTGGGACTTGAAGAAATCCCACATCAGGTCGGTCGCGTTGACGCCGGCTTCCGGGTCGGACATGCCGCCGCCCGCGCCGTCCGGCCAGGAGTGGCCCATTTCGGGCAGCCGATAGACGACCACGTCCGAACCGTCGCGGCACTTCGCGGCCGTCCTCTTGATCTTCTTCCTCATTTTCTGGGGCTCGCTCGGCTTGCAGGAGAGGCGCTTCTGCCAGGCGTCGATGCCCGCGTCCATGCCGGCGTAGTGCTCGTCGAGGCCACCTATGAAGGTGATCACCGAGACCGGGGTCTTCGGCATGTACGAGGTCTTCTCCGCGTCGGTGCCGAGATAGCCGCCGCTGATCGGGGCGATGGCCGCGAAGATGCCGGGGAGTTCGACGGCGAGCTTGTACGACATGTCGCCGCCGTTGGAGATACCCGTCGCGTAGACGCGGGCCGGATCGGCGTTCCAGGTGCCGGTCAGCCTTTTGGTCAGCGTACGGATGAATCCGACGTCGTCCTCGCTGCCGCAGCAGATGAGGGCGTTGAAGCCTTGGTTGAGACCGTCGGGGTAGGCGACGAGGAAATTCTCCTCGTCGGCTTTGGCGTTCAGGCCGCTGATCGCGGCCATGGCTTTGCCGTCGGCCGGATAGGGGTGCATGGCGATGACGAGGGGCAGCTGCTCGGAGCGGGAGTATCCGGGAGGGGCGTGGACGGTATAGACGCGCTTCTCGCCCTTCCAGGAGAGAGTGACCTTCTGGCTCCCGGGGCGCGGGATCTCCGTGGCTGCCGGCTTCTTTGTGGGCTTCGGGTCCGCGGTGCCTCTGTCGTCCTCGGATCCGCAGGCCACGAGCGGCAGGAGCAGGGCGGCGGCCAGGGCCGAGGCGGACCGCGGATGCGTGGCGCGTCGGGTCGGCATGCGCGCAGAGTGGCAGTGCCGGGACGGGCGGTCCAGAGGAATGGGCGGTTCGGAGGGGACTAAAAACTCAGGTATGATCTATTCCGTTGCCGCGCGGGGAACCGCGAAGGGCAGCAGGCCCCTATAGCTCAGTCGGTAGAGCGTCTCCATGGTAAGGAGAAGGTCAGCGGTTCGATTCCGCTTGGGGGCTCAACTATTGAAGGCCTCCGCCCGGTTGGGCGGGGGCCTTCATCGGGTTCATGGGTGTGGTGTCGCCCGGGGCACCCTGAGGTGCCCCGGTGCGCTCAGTCCTTCTGCAGGCCCGGGACACGCATCGCGAGAATGGCCATGTCGTCGGACGGGGCGTCAGAGGCGAAGCGCTCCACCGCGCGCATGATGCGGGCGGCCACCGCGCCGGCCGTCAGGCCCGTACAGGTCGTCAGAACCTCCGCGAGGCCGTCGTCGCCGAGCATGCGGGTGCCCTCGCGGCGCTCGGTGACGCCGTCGGTCACGCAGAGCAGGACGTCGCCGGGGTCGAGGGTCATCGTCTGCTCGTACAGTTCGAGGTCGTCCATGACGCCGAGCAGCGGCTGCGGTTCCGCGTACGGCTCGACCGTGCCGTCCTGGCGCAGGCGGAGCGGCAGCGGGTGGCCGGCGCAGACGATCTTCAGGACCGCGGAGCCGTCCTCCTGGGGCCACAACTCGCCGTAGAGGAGCGTCAGGAAGCGGCTGCGGGCCCCTTCGTCGAGGATCGCGGCGTTCAGGCGCTCCAGGACCGCGGGGCCGCCGAAGCCCTCGCGGGCGAGCAGGCGCAGGGCGTGCCGGGCCAGGCCCGTGACGGCGGCGGCCTCCGGGCCCGTGCCGCAGACGTCGCCGATGGCGAAGCCGTACGCGCCGTCGCGGATGGGGAAGAGGTCGTAGAAGTCGCCGCCGACCTCGTTGCCCTCGCCGGCCGCGCGGTAGATGACGTCGACCTCGACGCCCGGGATCTGGGGGAGGCCGGGCGGCAGCAGGCTGCGCTGGAGGGACTGGCTGATGGCCATGCGCTCGGAGTAGAGGCGGGAGTTGTCCAGCGCCAGGGCCGCTCGGCGGGATAGATCTTCGGCCAATTCCAGGATCTCTTGACGGAAGTGCTCGTCCGAGGGCTTACCCAGCGTGAGCATGCCGATGACGCGGTTGCGGGCGACCAGGGGGAGGACGACGGTCTCGCCGCCCACCGCGGACGCCGTGGAGAGCGTCGTACCGATGCCCGAGCCGAGGGTCATGGGCTCGCCGAGGCCCAGGCTGCGCATGGAGGTGCGCAGGGCCGCCTGGTGCGCGGCCTCCGAGGGGGCGGCCCAGACGCGGGCGCCCGGGGTGGGGACCGGGTCCGGCGGGGCGATCTTGGAGAGGAGGGCCTTCAGGCCGTCGATGCGCTCCTCGTCCTCGTGCAGGACGTACGAGAGGTAGGGCTCGGCGGACTGGTCGGCGATGGTGTAGACGGCGCACCAGGTCGCGAGCGTCGGGACCGTCATCTGGGCCATGAGGGCCAGGGTCTGGTCGCGGTCGAGGGTGCCCGCGAGGAGGTCGGAGGCCTCGACGAGGAAGGAGAGCGAGCCGCGGCGGAGCCTTTCCAGCTCGCCGAGGCGCGCGGACTCCACGGCGAGGGCGATGCGGTCGGCGGCGAACTGCAGGCGCAGCGCCTCTTCGTTCGAGTACCGGTCGGGGGCCTCCGCGGCGACGCCGAGGGAGCCGGTGAGGCGGCCCTCGACCTTGAGGGGGACCGTGACGACGGAGCGCATGCCCGTGCCGCTGAGGAGCGGGACGGCGCCGGGGACGACGGTGAGGTCCTCGTGGACGGCCGGCATGCGGGCCGAGCCGTACCTTCCCGGGCCCGCCTCGACGGGGACGCGGGCGAAGCGCTGGCGGGCCGACGGCAGGCCCGTGGAGGCGCGGACCTCCAGCTCGGTCTCGTCGTCGGTGGCCAGGAGCAGGAAGGCCGCGTCGCCGTCGAGCATGTCGCGGGCGCGCTCGACGGTGCGCTGGAGCAGGCCGTCGAGGTCCTCGGGGGCGGGGGAGCCGATGAAGACCTCGAAGGGGTCCGTGGCGTTCGGCTCGCTGAGCGTGGCCTGCTCGGGTGTCGCGCCGCGCAGCGGGGTCTGCAGCACGGCGCGCTCGTCATCGCGTACGAGAAGGCAGACCGTGGACGGCTCGCCGCCGGTGTCGCGGACGCGCAGGTGCGAGGCGTAGACGGGGATGACGCGGCCGTGGGAGCCGCGGATGCCGTAGCTGCCTTCCCAGCGGGAGAGTTGGAGGGCCTCGGCGATGCCGGTGCTGGTGCCGGGGGTGTGGGGCCAGGCCGCCAGGTCGTTCAGCGGCTTGCCGGCGACCTGCTCGGCGGCGTACCCGAAGAGTTCCTCCGCGTCTTCGTTCCAGGCGGAGATGGCGCCCACGCGGTCGATCTGGATGACGGCGACGCGGATCCTGCCGTCGGCGACGGGCAGGAGGTCGGCCGGGAGCGCGGGGCCCGCGGTGCGGGTGCCCACCGGGCGGTGGGGGAGGTCCAGTTGGAACCAGACCTGTTTGTGCGTGGGGGTGTAGTCGACGCCCCAGCGGGTGGCGAGCGCGGCGCAGAGCTGGAGGCCGCGGCCGCCTTCGCGGTCGGGGCTGCCCATGTTGATCGAGGACTGCTGGAGCGGGATCTCGCGCTCCGGATAGCGGTCGGAGACCTCGATGCGTACGGCGTCGTCGCTGCGCAGGCAGAGGACGTCGGCGGCCGTGCCTGCGTGCACCACGGCGTTGGTCACCAGCTCGCTGGTGAGGACGACGGCGTCGTCGACGATGTCCGAGAACCCCCAGCCCTGGAGGGTGTCGCGCACGAAAGAGCGGGCCGTCGCGACGGAACGGCCGACGGGCTCGAAGGTGGCAGCCGCACGCGCGGTGATCACAGCACTCCTCGTACGAGTATCGACGATGTCGACCGTGTCGACGCCCAGTTCTCGCGAACTCATGGTGCGGCCGCCCCTCCGATGCCCGCTTGTTCGTGTACCACCGCCCTGGCCGGGCAGGACCGGGGTGGTTGGACAGCCGGATGCAAGGTTACTTACCTTCGCCGTCCATGCTGATGCCGGTCGTCAGTGTTTCCGCCCGGAGGGTGTGCGGACGGTGTGCGAAGCTGCCGAACTGTTATGGCCTGGTTCGGCCATGGTGAAACACTGGGCAAGCTTCATGGAGACAGCCCGGGCAGCTCAAGCAGTAGGTCAACCCTTGCGGGAGGGACACAGTGGAGTCTGGCGCAGCGACGCGGGGCACTGACACGCGCGCGAAAGACGGACAGTCCCTGAACAAACAGCGCAAACCGCGCAATGGGGCGACCGCCTCCGTGGACGCGGCGGCCCTGAATCGGCTGCTCGCGGCGCTGGCGGCGATGCGGGACGGCAACTTCCGTAAGAGGCTCACGGTCTCCGGTGACGACGTCATGTCGCAGATCGCCGCGGTCTTCAATGAGGTCGCCGACCGGAATCTGCACCTGACGGGTGAGCTTTCGCGGGTACGGCGCATGGTCGGACGTGAGGGAAAACTCACGGAACGGCTGGAGGGCGGAGCGAGCGAGGGCTCGTGGGCGGCCGCGATCGAGGCGTCGAACGCCCTGGTCGATGATCTTGTACGTCCCGTCTCCGAGGTCGGCCGTGTCCTCTCCGCGGTGGCGGAGGGCGACCTGGAGCAGCGCATGGAGCTGCGGGCGCAGGGGGTGGACGGGAACGGCCATCCGCTGCGTGGGGAGTTCCTCAAGGTCGGGCGGACGGTCAACAACCTCGTCGACCAGCTCTCCACCTTCACCGACGAGGTCACGCGCGTGGCCAGCGAGGTCGGCACCGAGGGCAAGCTGGGCGGGCAGGCCAGGGTGCGCGGAATGTCCGGTTCGTGGAAGGATCTCACGGACTCGGTCAACACGATGGCGTACCGCCTGACGGCGCAGGTGCGGGACATCGCACTGGTGACGACGGCCGTGGCGAAGGGTGACTTGTCCCGGAAGGTCACGGTTCATGTCGCGGGCGAGATGCTGGAGCTGAAGAACACCGTCAACACGATGGTGGACCAGCTGTCCTCGTTCTCCTCCGAGGTGACCCGCGTCGCCCGCGAGGTCGGCACGGAGGGCGAGCTCGGGGGCCAGGCGCAGGTGCCCGGCGTGGCGGGGGTGTGGAAGGACCTCACCGACTCCGTGAACCTCATGGCGGGCAACCTCACCGCCCAGGTCCGGGGGATCGCGGAGGTGACGACCGCGGTCGCGAACGGTGATCTGTCGCGGAAGGTCACGGTGAGCGCGCGCGGCGAGGTCGCCCAGCTCGCCGAGACGATCAACCAGATGACCGAGACGCTGCGCACGTTCGCGGACGAGGTCACGCGCGTGGCCAACGAGGTCGGCGCGGAGGGGCAGCTCGGCGGTCAGGCCAATGTGCCGGGCGCCGCGGGGACCTGGAAGGACCTCACGGACTCGGTCAACACGGTCTTCCGGAACCTCACGACACAGGTGCGGGACATCGCGCAGGTGACGACGGCGGTGGCGAACGGCGATCTGTCGCAGAAGGTCACCGTCGATGTCGCGGGCGAGATGCTCGAGTTGAAGAACACCGTCAACACGATGGTGGACCAGCTCTCCGCCTTCGGTTCGGAAGTCACGCGTGTGGCGCGTGAGATCGGCGTCGAGGGTGAGCTAGGCGGCCAGGCGCAGGTGCAGGGCGCGGCGGGCACGTGGAAGGACCTCACCGACTCGGTGAACACCGCCTTCCGCAACCTCACCGGGCAGGTGCGCAACATCGCGCAGGTGACGACGGCGGTGGCGAACGGCGATCTGTCGCAGAAGGTCACCGTCGACGTGTCCGGCGAGATGCTCCAGCTGAAGAACACCGTGAACACGATGGTGGACCAGCTGTCGTCCTTCGCCGATCAGGTCACGCGGATGGCGCGGGACGTGGGCACGGAGGGGCGCCTCGGCGGGCAGGCGCGTGTGGACGGCGTCAGCGGCACCTGGAAGGACCTGACCGACTCCGTCAACTTCATGGCGGGGAACCTGACGTCGCAGGTGCGTCAGATCGCGCAGGTCACCACGGCGGTGGCCCGCGGCGATCTGTCCCAGAAGATCGAGGTCGACGCGCGCGGCGAGATCCTGGAGCTGAAGAACACCATCAATACGATGGTCGACCAGCTCTCGGCCTTCGCCGACCAGGTGACCCGGGTGGCCCGCGAGGTGGGCACCGAGGGACGCCTGGGCGGCCAGGCGCAGGTGCCCGGCGTCGCCGGTGTGTGGCGCGATCTGACGGACTCCGTGAACGGCATGGCGGGCAACCTCACCGCGCAGGTGCGCAACATCGCGCAGGTCGCGACGGCGGTGGCCCGCGGTGATCTGTCCCAGAAGATCGACGTGGACGCGCGCGGCGAGATCCTGGAGCTGAAGAACACCCTGAACACGATGGTCGACCAGCTGTCGGCCTTCGCGGAGCAGGTCACGCGGGTCTCCCGCGAGGTGGGCACCGACGGCATCCTCGGCGGCCAGGCGGAGGTCCAGGGCGTCTCGGGCACCTGGAAGGACCTCACGCAGTCCGTGAACGGCATGGCGAACAACCTCACCCTCCAGGTGCGGAACATCGCCGAGGTCACCACGGCCGTCGCCATGGGCGACCTCTCCAAGAAGATCACCGTCGACGCGAAGGGCGAGATCCTCGAACTCGTCACGACGGTGAACACCATGGTCGACCAGCTCTCCTCGTTCGCCGAGCAGGTCACGCGCGTGGCCCGCGAGGTGGGCACGGAGGGCCAGCTGGGCGGCCAGGCACGCGTGCCGGGCGTCACCGGCATCTGGAAGGATCTGAGCGACAACGTCAACCTGATGGCCAACAACCTGACCAGCCAGGTGCGGAACATCTCCCAGGTCTCGGCGGCGGTCGCCAACGGCGACCTCACCAAGAAGGTCACGGTCGAGGCGCGCGGCGAGGTCGCGCAGCTCGCCGACACGGTGAACACCATGGTGACGACGCTGAGTTCGTTCGCCGACGAGGTCACGCGTGTGGCCCGAGAGGTGGGCACGGACGGCATCCTGGGCGGCCAGGCGCGCGTGCCGGGCGTCTCCGGTACGTGGAAGGACCTCACCGAGTCCGTGAACTCGATGGCGTCCAACCTGACCGGACAGGTCCGCAACATCGCGATGGTGACCACCGCGATCGCCAAGGGCGATCTGACCAAGAAGATCGACATCGACGCCCGGGGCGAGATCCTGGAGCTCAAGACCACCATCAATACGATGGTCGACCAGCTGTCGTCCTTCGCCGAGCAGGTCACGCGGGTCGCCCGCGAGGTGGGCACGGAAGGCCAGCTGGGCGGTCAGGCACGCGTGCGTGACGTCGACGGAACGTGGCGCGACCTCACCGAATCCGTGAACGAGATGGCCGGAAACCTCACCCGCCAGGTGCGCGCCATCGCGAAGGTCGCCACCGCGGTGACCCGTGGTGACCTCAACCTCAAGATCGAGGTCGACGCGGCGGGCGAGATCCAGGTCCTTCAGGACAACATCAACACGATGATCGCGAACCTCCGCGACACGACCCTCGCCAACAAGGAACAGGACTGGCTCAAGGGCAACCTCGCGCGGATCTCCGGCCTGATGCAGGGCCGCCGCGACCTGGAGGACGTCGCGTCGCTGATCATGAGCGAGCTGACGCCGGTCGTCTCCGCGCAGCACGGCGCGTTCTTCCTGGCGATGCCCACGGACGACGGCAAGGATCTCGGAGGCGATCACGAGGACGCGTACGAGCTGCGCATGCTCGGCAGTTACGGCTACTCCATGGGGTCCATGCCGACGTCCTTCAGGCCCGGCGAGACGCTGATCGGCACGGCCGCCAAGGAGCGGCGCACGATCCTCGTGGAGAACGCGCCCTCCGGCTATCTGCGGATCGCGTCCGGCCTCGGCGAGGCGCCGCCCGCGCAGGTCATCGTGCTTCCGGTGCTCTTCGAAGGGACCGTGCTCGGCGTGATCGAACTGGCCGCGTTCCAGCCGTTCACGCAGATCCAGAAGGACTTCCTCAGCCAGATCGCCGAGATGATCGCGACGAGCGTCAACACCATCAGCGTCAACACGAAGACCGAGGTGCTGCTCAAGCAGTCGCAGGAACTGACCGAACAACTGCGGGAACGTTCGGCCGAGTTGGAGAACCGGCAGAAGGCGCTCCAGGACTCCAACGCGGAGCTGGAGGAGAAGGCCGAGCTGCTGGCCCAGCAGAACCGCGACATCGAGGTCAAGAACACCGAGATCGAGGAGGCCAGGCAGGTCCTGGAGGAGCGCGCCGAGCAGCTCGCGGTCTCGATGCGCTACAAGTCCGAGTTCCTGGCGAACATGTCGCACGAGCTGCGCACACCGCTCAACTCCCTGCTGATCCTCGCCAAGTTGCTCGCCGACAACGCCGACTCGAACCTCACCCCGAAGCAGGTGGAGTTCGCCGAGACGATCCATGGCGCGGGCTCGGACCTGCTCCAGCTCATCAACGACATCCTCGACCTGTCGAAGGTCGAGGCGGGCAAGATGGACGTCTCCCCGACGCGCATCGCCCTGGTCCAACTCGTCGACTACGTAGAGGCCACTTTCCGCCCGCTGACCGCGGAGAAGGGACTCGACTTCTCCGTACGCGTGTCCCCGGAGCTGCCCGCGACGCTGCACACGGACGAGCAGCGCCTGCTCCAGGTGCTGCGCAACCTCCTGTCCAACGCGGTGAAGTTCACCGACTCCGGAGCGGTCGAGCTGGTGATCCGGCACGCCAACAACGACGTGCCCAACGCGATCCGCGAGCAGCTCCTGGAGGCCGGCTCACTGCGGGACGCGGGCGCCGACCTGATCGCCTTCTCGGTGACGGACACCGGCATCGGCATCGCGGCCAGCAAGATGCGGGTCATCTTCGAGGCCTTCAAGCAGGCCGACGGCACGACCAGCCGGAAGTACGGGGGCACGGGCCTCGGCCTGTCCATCAGCCGGGAGATCGCGCGGCTGCTCGGCGGTGAGATCCACGCCCAGAGCGAACCGGGCCGCGGCTCGACCTTCACGCTCTATTTGCCGCTGCACCCGAGCGAACTGCCTCCCCAGGGCTACGCGCAGCTCGCGCCCGCGCCGTCCGTGGCGGAGCTGCCCGCCCCGGAGAGCGCGTCGGCGCCGGCCGGGGCCACGGCGCCGGTCGAGCACACCGTGGTGCGCCAGGATGTGCCGACAGGCCCCGCGGCGCTCTTCCGGCGCCGCCGTCGCGCGGTGCCCACGCCGGAGCAGCCGCCCGTCATGCCGGGGCAGCCGGCGGGCGGCACCCAGGACCAGCGGCCGCAGGAGCAGTGGCTCGCCACGGGGCCACAGGCGCGCGCCGAGCGGCCCGGCTTCCACTTCGAGGGCGAGAAGGTCCTGATCGTCGACGACGACATCCGCAACGTCTTCGCGCTCACCAGCGTCCTGGAGCAGCACGGCCTCTCGGTGCTGTACGCCGAGAACGGCCGCGAGGGCATCGAGGTCCTGGAGCAGCACGACGACGTGACGGTCGTTCTGATGGACATCATGATGCCGGAGATGGACGGGTACGCGACGACGACGGCGATCCGCAGGATGCCGCAGTTCGCCGGGCTCCCGATCATCGCGCTCACGGCGAAGGCGATGAAGGGCGACCGGGAGAAGGCGATCGACTCCGGAGCTTCCGACTACGTCACGAAGCCGGTCGATCCGGATCACCTGTTGTCGGTGATGGAACAGTGGATGCGCGGTCAGTGACCGAGAACCGGCTTCGTCACACGGAGTTGCTGACAGAGTGTGGCCGAGGTCGTGTAGAACGGCGGTATTCGGGGAACCTTCTGGTCTCCCACCGCGTTTCTGCTACGTGCACAGTGACATCGCGGTGACAGGGTGTGGCGACAGGCGGGGTGCGGCTACCATGACCGGCACAAGGACGGGCGGCGCAAGGGAGTCGTCCTCTGGGGCGGCGCCCGGTGTACCGCCGGGGCGAGGAGGGCGGGCCATGGTGCAGAAGGCCAAGATCCTCCTGGTCGATGACCGGCCGGAGAATCTGCTGGCGCTGGAGGCCATCCTCTCTGCGCTCGATCAGACACTGGTGCGGGCATCTTCCGGGGAGGAAGCGCTCAAAGCACTACTCACGGACGACTTCGCGGTCATTCTGCTGGACGTCCAGATGCCAGGAATGGACGGTTTCGAAACCGCCGCGCACATCAAGCGGCGGGAGCGGACCCGGGACATCCCGATCATCTTCCTCACCGCCATCAACCACGGGCCGCATCACACCTTCCGCGGCTACGCGGCGGGTGCGGTGGACTACATCAGCAAGCCGTTCGACCCGTGGGTGCTGCGCGCGAAGGTCTCGGTGTTCGTCGAGCTGTACATGAAGAACTGCCAACTGCGGGAGCAGGCGGCCCTGCTGCGTCTCCAGCTCGAAGGCGGCGGCAAGTCCGCGGCGGGCGACCCGAAGGAGCCGGCGGGCCTGCTCGCCGAGCTGTCGGCGCGGCTCGCGGCCGTCGAGGAGCAGGCCGAGGCGCTCTCCAAGCAGCTGGACGACGAGTCGGCGGACGCCGCGGCGGTCGCCACCGCCGCCCATCTCGAACGCAAACTCACGGGTCTGCGGCGGGCTCTTGACGCCCTGGAACCGGGCACCGGCACCGGCGCCACATCGGTCCCCTCGCAGAACTGACGCGGTACGTCGCCCCGCGGACCCGGTGAGTTCCCGTCAGTTCACCGTCTCCGCAAGGGCGACACGGACGGGTGAAGCAGTGGGCACACGTGTCCGCAGTGGTCGACAACGGTAACCTCACCCCATGGCCTCACGTCAGCCCGCAGCCAAGAAGACGCCCGCGAAGAAGGCGGCCGCGCCGACGAAGGCCCCGGCGAAGAAGGCCGCTGCCAAACCGCCCGCGAAGAAGGCCGCGGCGAAGAAGGCGCCCGCAAAGAGGGCACCGGCCAAGAAGGCCGCGGTGAAGAAACCCGCGCCCGCGTCGGCGCCCAGTCCCACCGGTGGCGTGTACCGCCTGGTGCGTGCCGTCTGGCTCGGCGTCGCGCACGCGGTCGGCGCCACGTTCCGCGGCATAGGGCGCGGCGCGAAGGGCCTGGACCCGGCGCACCGCAAGGACGGCCTCGCCCTGCTGCTGCTCGGCACCGCCCTGATCGTCGCGGCGGGTACCTGGTCGAACCTGCGGGGCCCCGTCGGCGACCTCGTCGAGGCCCTGGTGACCGGCGCCTTCGGCCGCCTCGACCTGCTCGTGCCGCTGCTGCTCGGCGCCATCGCCGTACGCCTCATCCGCCACCCGGAGAGGCCCGAGGCGAACGGCCGCATCGTCATCGGCCTGTCCGCCCTGGTCATCGGCGTCCTCGGCCAGGTCCACGTGGCGTGCGGCTCACCGGCCCGCAGCGACGGCATGCAGGCGATAAGGGACGCGGGCGGCCTGATCGGCTGGGGCGCCTCCACGCCGCTGATCTACACCATGGGCGAGATCCTCGCGGTGCCACTGCTGGTGCTGCTCACCGTCTTCGGCCTCCTCGTCGTCACGGCGACGCCCGTCAACGCCATCCCGCAGCGGCTGCGGCTGCTCGGCACCAAGCTCGGCGTGATCCAGCCGGAGCCCGAGGCCGACGAGTTCGGCGACGACGAGCGCTACGACGAGCAGTGGCGCGAGGCGCTGCCCGCCCGGTCCTCGCGCCGGCGCACCGCCACCCCCGACGCGTACGCCCCCGACCACGCCGAGGAGGAGGCGCTCACCAAGCGCCGCAGGCCGCGCAGGACCCCCGTGCAGCCGGACATGGGCCGGCCGATGGACGCCGTCGACGTGGCGGCCGCCGCGGCCGCGGACCTGGACGGCGCCGTCCTGCACGGCATGCCGCCCTCGCCGCTGGTCGCCGATCTGACGCAGGGCGTCTCGGGGGAGCGCGAGGAGCGGGCACGTACGGCCCCTGTGCCGCCCGCGCGCGCCCAGGACGCGCCGGTGCCCGGCAAGCTCAGGAAGAAGCCGCAGGAGGCCGCTGAGGGCGTCGTTCCGGACCTCACCAAGTCCGCGCCCGACACCCCACGCGATCTGCCGCCGCGCGCCGAGCAGCTCCAGCTCGCCGGCGACATCACGTACGCGCTGCCCTCGCTCGACCTCCTGGAGCGCGGCGGCCCCGGCAAGACCCGCAGCGCCGCCAACGACGCGGTCGTGGCCTCGCTGACGAACGTGTTCACGGAGTTCAAGGTCGACGCGGTCGTCACCGGCTTCACGCGCGGCCCGACGGTCACGCGGTACGAGATCGAGCTCGGCCCCGCCGTGAAGGTCGAGAAGATCACGGCGCTGGCCAAGAACATCGCGTACGCGGTCGCCTCCCCGGACGTGCGGATCATCTCGCCGATCCCCGGCAAGTCCGCGGTCGGCATCGAGATCCCCAACACCGACCGCGAGATGGTCAACGTCGGCGACGTGCTGCGCCTCGCGGACGCCGCCGAGGACGACCACCCGATGCTCGTCGCGCTCGGCAAGGACGTCGAGGGCGGCTACGTCATGGCCAACATGGCGAAGATGCCGCACATCCTGGTCGCCGGAGCCACCGGCTCCGGCAAGTCGTCCTGCATCAACTGCCTGATCACCTCGATCATGCTGCGGGCGACCCCCGAGGACGTACGGATGGTCCTCGTCGACCCCAAGCGCGTCGAGCTCACCGCGTACGAGGGCATCCCGCACCTGATCACGCCGATCATCACCAACCCCAAGCGGGCCGCCGAGGCGCTCCAGTGGGTCGTGCGCGAGATGGATCTGCGCTACGACGACCTGGCGGCGTTCGGCTACCGGCACATCGACGACTTCAACCGGGCCGTCCGCGAGGGCAAGCTCAAGACGCCCGAGGGCAGCGAGCGGGAGCTGCAGGCCTATCCGTATCTGCTGGTGATCGTCGACGAGCTCGCCGACCTGATGATGGTCGCGCCGCGCGACGTCGAGGACTCGATCGTGCGCATCACGCAGCTCGCGCGCGCGGCCGGTATCCACCTGGTGCTCGCCACCCAGCGGCCCTCCGTGGACGTCGTGACCGGTCTGATCAAGGCGAACGTCCCTTCGCGGCTCGCCTTCGCGACCTCCTCGCTCGCGGACAGCCGCGTCATTCTCGACCAACCGGGTGCAGAGAAACTCATCGGAAAGGGTGATGGTCTCTTCCTGCCGATGGGGGCGAACAAGCCCACCCGAATGCAGGGCGCCTTCGTCACCGAGGACGAGATCCACGCGGTGGTCCAGCACTGCAAGGACCAGATGGCGCCCGTCTTCCGCGACGACGTGACCGTCGGCACCAAGCAGAAGAAGGAGATCGACGAGGACATCGGCGACGACCTCGATCTGCTGTGCCAGGCCGCTGAGCTGGTCGTTTCCACCCAGTTCGGCTCCACGTCGATGCTTCAGCGCAAGCTGCGCGTCGGCTTCGCCAAGGCCGGACGGCTGATGGATCTCATGGAGTCGCGCTCCATCGTGGGCCCGAGCGAGGGCTCCAAGGCACGTGACGTTCTCGTGAAACCCGATGAGCTGGACGGCGTGCTCGCCGTGATCCGCGGGGAGGCTCACCCGTAAGAATCGTGAGGCAACCGTTTCCCTTCGGCATACGTCAAGTTGAGGGAGGGACAGGAGAATGTCCACCATCAGGATGTCCGGCCATTCCGATGGCGTACAAAGACCGTCCGTCCGGTTGCCCCACTCTTTCGCGACCCCCCTAAACTGAACCTCCGGCAGGTGGCTACACGCTCGAAAGGCGCCCCCGTGTCCATCGGCAAATCCCCTGAAGACGACCGACCTTCAGACGACCGCCTCGACCGAATCGCCGGCCCGGCAGACGAGAGCCCGGCCGACGAGAGCCCGGCAAGTGACCGCCCGGCCGACGACCGGCCCTCGATCGGCCACGTCCTGCGACAGGCCCGCGTCGACGCCGGTCTGACCGTCGACGAGGTCAGCACGTCCACCCGGGTGCGCATCCCCATCGTGCACGCGATCGAGCAGGACGACTTCTCGCGGTGCGGTGGCGACGTGTACGCCCGTGGCCACATCAGGACGCTCGCGCGCGCCGCCGGGCTCGATCCGGTCCCGCTGCTCGCGCGGTACGACGAGGGGCGCGGCGGACGTCCGCCCGGGCCCACGCCGGCGGCGCCCCTCTTCGAGGCCGAGCGCATCCGCTCCGATCGGCGCCGGCCGAACTGGACCGCCGCCATGGTCGCCGCGATCGTCGCTGTGATCGGCTTCGTCGGCTTCACCGCTTTCAACGGCGGCGACGACGGCGCCGGGCCGAACGCGGTCGCCGAGGGCTCCGAGCCCGCCACCAGCAAGCCCGCCCAGAAGCCCAAGCCCAACAAGCCCGCCGACCCCAAGCCCGATCCGTCGGACAGCGCCATCGCCGGCGTGCCGGGCGACAAGGTCACGGTCAAGGTCGCCGCCGCGGACGGCCGCAGCTGGATCTCGGCCAAGGACCACAACGGCCGCACGCTCTTCGACGGTGTCCTGGAGCAGGGCGAGGACAAGACGTTCCAGGACAAGAAGAAGATCGACCTCGTCCTCGGCGACGCGGGTGCGATCAATCTGTACGTGAACGGCAAGCAGGTCGAGAACGAATTCGAGCCCGGTCAAGTGGAGCGCCTCACGTACACCAAGGGCGACCCGGAAGTCGGCTGACAGAGCCCGCGGGGTGGCTGACCTGCGACGCGGCCCGGACCGCGGTGACGTCGGGATGACGTGCCGACGACCGCGGACCGACGGCCGGGTAACCCTGGCGGGCGGGGCCGATCCATGGACGAAGTAGTCTTGAGACCATGCCCGAACGCCGCACCGTCGCCCTTGTCACTCTTGGCTGCGCCCGTAACGAGGTGGACTCGGAGGAGCTGGCAGGCCGCTTGGAGGCGGATGGCTGGCAGCTCGTCGAGGACGCCGAGGACGCGGATGTCGCCGTCGTCAACACCTGTGGCTTCGTCGAAGCCGCCAAGAAGGACTCCGTCGACGCCCTCCTCGAGGCCAACGACCTCAAGGGCCACGGCAAGACCCGGGCCGTCGTCGCGGTCGGCTGCATGGCCGAGCGGTACGGCAAGGAACTGGCCGACGCGCTGCCCGAGGCCGACGGCGTGCTCGGGTTCGACGACTACTCCGACATCTCCAACCGGCTGCAGACCATCCTGAGCGGTGGCAGCGTCGAGGCGCACACCCCGCGTGACCGGCGCAAGCTCCTGCCGATCAGCCCCGCGGAGCGGCAGGACGCCGGCGCCGGGATCGCCCTGCCCGGGCATGCCCCCGTAGAGCCCCCCAAGGACCTGCCCGAGGGTGTCGCGCCCGCGTCGGGGCCGCGCGCCCCGCTGCGCCGCCGCCTCGGCAGCAGCCCCGTCGCCTCCGTGAAGCTGGCCTCCGGCTGCGACCGGCGCTGCTCGTTCTGCGCCATCCCGTCCTTCCGCGGCTCCTTCATCTCGCGCCGGCCCTCCGACGTCCTCGGCGAGACCCGCTGGCTCGCCGAGCAGGGCGTCAAGGAGGTCATGCTCGTCTCCGAGAACAACACCTCCTACGGCAAGGACCTCGGCGACATCCGCCTCCTGGAGACGCTCCTTCCCGAGCTGGCCGCCGTCGACGGAATCCAGCGGGTGCGAGTCAGCTACCTGCAGCCCGCCGAGATGCGGCCCGGACTCATCGACGTACTCACGTCGACGGAGAAGGTCGCCCCTTACTTCGACCTGTCCTTCCAGCACTCCGCGCCCGGCGTGCTGCGCGCGATGCGGCGCTTCGGCGACACCGACCGCTTCCTGGAGCTGCTGGACACCATCCGGGCCAAGGCGCCGCAGGCCGGTGTCCGGTCGAACTTCATCGTCGGCTTCCCCGGCGAGAGCGAGGGCGACCTCGCCGAGCTGGAGCGCTTCCTGACCGGCGCGCGGCTGGATGCCATCGGCGTCTTCGGGTACTCCGACGAGGAGGGCACCGAGGCGGCGACATACGACGAGAAGCTGCACCAGGACGTCGTCGACGAGCGGCTCGCGCACATCGCGCGGCTCGCCGAGGAACTCACCTCGCAGCGCGCGGACGAGCGGCTCGGGGAGACCGTCGAGGTCCTCGTCGAGTCCCTGGACGAGGAAGAGGGCCCGCTCGGCCGCGCCGCGCACCAGGCCCCGGAGACCGACGGCCAGATCCGTTTGACGGGCACCATCGGTGGGGACGGCCTGCAGGTCGGCCGTATGGTCGTGGCAAAGGTCGTCGGCACGGAGGGCGTGGACTTGGTGGCTGAGTGTCTCGAGGAGGCCGGCAGATGACCGGAGTCCCGGCATCCGCGTCAGGCGGTTCCGGCACGCAAGGCGCCCCGGGCGCCAAGCCGGTGCGTGGCGGGAAGCTGGGTGCTGCGGCCGTCAATCAGGCCAGCCTGTGGAACGTCGCCAACCTGCTCACCATGGTCCGGCTGCTGCTCGTACCAGGCTTTGTGATGCTCCTGCTCGGCAACGGCGGTTACGACCCGGCCTGGCGGTCGTTCGCCTGGGCCGCCTTCGCCGTCGCCATGATCACCGACCTCTTCGACGGGCACCTGGCACGCACATACAACCTGGTCACGGACTTCGGGAAGATCGCCGACCCCATCGCCGACAAGGCGATCATGGGTGCCGCGCTGATCTGTCTGTCCTGGCTCGGGGACCTGCCCTGGTGGGTGACCGGAGTGATTCTCGGGCGCGAGCTCGGCATCACGCTGCTGCGGTTCTGGGTGATCCGCTATGGCGTCATTCCGGCCAGTCGCGGCGGCAAGATGAAGACGCTCGCGCAGGGCACGGCGGTCGGCATGTACGTTCTCGCCCTGACGGGACCGCTCGCGACACTGCGGTTCTGGATGATGGCGGTCGCCGTCGTACTGACGGTGGTGACCGGACTGGACTATGTGAAGCAGGCCGTTGTACTGCGCAAGCAGGGCATGGCCGAGGAGCGTACGGCGGCGTCGGAGTCCGCCCGGGAGGCCGCGAAGTGACATCCCCCGGACTGTCGGCGGCCGCGGTGTCGGCGAGGCTGCTTCGGCTCCTGGCCGCGCGCGACGAGACGCTCGCTGTCGCCGAGTCGCTCACGGGGGGTCTGGTGGCCTCCGAGATCACGGCGGTGCCCGGGGCCTCGACGGTCTTCCGGGGGTCCGTGACGGCGTACGCCACTGATCTGAAGCGGGACGTGCTCGGGGTCGACGGCACCCTGTTGGACGAGCGCGGAGCCGTGGACGCCGAGGTGGCACGGCAGATGGCGGTCGGCGTGCGGAAGGCGCTGGGCACCGACTGGGGGATCGCGACCACCGGTGTCGCGGGGCCCGAGGCCCAGGACGGCAAGCCCGTCGGGACTGTCTTCGTGGCGGTCGCGGGGCCCGGTACGGACAGCGTGCGCGGTTACGCCCGTGGCGGAGCCGAGGGGAAAGTGGCCGCTCTGCGGTTGAACGGCGACCGCTCGGAAATCCGTATGGAGAGCGTACGGAGCGTGCTCACGCTGCTGCTGGAGCAGCTGGCAGGCGAACCTGCCGGGAACGGGCGGGCACAGGATACGGAACAGAACGGGGGGAATTGATGTTTGCAGCCCTGAGTGAACACGACATCGCTCCCCGCACGGCCGCCGCACGAGGCGGTACGGTGGGGCGTGAAGGATGCGGCTACGCGGTCCGAGGAGGGAGCCACCGATGATTCTGCTCCGTCGCCTGTTGGGTGACGTGCTGCGTCGGCAGCGCCAGCGCCAGGGCCGTACTCTGCGCGAAGTCTCCTCGTCCGCCCGAGTCTCGCTCGGCTATCTCTCCGAGGTGGAGCGGGGGCAGAAGGAGGCATCCTCCGAGCTGCTTTCCGCGATCTGCGACGCGCTTGACGTACGGATGTCCGAGCTGATGCGGGAAGTGAGTGACGAACTGTCGCTCGCCGAGCTGGCCGAGTCTGCGGCAGCAGTCACGGAACCGGTGCGTGCGCCGGTTCGCCCGATGCTCAATTCTGTCTCCGTCTCCGTGGCCGGTGTGCCACCGGAACGGGTGACGATCAAGGCGCCCGCCGAGGCGGTGGACGTCGTCGCGGCGTGACGGCCTTTCTTGGCTGAGAGCGCCTATGCGTGTGAAGGTCCCGACCGGGTACTCGGTCGGGACCTTTTGCGTTTTCCTGAAAGTACGGATGCCTTGTGACGAACGTCCCGTGACGAACGTTCCGTGACGAACGTTCCGTGACAAACGTTCCGTGACAAACGTCCTGTGTGGGAGCACTCAGAGGGGATAGAAGAGCCCTTAAGCCAGCTTAATCAGCCGTATTGGGCTATTTATGCCATGGTTGATGAGGGTTTCTCTCGTTCGTCGATGAGGTGGAGGAAACAGATGTACGTCGCCAAGAGCCCCCTGTCCGACGCGGCCCAGAAGACGGTCTCGGAGGCGCTGCAGGGCGCGCTGGTGGACCTGGTCGACCTGTCGCTGGTGGCCAAGCAGGTTCACTGGAACGTGGTCGGGCCGCGTTTCCGTTCCGTACATCTGCAGCTCGACGAGGTCGTCGACACCGCGAGGCAGCACTCCGACACGGTGGCGGAGCGCGCCTCCACGCTCGGTGTCTCGCCCGACGGGCGTGCGGCGACCGTGGCGCAGAGCAGCGGCATCGGCAAGGTCCCTGAGGGCTGGGTCAAGGACTCGGACGCGATCGGGGTACTCGTGGACGCGCTCGGTGCCGTGATCACGCGCTTCCGTGAGCGGATCGACACGACCGGTGAGGCGGACCCGGTCAGCCAGGACATCTTCATCGGGATCACGGCTGACCTCGAAAAGCATCACTGGATGTTCCAGGCCGAGAACGGCTGACGCGCCCGTAGCGCCCCCGTAGTGCTTCCGATGCCGGCGGTGAGCCCTCCCGGCGGGTGAACCCGGCGTTTAGCGTCGATCTCGCGTCGGCGGGAGGTGACAGCCGTGACAACCGTGAACGTGACAGCCGTGACGTGGCGGGTGGTGCGGTGGGCGCCTGCCGTCGGGATCGGCGCGGTGTGGTGGTGGGGTGTGCTGCGCCTGGCCTTCGCGCCCGACGCGGGCGCCCTGGAAGGGGCGGTCGCCGCCGGCGGGTGGGGGCTGAGCCTGCTGCCTGTGCACTGCGTGCCGAAGTCGCGGGCTGTCGGGGCGGCGAAGGCCCGGCGGCCAGGGGGTGAGCTTCCAGGGGGTGAGTTTGAGGGACGGGGGCGAGGGCGGGCTACCAGGGCATGGCGACTCCGCCGTTGGGGCGGAGGATCTGGCCCGTCGTGAAGGACGAGGCGTCGGATGCCAGGTGCAGCACTGCGTGTGCGATGTCGTCCGGCTCGCCGACGCGGCGCAGGGGTGACACGCGCGCCATGATCTCTTCGGTGTGGGCCGGGGCCGGGGCCGGGGCCGGGGTTCGGCTTGGGGTTTCGGCTGGGGTTTGGGCTTGGGAGCGGGTGGGCGTTTCTTGTGTGTCGTGGCGGGCCGTCATGGGCGTGCGGACCCAGCCCGGCGCCACGGCGTTGACCCGGATGCCGTGCGGGCCGACTTCCGTGGCCAGGGTCTTGGTGAGCTGCACGACGGCGGCCTTCGCCGCGCCGTAGCAGAGGAGGCCCGGGCCGCCGGTGTCCACCGCTCCTGAGGCCATGGTGATGATGCTGCCGCCCTTGCGGGCGTCGATCATGGCGCGGGCCGCCGCTTGGCAGGCGTAGAGGACGCCCTTGAAGTTGATGGTCAGGACCCGGTCGAGGTCTTCGTCGCGGGTCTCCAGGACCGGGCTGCTGTGCATGACTCCGGCGATGGCGGCCATGATGTCGAGTCGGCCGTGGGGTGCGGTGGTTGTGGCGGCTGCGACGGCCTGCTCGACCTGTTCCCTGTCGGCGACGTCGAGTCGGTGGGTGTGGGCTTCGCCGCCGGCCGCCTTGATGAGCGTCGCGGTCTCGTGGAGGCCCTGGGTGTCGCGGTCGGCGCAGTGGACGGTGGCTCCCGCCTCGGCCAGGAGCAGGGCCGATGCGCGGCCGATGCCGCTGGCGGCGCCGGTGACGAATGCGGTGCGTCCGGTGAGGTCGTACGCCTTGACGGGCATGACGGGACGGTACGGCTGGACCTGACGGGGCGTCAACTGGTTGGTGCGGGTGCGGGTGCGGGTGCGGGTGCGGGGGTGGGGGCCCGCTGTGGCGCGGGCGCAGGGGCAGCCGTGTCAGGTCAGGGGGTCGGGCCCTGCTGGCAGGTGGGGCACCAGTAGGTGGGGCGGCTGCGTGAGCCGTCTCCCTGCTCCGCCACGCGGATCGAGGTTCCGCAGCGCAGGCAGGGGCGGGGCGCGCGGCCGTACACGTACAGGCGCTGGCCGGTGCGGGGGCGGCCGGTGGTCGTGCGCGAAGGCCGGTCGCGGTTGGCTTCCAGGAGCTTCTTGGCGAACGCGGGGAGGCGGGCCGCCGTCTCCTCGGGGAGTGCGCCCACCGTGAGCCAGGGGGTGACGCCCAGCAGGAAGCAGAGCTCGCTCTTGTAGATGTTGCCGATGCCCGCGAGGTTGCGCTGGTCCAGCAGGGCTTCGCCGAGGGGGCGGTCGGGTGTCGCCTGGAGGTTGCCCAGCGCGCGCTCGGGGTCCCAGTCGGGGCCGAGGAGGTCGGGGCCCAAGTGGCCCACGGCCTTGCTCTCGTCGGCGGTGCGGAGCAGTTCGAGGACGGGCAGGCGGTACCCGACGGCGGTGCGCTCGGCGGTGCCCAGGATCGCCCGGATCTGGTGTGCCGGGCCGCCGCGCCAGGGTTCGCCGGGGGCGTACACCCGCCAAGCGCCGTCCATGCGGAGGTGGGAGTGCAGGGTGAGGCCGCCCTCGATGCGGGTGAGGAGGTGCTTGCCGCGCGGGGTCACGTCCAGGACGGTGCGCCCGGTGAGGTCGACCGTCGCGAGTTTGGGCACGCGGAGGTCGGAACGCGTGAGGGCATGCCCGGCGAGAGCGCTGTGCAGCCGCCGGGCCGCCTGATGGACGGTGTCTCCTTCGGGCATGGGTCCAGGGTGGCATGGAGGGAGGTGGGGCGGGGGCACGCGTGCGGGCACGTTGCCCTGCGCCCAGGGGTGGCACCGTTACGCGCGCAGTCGCAGGCCCCGTGGGGTGGCGTGGAAGCCGGCTCCTTCCAGGAGGGGGGCGAAGGGGGAGGTCAGGGCGGCGGCGCCGTTGACGCGCTCCACGGTGACCGTGCCGAGGGAGCCCGCTCGGGCGGCTGCGGCCAGGGCCCCGGCGGCCGCGTGCAGGCGGGGATCTTCGGTGACCGGTTCCTCGGGAACCCCGGGCCAGGCGAGGAGTGTCTTGCCGCCGCGCTCCATGTACAGCGTCAGTTCGCCGTCGACCAGGACGACGAGGGAGCCCGCCTTGCGGCCGGGCTTGTGGCTCGCGCCGGTCGGAGGCTCGGGCCAGGGCAACGCGGCGCCGTACGCGTTGGCGGGGTCGGCGGCGGCGAGGACGACGGCGGCCTGTGCGTCGGAGGGGCGCGAAGCGCCCGTACGCTCCCGGGAGTTCGCCGTGGCGCGCAGGCGGTCCACCGCGCCGTCCATCGCGAACTGGGCCGCGCCGAGCCCTTCCACGACGTAGCCCCGCCGGGCCTGGCCGCTGTCCTCGAAGGCGGACAGGACACGGTACGTCGCCGAGAAGCCGCCCTCGACACCTTCGGCCGCCACCGCACCACGGGTGACCACGCCATGCCGATCCAGGAGGGAGCGGGCCAGGGCGTGCGCGCGCACCGTCAGGTCGGACTCGCGCGGCGGAAGCAGCGACCAGCGGCCCGCGACCGTCGGGGGGCCGCTGCGGGAGGCGGTACGGGCGGCGGCGGTCAGCGTGCCGTATCGCCCGCGCGGGATGCCCCGCTTGGCACGGTGAGCCGTGGCGCCCGCGGTGCGGCCCGAGCCGAGGAGCGAGCGCATCGGGCTGAGCGTGTCGTTCGTGAGCCGTCCCGACCAGGCCAGTTCCCAGACGGCGTCGGCCAGTTGGGGGTCGGAGGCTTCGGGGTGGGTGGTGGCGCGGACCTGGTCGGCGATCTGGCGGAAGAAGAGGCCGTACCCCCCGGAGAGGGTGTCCAGGACGGACTGGTGCAGGGCGGTGAGTTCCAGGGGATGCGGGGGCGGCAGGAGCAGGGGCGCCGTGTCGGACAGGTAGAGGGAGACCCAGCCATCCTTTCCCGGCAGGGATCCGGCGCCGGCCCAGACCACCTCGCCGGCCGCGGTCAGCTCGTCGAGCATGGCGGGGGTGTAGCCGGAGACCCGCGACGGCAGGACGAGCTTTTCGAGCGCGGATGCCGGGACGGTCGCCCCCTGCAACTGCTCGACGGCGCGCGCCAAGCCGTCGATGCCTCGCAGGCCATGGCCGTCCAGGTGCTGCCACTGGGGCAGGAACTGGGCGAGTGCGGACGGTGGCACCGGCTCCAGCTCGTGCCGCAGGGCCGCCAGGGATCGGCGGCGCAGGCGGCGAAGGACCGCGGCGTCGCACCACTCCTGGCCGATGCCCGCCGGGTGGAACTCGCCCTGTACGACGCGGCCGTTCCCCGCGAGGCGTTGCAGCGCGCCCTCCGTGACCGCCGCTCCGAGGCCGAAGCGGGCGGCGGCGGTGGCGGACGTGAACGGGCCGTGCGTGCGCGCGAAGCGGGCCAGGAGGTCGCCGAGGGGGTCCTTGACCGGCTCGGTGAACGCCTCGGGGACGCCCACGGGCAGGGCCGTGCCGAGGGCGTCCCTCAGGCGTCCGGCGTCCTCGATCGCCGCCCAGCGCTCGGCCCCGGCGATCCGGACCCGGATGGCGCGGCGGGCGGACGCCAGCTCAGCGGCCCACTCGGGCTCCGCACCACGCTCGGCCAACTCGGCCTCAGTGAGGGGTCCAAGGAGGCGCAGCAGATCGGCGACGCCTTCGGAGTCCTTGATCCGGCGATCCTCCGTGCGCCACTGGAGCTCCTGCTCCAGCTCGGTCAGGACGTCCGCGTCGAGCAGTTCGCGCAGCTCCGCCTGGCCGAGGAGCTCCGCGAGCAGATGGGAGTCCAGGGAGAGGGCCGCCGCGCGCCGCTCGGCCAGCGGGGAGTCACCCTCGTACAGGAACTGGGCCACGTACCCGAACAGGAGCGAGCGGGCGAAGGGAGAGGGCTCCGGAGTGGTGACCTCGACGAGGCGGACGCTGCGGGACTCGATGTCGCCCATCAGTTCCGTGAGGCCCGGTACGTCGAAGACGTCCTGGAGGCACTCCCTGACGGCCTCAAGGACGATCGGGAACGAGCCGTACTCGCTCGCCACTTCGAGCAGTTGCGCGGCGCGCTGGCGCTGCTGCCACAGGGGGGTGCGCTTGCCGGGACTGCGGCGCGGCAGCAGCAGGGCGCGGGCTGCGCATTCGCGGAAGCGGGAGGCGAACAGGGCCGAGCCGCCCACCTGGTCGGTGACGATCTGGTTGACCTCGCCCTTGTCGAAGGCGACATCGCCGGCCCCGATGGGGGCCTTGTCGGCGTCGTACTCCATGGCGGGCTCTGCGGGGTCCTGGTCGAGCAGGTCCAGGCCCATCAGGTCGGCGTCGGGCAAGCGCAGCACGATGCCGTCGTCGGCGTGCATGACCTGCGCGTCCATGCCATACCGCTCGGTCAGGCGGGCGCCCAGGGCGAGGGCCCACGGCGCGTGCACCTGCGCTCCGAAGGGCGAGTGCACGACGACCCGCCAGTCGCCCAGCTCGTCACGGAACCGCTCCACCACGATCGTACGGTCGTCCGGGATGTGACCGCAGGCCTCGCGCTGCTCCGCGAGGTACGTCAGGACATTGTCGGCGGCCCAGGAGTCGAGCCCCGCGGCGAGCAACCGCACGCGCGCGTCCTCCCGCGAGAGCGCGCCGACTTCCCTGAGGAACGCGCCGAGCGCACGGCCCAGTTCCAGCGGGCGCCCCAGCTGGTCGCCCTTCCAGAAGGGCAGGCGGCCGGGGACACCGGGAGCGGGGGAGACGAGGACACGGTCACGGGTGATGTCCTCGATGCGCCAGGAGCTCGTGCCGAGCGTGAAGACGTCGCCGATCCGGGACTCGTACACCATCTCCTCGTCGAGCTCTCCGACGCGGCCGCCGCCCTTCTTCGGGTCGGCGCCGGCGAGGAAGACCCCGAAGAGGCCGCGGTCGGGGATCGTGCCTCCGGAGGTGACCGCGAGGCGCTGTGCGCCCGGCCGCCCGGTGACCGTGCCCGCCACGCGGTCCCAGACCACGCGGGGGCGCAGCTCCGCGAAGGCGTCGGAGGGATATCGGCCCGCGAGCATGTCCAGGACGGCCGTGAACGCGGACTCCGGGAGCGAGGCGAAGGAGGCGGCCCTGCGGACCACCGTGAGGAGGTCGTCGACCTGCCAGGTGTCGAGCGCGACCATCGCCACCAGCTGCTGGGCCAGCACGTCCAGAGGGTTGGCCGGGACGCGCAGCGACTCGATTGCGCCGGTCCGCATCCGCTCCGTGACGACGGCCGCCTGGACCAGGTCGCCTCGGTACTTGGGGAAGACGACTCCGGTGGAGACCGCGCCCACCTGGTGGCCCGCGCGGCCCACGCGCTGCAGACCGGAGGCGACGGACGGCGGCGACTCGACCTGCACGACCAGGTCGACCGCGCCCATGTCGATGCCCAGCTCCAGACTGGACGTGGCGACCACGGCCGGCAGCCGGCCCGCCTTCAGATCCTCCTCGACCAGCGCGCGCTGCTCCTTGGAGACCGAGCCGTGGTGGGCGCGGGCCAGGACCGGCGGAGCGCCCTTGGCAGCGCCGGACTCGGCCATCATCTCCGCGGGCGAGTGGTCCTCGGGGAGGGCCTCACCGGTCGCTCGCTCGTACGCGATCTCGTTGAGGCGGTTGCACAGGCGCTCGGCCAGGCGGCGGGAGTTGGCGAAGACGATCGTCGAGCGGTGCGCCTGGACGAGGTCGGTGATGCGCTCCTCGACGTGCGGCCAGATCGACGGGCGCTCGGCTGCCGCGCCCGTGCCGTCTCCGGAGTCGGCGACCGGGGAGCCGCCCAACTCACCGAGGTCCTCGACGGGGACGACCACCGAAAGGTCGAACACCTTGTCGGACGGCGGCTGGACGATCTCCACCTTGCGCTTGGGGGAGAGATAGCGCGCCACCTCGTCCACCGGCCGCACCGTCGCCGACAGGCCGATGCGGCGCGCGGGCTTCGGCAGCAGCTCGTCGAGCCGCTCCAGGGACAGCGCGAGATGGGCGCCGCGCTTGGTGCCCGCGACGGCGTGCACCTCGTCGAGGATCACCGTCTCGATGCCGGTGAGCGCGTCCCGGGTGGCCGAGGTGAGCATCAGGAAGAGCGACTCGGGGGTGGTGATCAGGATGTCCGGCGGGCGGGTGGAGAGGGCGCGGCGCTCGGCGGGCGGGGTGTCGCCCGAACGGATGCCGACGCGCACCTCCGGCTCGGGCAGGCCGAGGCGCACGGCTTCCTGGCGGATGCCGGTCAAGGGACTGCGCAGATTGCGCTCCACGTCGACCGCGAGGGCCTTCAGCGGCGAGACGTACAGCACCCGGCAGCGCTTCTTCGGGTCCGCGGGCGGCGGCGTCGAGGCCAGCTGGTCGAGCGCGGCCAAGAACGCGGCCAGTGTCTTGCCGGAGCCCGTGGGCGCGACGACCAGCACGTCGGCACCCTCGGCGATCGCCCGCCACGCACCGGCCTGGGCGGAGGTGGGCGCGGAAAAGGCCCCCGTGAACCAGTCGCGGGTCGCGGGGGAGAACTCGTCGAGGGCGCTGTGGGCACCGGACGTGGAGCTGACCATGACCCCATCGTGCACCCCGCCACTGACAACGGCGTCGACCTGCGGAAACGGCATTGCGCGCAGGTCGCAGAATGGAGGCATGGCAGCTTCGGCGGAGCAGGCTCGGCACTGGCGGTACGGCGAGCTGCCCGGCGTCGACCTGCTGCGGGCCCGCTATGTCCGCAAGACGTTCTTGAGGCACACTCACGAGCACTTCGTGATCGCGGCGATAGCCGAGGGCGTCGAAATCTTCCACCACAGCGGCGCCGACCGGCACGCGGGCCCCGGGACCGTTGCCCTGGTCAACCCGGACACCTCGCACACCGGCCGGGCCGGTGCGCCCGAGGGGTGGCGGTACGGTGCCGTCTACCCGGCACCGGAGGTGATCGCCGGCATCGCCGCGGAGACTACGGCCATTCGTGGCACGCCCGGGTTCATCCGTCCCGTGCTCGACGATCCGCACGCCGTCGCCCTCGTCCACCTACTGCTGCGCGCCGCGGAAGAGGGCAACGCGCTCGCCGCCGACACCCTCCTGCGGGTGGTGGTGACCCGGCTGCTGCGGCTGAACGGCGGGCGGCTGCCGCACCGCGCCGTGCGCACGGCCGGTGCCAGAACCGCGGCACGCGCGCGTGCCGTCCTTCAGGATCGCCTCGCCGATCCGCCGAGCCTGGAACGGCTCGCCACCGACCTCGGAGTCGGCCCTTTCGCCCTGCTGCGCGCCTTCCGCGACCTGTACGGCATGCCGCCGCACGCCTGGCTCACCGACGCGCGCGTACGCCGGGCGCTGCGCCTCCTCGACGCGGGAACGACCCCCGCCGACGCGGCCGCCGCCGTGGGCTTCACCGACCAGCCGCACCTCAACCGGCACTTCACCCGGATCGTGGGAGTGCCTCCGGGGGCGTATCAGCGCGAGCGCAAGAACGTACAAGACCCGGCGGCGGCAGCGCTCATAGCGTCCGGGGCGTGGCAGAACAGGCGACGCACACGGGCGCGGACGACGGAACCGACGCCGGCGACGGCACCGGCGAATCAGGGGGCAGGCACGCACAGGACGGACGCGCTTCGAAGAGGCGCGACGCGGCCGTCGTCCGGGACGCGCTCGGCGTCGGAGTCGCCGTCGGACTCTCGGGCTTCGCCTTCGGGGTGACCTCGGCGGGCAGCGGCCTCACCGTGCTCCAGGCCTGCGCGCTCAGCCTGCTGGTGTTCACCGGGGCCTCGCAGTTCGCGCTTGTCGGTGCGCTCGCGGGGGGCGGCCATCCCTTCACCGCCGCCGCGGGGGCTTTCTTCCTCGGAGTGCGCAATGCCTTCTACGGGCTGCGTCTGTCGCAGGTGCTCGACCTCCCGCGCGCGGTGCGGCCGTTCGCCGCGCACTGGGTCATCGACGAGACCGCGGCCGTCTCCCTCGCCCAGCCCACGCGGCGGGCCGCCCGCATCGGCTTCACGGTCACCGGACTCAGCCTCTACCTGCTGTGGAACCTCACCACGCTGCTGGGCGCACTGGGAGCCGAGGCGATCGGCGACACCGACGTGTGGGGGGTGGACGCGGCCGGGCCAGCTGTCTTCCTGGCGCTGCTCACGCCCATGCTGCGCACGGCGAGGGACCGCTCCGTCGCCGCCGTCGCGGGCCTCCTCGGGCTCGGACTGCTGCCCTTGCTGCCGACGGGAGCACCCGTCCTGGTGTCCGCGCTCGCGGTGCCGATCGTCCTCTGTGCAGAGGGCCGAAAACGCCGGGCGGGGCCCAGGCGTGAGGAGGACCGAGAGACTTCTGACGAGCCGCAAAGGGATGACCAGTGAACATCTGGATCGCGATCGGAAGGGACGACCAGTGAGCATCTGGATCGCGATCGGAGTGACTGTCGTCGGCTGTTACCTCGTCAAACTCGTCGGCCTCCTGGTGCCCGCCGACGCGCTGGAGCGGCCGCTCGTCAAGCAGATGGCAGCCCTGCTTCCCGTGGCCCTGCTGGCGGCTCTCACGGCCCAGCAGACCTTCGCCGACGGGCGGGTGCTCTTTCTGGACGCCAAGGCGGCAGGGCTCGCCGCGGCCGCCTTGGCGCTGCTCCTGCGTGCGCCGTTCCTGGTCGTCATCGCGGTGGCCGTGTTCACCACGGCCGGGCTGCGGGCGCTGACGGGCTGAACCGGCGCCTGCCGGGCCCGTCAGGCGATGGGCCGCCGGTAAGCCCGTAGCGTGCGCAGCGCCTCGATGGTCACGATCGGGCGCGACTCAAGGGCCGTACCCGGTGCCCACTGGCGCCACCGGACAGGCCAGCCGCCGTCCTCCTGCTGTTCCCGCGCCAGGAGGTCCAGCGAGCGCTCCATCTCGGCATCGGTGAACCACGCGCGCGCGAGCGACTCGGGAGTCTTCGCGAAGTCGTGCGCGAAGTGGTGCTCACCCGGCGCGTATCCCGGGGACACCGGATACGCGTCCAGGTCGTCCGGGTCCAGCGCCGCCAGACGCTGCTCCCGCACGAGGCGTCCGAGGCGGTCGGCGGCGGCCTGCGCGCGGGAGCGGTCGGGCGCGCCGTCGAGGAAGGCGACGGCCGCCTGGACCTCGTACGGATGCGACTTGCCGAGCGATTCGACGGCCGCCCAGCAGAAATCCGTGGCCCGGAAGAGCCAGGCGTGCCACACCCCGTTGCGGTGCAGCAGCCCGACCACGGGCCCGGTGGCCAGCAGCTCACTGGGCGGGTTGTCGAGGATCGGCACGAACGGTGCCGAAGGGTAGCCGCGCTGGCTGGGATGGATCGCCGGGAGGGCGCCCTCAGGCGTCGACACGGACGTCAGATAGCGGCACACGCGCTCCACCCGCTGCCCGCCGCAGCGCCGGATCGAGTCCAGGATCCGCAGCGCGTGCCCGATGTGCAGCGGCTGGGCCACAGGGCCGCGCAGATCGGGTTCGAGTGCGTAGCCGTACCCGCCGTCCGCGGTGGCGTACGCGGCAAGGGCGGTCTCCACGGCGTCCGCGGCCCGGTCGCCGCCGTCGAGGAAGTGGTACGCGAACCGCCGCTGCTCCAGGACGCGCGCGGTGAGCCAGACGAAGTGCTCGGCGCGGGCGACCGGGGAGGACGCCGCGTCGGGGGAGGGCACTGGGTCGGGGGATGCTCCGGTTTCGGCCATGTTCCGACCGTAGGACGGAAAGCGTTCTCGACAAGCCCCCTGCGCCCGGCTGCACTCTCAGGGGCGCGATACTGGAGGCATGCGGTTGACGGTCTTCTGGCAGCGAATGGCGGCTCACTTCGGAGCGGGCTACGCCGACTCCTTCGCGCGTGATCACGTGATGACGGAGCTGGGAGGCCGTACGGTCCACGAAGCGCTGGAGGCGGGCTGGGAGGCCAAGGACGTCTGGCGCGCGGTCTGCACGGCCATGGACGTACCGCCCGAAAAGCGCTGACTACGGACCACCCTATGGGCCGCTCGTGGCCTCTACGGGTCGCTCCACGGGCGGCTTGTTGTCGTCGGAGGGCGCCGCCACGCGCGCGTAGGCCGCCACAGGATTGTGGGCAGCCCGTCCCAACATGCGGGGGCGGCGACCGATTGCCGGCGGCGTGGGCGAGACTGGCCCCGTGGCACCCACAGACGAGACCGCGCAGGTCACCCAGGACATCGCTCCACTCGGCACGACGCCGCCCGCGCAGCCCCCCGCCGGGGCCGAGGCAGGGCACGGCGCCCGCATGCCGCGCTGGCTGCCGCGTGCCATGGTGCTCGCCCTCGCGCTCATCGCCTGCTTTCAGCTCGGCAGTTGGGCCTTCCATCAGCTGACCGGGCTGCTGATCAATGTCCTGATCGCGTTCTTCCTTGCGCTCGCGGTCGAGCCGGCGGTGAGCTGGATGGCCGCGCGCGGGCTGCGCAGGGGCTTCGCCACGTTCATCGTCTTCATGGGCGTCGTGATCGCGAGCGCGGGCTTCGTCACGCTGATGGGGTCGATGCTCGCGGGCCAGATCGTGGACATGGTGGAGGACTTCCCCGACTACCTCGACAAGGTCATCAGCTGGATCAACCAGACGTTCCACACGGAACTCTCCCGCGTCGAGGTGCAGGACAGCCTGGTCCACTCCGACTGGCTGCGGAAGTACGTGCAGAACAGCGCCAGCGGCGTCCTGGATGTCTCCGCGCAGGTCCTCGGCGGTCTCTTCCAGCTTCTGACGATCCTGCTGTTCTCGTTCTACTTCGCGGCTGACGGGCCGCGGCTGCGTCGCGCGCTGTGCTCGGTGCTGCCGCCCGCCAAGCAGGCCGAGGTGCTGCGCGCCTGGGAGATCGCGGTCGACAAGACCGGCGGCTATCTGTACTCGCGCGGGCTGATGGCACTCATCTCCGGGGTCGCCCACTACGTCCTGCTCCAGGCGCTCGACGTCCCCTACGCGCCCGTGCTCGCCGTGTGGGTGGGCCTGGTCTCCCAGTTCATCCCCACCATCGGCACGTATCTGGCGGGCGCCCTGCCGATGCTGATCGCCTTCACGGTCGATCCCTGGTACGCGCTCTGGGTGCTGATCTTCGTAGTGATCTATCAGCAGTTCGAGAACTACGTGCTGCAGCCCAAGCTCACCGCCAAGAGCGTGGACATCCACCCCGCGGTCGCCTTCGGGTCGGTCATCGCGGGAACGGCACTTCTCGGCGCGGTCGGAGCGCTCATCGCCATCCCGGCCGTCGCGACCCTGCAGGCTTTCCTCGGGGCGTATGTGAAGAGGTACGACGTCACGGACGACCCCCGGGTGAACGGGCACCGGCGCCGGGTCGGACCACCCCTCCTCGCGCGCGTGCGGCGCGCGTTGCGCGGGCCGAACGACCCGGGGGCGGCGGCGGAGTCCGAGACACGACCGAAGCCGGACGAGCGCCCGTAGGACCCGGCGGGCGGTTGTTCAGAGCGGCAGCAGTCGAACCTCGGCCTCGGGGAGCTTGGCCCACCAGTAGTGGTGGCGGCTGTAGACCTTCGTCTCGCGGTCGGCGAGGAGCGCGGTGAGGGAGCGGGCCTCCGCCGCGAGCTCGTCCCAGGTCCCGGGCGACAGGGAGTGGAAGGCCGTGGCCTCGATCGCGCCGTCCACCTGACGCCACACCCCGGCGACATGGCCGTCCACCAGCAGGGTGGGCAGCACGTCGCCGTTGTTCCGGATCACCAGGGGGCGGTAGGCCGGGGGTATCAGGCGGCTGCGGTCGGCGTAGGCCAGCAGAACGCTGTCCCACATCGCCATGAGCCGGGGCGGTGCGGGGGTGTCCGCGGCCGGGCGGGAGGCGCCCGGAAGGTCGAACAGCGCGCTTCCGTCCGGCCCCTGGAACTGCTCGACGACGCCGTCCAGAGCGCGGAGCGCCTCACGTACGGGAGCCCGCTGCACCATGGAGAACTGAGCCACGTCCGCCACGGACGCGGGGCCGAACCCCTCCAGATAGCGCAGGATCAGGGCCCGCAGCGCCTCCGGTACCACCGCTCGCCCCACCGGCAGGGGCCCGGCCTCGGCCGCCACGAAAGACGGCCGGACGCCGAACGACCACGGCGCGTCGGTCGGCGCGTGGTGCAGCGGCGCATACGCCTTCAGCCCCCACCACGCCCCGTCCGCCTTCTCGGCGCCGAGCCGCTCCGCGATCCATCCCTGCAACTCGGCCGAGGTCCGCGGCCGGGCGGCGAAGGCCAGCAGTTCCGGCACCATCTCCTCGGCGTCCGCGGGCGTCAGGCCCGAGGCGGCGAAGCGGTGGCCGAGCCGGGAACCGTACAGGGTCGGCTGCATCGCTCCGCGGAAGTCCTGGTAGTCCTCGGCGTGTACGGCGTGCAGGGTGATCCGCATGAGCGTCGCCTTGACCAGCGTGCGCTTGGCGAAGGCGGTGTCGAGCTCGGCAGCAGCGAAGCCCGTGAGTCGGTTCCAGAGCGCGAGATACGGCGAGGCCGCGTGCTGCGCCTGCAGCGCGACCACGCGTCGTATCCCGTCCTGGACGGTCAGCGGCTCACGCTTCAGCAGCATCTGACGGCTGAGGGTGGCCCGGTTGAGTTCGCCCGCGGTGATCTTCACAGCGCAGGATTCTGCCCCGCTCCACCTCGCCCCAGCCAGTGCTTGGGCTGTCCCGGTCTCCGCCGCCCCCGAGGGCGGTGTCGAGCTTGACACTAAAATCGAACATCCATTCTTATGGGGTGTCCGGCGGTGATTTTCCGGGGGCGCGGGGGTGATCCCTGGCACGCTTCGGCGGATTTCGGTGAGGGATGGCCTCGAGTTATCCACAGGCTGGACGGGCGTCGGGGCGGATTGTCAGTGGCAGGCGTTAGCGTCTTTGACGTGAAGCGATCGACTCAAGCAAATCGGGTGGAACCCATGGCAGGAACCGACCGCGAGAAGGCGCTGGACGCCGCGCTCGCACAGATTGAACGGCAATTCGGCAAGGGCGCAGTGATGCGCATGGGCGAGCGGCCGAACGAGCCCATCGAGGTCATCCCCACCGGGTCGACCGCGCTCGACGTCGCGCTCGGCGTCGGCGGCATCCCGCGCGGCCGTGTGGTGGAGGTGTACGGACCGGAGTCCTCCGGTAAGACGACCCTCACGCTGCACGCCGTGGCAAACGCCCAGCGCGCAGGCGGCGCGGTGGCCTTCATCGACGCGGAGCACGCCCTCGACCCCGAGTACGCGAAGAAGCTCGGCGTCGACATCGACAACCTCATCCTGTCCCAGCCGGACAACGGCGAGCAGGCTCTCGAGATCGTCGACATGCTGGTCCGCTCCGGCGCCCTCGACCTCATCGTCATCGACTCCGTCGCCGCCCTGGTGCCGCGCGCGGAGATCGAGGGCGAGATGGGTGACTCGCACGTGGGTCTCCAGGCCCGTCTGATGAGCCAGGCGCTCCGGAAGATCACCAGCGCGCTCAACCAGTCCAAGACCACCGCGATCTTCATCAACCAGCTCCGCGAGAAGATCGGCGTGATGTTCGGCTCCCCGGAGACCACGACCGGTGGCCGGGCGCTGAAGTTCTACGCGTCGGTGCGGCTCGACATCCGACGCATCGAGACCCTGAAGGACGGCACGGACGCGGTGGGCAACCGCACCCGCGTCAAGGTCGTCAAGAACAAGGTCGCGCCGCCCTTCAAGCAGGCCGAGTTCGACATCCTCTACGGCCATGGCATCAGCCGTGAGGGCGGCCTGATCGACATGGGCGTGGAGAACGGCTTCGTCCGCAAGGCGGGCGCCTGGTACACGTACGAGGGCGACCAGCTCGGCCAGGGCAAGGAGAACGCCCGTAACTTCCTGAAGGACAACCCCGACCTCGCCAACGAGATCGAGAGGAAGATCAAGGAGAAGCTGGGCGTCGGCGTGAAGCCCGAGGCTCCGGCCGCCGAGCCGGGCACGGACGCGGCGGGTACCGTCCCGGCCGATGACGCCGCCAAGACGGTGCCCGCGCCGGTGGCCAAGGCCGCCAAGTCCAAGGCCGCGGCGGCAAAGAGCTAGTCCGTGACGCGACGAACCGACTGGACGGACCACACCGTCCCCGAAAGCCGCCCCGGGGCCCCGGGGCGGGGCCACGGGGACGGTGTGGATCAAGACGGCGTCGGCCAAGGTGATGGCCGCGGTTTCCGGGAGGACGACGGGGCCGGCTTCGGGGGCGATGGCGGCAACCGGGAGGGCGGCATCGGCCGGAGCGGCGGGCGCCGGCGGCGTGGCGGCTTCGGTGACCATCAGGACAGCGGCCCCCCTTCCTCGTCGAGGGCCGAGAAGGGGGAGCCGCCGACGGGGGATCCGGCTGAGCGGGCGCGGGCGATCTGTCTGCGCCTGCTCACCGGTACCGCGCGTACGCGCAAGCAGCTGGCCGACGCGCTGCGCAAGCGGGACATCCCCGATGACGTGGCGGAAGAGGTCCTCTCCCGCTTCGAAGAGGTCGGCCTGATCAATGACAGCGCCTTCGCGGACGCCTGGGTGGAGTCCCGCCACCACGGCCGGGGCCTGGCCCGCCGGGCACTCGCCCGGGAGCTGCGGACCAAGGGCGTGGAGTCCATGCTGATCGACGAAGCCGTGGGGCAGCTGGACTCGGAGCAGGAGGAGGCGACCGCGCGCGAGCTGGTCGCCCGCAAGCTCCGCTCCACGCGCGGCCTGGACCGGGACAAGCGGCTGCGCCGCCTCGCGGGCATGCTCGCCCGCAAGGGTTACGGGGAGGGCATGGCGCTCAGAGTGGTCCGGCAGGCCCTGGAGGAAGAGGGCGAGGAGACCGGGGACTTGGGGTGCGAGACGTTCTGAGCGGGCCGCTCCCACGGGGGTGGGGCGGCACCCAGAACGATCCACGCATCCCAACGGGCGCTCCGTGGGGTGGGGTTATCCCCCCTGCGGAGACGCCGGGCCGCCGCAGTGCACAGGAATGTGTGCACAGACGACTGTGTACGCATGGCAGAGGAACCCGGCACGACTGATGCGAGGCAGGCCCATGACTCGGCCTCCGCCACTGCCCCTGCCTCGCAAAAACCCCCGGCTGCCCACGCCCAAGCCGCTCCGGAGAAGCTTCCAGCCTCAGCCTCAGCCACGGAAGAGGGGGACCCTCCGGAAGGGCCCTCGCCCTCGCCCCCAGAAGAGCTGACCGACCTCAGCGTGCTGAAGGCTCTCGCGCAGCCTCGGCGGCAGCAGATGCTGCAGCACCTCACCGTGCACGGCCCGGCCACCTCGGCGACGCTCGCCAGGGCCCTCGGCCTCAACACCGGGTCCACCAGTTACCACCTGCGCGAGCTCGCCCGCTACGGCTTCGTCGAGGAGACGCCCGAATCCGGGCACGGGCACCGGCACGGACGCGAGCGCTGGTGGCGGGCCGTCCCCGGCGACCGGCGCTTTCCGCCGCGCAGTCGGCAGAGCCCCGAGACGCGGCTCGTCATGGACGAGCTCAACCATCTCTCGTACGCCGCCGACCTCGACCTCTTCGAGCAGTCGCAGCGGGAGACGAGTGCCGAACTCGGCCAGTGGGCCGACGCGTTCCCGTACTCGCGCGGCACGATCCGGCTGACCCTCCCCGAACTGCGCGAGTTCTTCGAGGAGTACATCGGGCTGCTCAACCGCTACAAGCGCCCCGACACCGACACCCCGGCCGGCGCCCGCACGGTGCTCACGCGCTTCATGGCCTTCCCCGCACCCTCCAGGCCCGCCACGCCCGCCGCCCCCGCCGCGCCCTCCGACAACCGAAAAGAGACCGAGCCCTCATGATGCTGCGCTACGCACTGCAGACAGTCAGGGACCGCAAAGGCGGATTCCTGGGTGCCTTCCTCGCACTGATGTGCGCAGCCGCACTGATCACGGCATGCGGCACCCTCCTGGAGACCGGGCTGCGCGGCACCATCAAGACCGAGCGCTACGCCGCCGCGCCCGTGATCGTCTCCGCCGACCAGAACGTCCACCAGACCACGGTCAAGCACAAGAAGGGCAAGACCAAGGTCAAGCACAAGGCGAAACCGATCGCGGAACGGGCCTGGCTGTCGGCCGAAGGCATAGCGGACCGGCTCAAGAAGGCCCCGGGCGTCCGCGCGGTCGTGCCCGAACTGACGTTCCTCGCCCAGCCATTGGCGCCCGCCGTCGCGAGGGACGCCGACAGGCCCGCGTACGGACACGCCTGGAAGTCCGCCGCCCTCACCCCCTTCCGTCTCGTCGACGGCAGCGCACCGCGTGCGGCGGGTGACCTCGTCATCGACCGTGATCTCGCCGACCGCACCGGCCTGACGCCCGGCGACCGGCTCACCGTCCAGTCGACGCAGAGCCCGCGCAGCTACCGCATCACCGGCATCGCCGCCCCTCAGAACGGCGCCCTCGCCCACCAGACCTCGCTCTTCTTCTCCCCCGGAGAGGCCGAGCGGCTCGCGGCGCACCCCGGAAAGGTCACGGCCTTCGGCGTCGTACCGGACGAGGGCACCGACGTCGCTGAGCTGAAGCGGGCTGTCGTACATGCCCTCGACGGCACGACAGCACAGGTCAGCACGGGTGATGATCGCGGACCTGTCGAGTTCCTCGACGCGGCGGGCGCCCGCGTCAAGCTCGTCAGCATGGGCGCCGCGATGGGCGGCACATCGCTCCTCGTCGCCGTCCTCGTGGTCGTCGGCACCTTCGCGCTCTCCGTCCAGCAGCGCCACCGCGAACTCGCCCTGCTGCGTGCCGTCGCCGCGACACCGAAGCAGATCCGCAGGCTGCTGGGGCGCGAGGCGCTGGTCGTCGGTGCCGCGGCGGGTGTCACCGGCTCGCTCGCCGGAATCCCGCTCGGCGGCTGGCTGCACGGCCGGTTCGTGGGCACGGGGGCCGTCCCGGCCACCCTCGAACGGGCCGTCAGCGTCTTCCCGCCCTTCGTCGCCATCGCCGCGACCCTGCTCGGCGCCTGGGCCGCCGCCCGCATCGCGGGCCGCCGGATCGTCCGGATCCGCCCGGCCGAAGCCCTCGCCGAGGCGCGGGTCGAGCGGGTCCGGCCCGCCTGGGGCCGCGTCGTCGCCGGTCTCGTCCTGCTCGTCGGCGGCATCGTCCTGGTCGCCGTGCTGAGCATCCTGCACACCGAGGCCGCGTCGACTCCCGTGACATTCCTGGCCGTTGTGGTCTTCGCCTGCGCCATCGCGCTCCTCGGCCCGTTCGTCGTCCGGGCGGCGGCCGCGCTGCTGCGTGGTCCGCTCCGGCTGAGCGGCCCGGCCGGCAAGCTCGCCCATGCCAACCTGCGCGGCAACGCGGCCCGGATGGCCGCCGCCGTCACCCCCCTCGCCCTCCTCACCGGCATGACCTGCACCGTCCTCTTCGTCCAGCCCACCCTCGACGACGCGGCTCGCGCCGAGGCGCGCGACGGCATCCGCGCGAACTGGGTGCTCGCCGCGCAGGGACCGGGCGTTCCGGCGCAGGCGGCGCGTGAGTTGCGTACGACCGAAGGCGTCGAGGCCGCCACCGAGGTCGTACGCACCACCGTGCGCGTAGGGCTCGGCAAGTACCCGGCGCAGGGCGTCACGCCGGAGAGCCTGGCCCGGACCTGGGACCCGGACGTCACCGCCGGATCCCTGAAGGGCTTCGACGAGGACAGCGTCGCCGTCAGCGAACTGGCCGCCGACCGGCTCGGCCTGAAGCCGGGCAGCACGCTCAAGTTCACCCTCGGGGACGGTACGAAGGCCGAGCTAACCGTCCGGGCCGTGTACGCCCGCGGGCTCGGGTTCGGCGATCTGACCATGGCGCACGGCCTGGTCGCCCGCCATGTCGACAACCCGCTCGCCGCCACGGTCCTCGTCAAAAGCGACCGCACACAGCAACAACTCGCGGCGGCGGTCGAGAAGTTCCCAGGCGTACGAGTTCTCGCCCCGGCCGCCGCCGACGGACTCCAGGCCGAGCGCCGGCAGGACAACGCCGAGGTGAACCACCTCGCCATGGGGCTCGTCCTGGCCTTCACCGCCATCGCGGTCGTCAACACCCTCGCGATGTCCGTGTCCGAGCGCATCCGGGAGTTCGCGATGCTCCGGCTCGCGGGCGCCACACGCCGCCAGGTGCTGCGGATGCTGCGCACCGAGGCGCTGTCGGTCCTTCTCATCGGCACGGCGCTGGGCAGTGGGGTGGCGCTCGCCGTCCTGAGCGCGTTCAGCGTGGGCATGACGGGCAGCGCGGCACCGACGGTCACTCCGCTGGTGTACGTCTCCGTGGTCGCCGTCGCCGGGCTGCTCGCCCTGGTGGCGACCGTGCTTCCCGGCCGTGCCGCCCTGAGGCCGCTCCCGGTCGCGGTGGCGACGGCGAAGGAGTAGGGAAGTAAGGGGCAGCACGCAAGGGTGGGCGCCCCTTACCCGAGGGGCGCTCACCCTTGCCTTCACGGGCCCATCGCGCGCGTTCACACGGTGACCGGAAGCCCCGCCGTCCGCCACGCCTGGAAGCCGCCGACGAGGTCGGTCGCGTGGCGCAGCCCCAACTGCCGCAAGGAAGCGGCCGCGAGGCTCGACGCGTACCCCTCGTTGCAGATCACGACGACGCGCAGCGCGTGACCGGTGGCTTCCGGGGAGCGATGGCTGCCCTGGGGGTCGAGGCGCCACTCCAGTTCGTTTCGCTCGACGACCAGCGCTCCGGGGATCAGTCCGTCGCGTTCCCGCAGTGCCGCGTATCGGATGTCGACCAGCAGGCCGCCGGCTTGGGAGATGGCGTACGCCTCCTGGGGAACGACCCGGTCGAGGCCGAGCCGTACGCGCTCCAACAACTCGTCGATGCCGATCGGCTGTTCACTCACTGCCAGTCCTCCGGGCGCTCCACGGACTCCAGGCGGAGCACGTCGCCAGTCCGGCTGTAGCGGCGGATCCGTGGCAGGGGCGGGTAGTAGGCGTGTACGGAGATGGCGTGCTCGGCGGGCGACTCGTTCAGCACCTCGTGCACGTGGTTGCGGCCGAATGCGCGGCCCTCGCCAGGCGTCAACTCCCGTTCGCGGTCGACATCTCCGGTGAGTTCCAAGGTCTTCCAGCCGTCGGTGGGCAGGCGTACGGCGAGCGCGTTCTCCTTGAGGGTGCCCGCCGCGGTGAGGAACGCGCCGATCGACTCCGCGTGGTCGTGCCAGCCGGTGCCGGTACCGGGCGGCCAGCCGATCAGCCAGGCCTCGCTGCCACCGGGCCCCTCCAGGCGCACCCAGGTGCGGCCCTCCGGGTCGAGCGGCAGGGAAGCGATCAGCTCGGGGTCGGCCGCGCTGCGGCGGACGAAGTCGAGGAGTTCAGCGGCGGTGGGGGCGGCGGGAGCGGTGGAGCGTGCGGACGCGGGCGCGGTGGAGGAAGGGGTGGGGGCAGACACGGGTACCGTCCTGGAAGTTCGCGGAAGAGCACGCGAGCAGGCCGGGAAGCGGCGCTCAGCGTGCGGGGGAAGAGGCGAATTCAGCAGGACGGGTGACACACGCAGCCCGCGTAGCGGACGAGGTCCATATGGACCCTCCGCCACAGGCGCACATCGGTGTCGGTCACGATCCGGAGTAGACCATGGAGGTCGGGGGAGGTCAACTCCTGCGCATCCGCTGCCGACGGGGGCCTCGCCGGGGGCAGCGACCCCGGAATACGTCCACCGACCCACACCGACAGCGAACCCCACGCCCGCGGCCATGCAGACACTGACCGGCCCGCCCAGGGGAGCGGACCAGCCCCCGCCACCGAGCCCGCGCCTACCAGTCCACGCCGACAACGGACCACGCCCACGCCGCCAGGGCAAACACTCACCGGTCCAGCCCCGCCGCCGGGCTCGGGCCTATCAACCCACGCCGGCAGCGGTCCGCGCGCCCGCCGCCAGGCAGACACTCACTGCCCCCCACCAGCAGCGGACGCCCCCCGCCACCGGTCACACGCCCATCAAGCCCATCTCGGCCCCCCACAGGACCGAGGCACACGCACGCCCCCTCACTTCGCCGGCCGCGCCGCCCGCGTCCCCGCGGGGCTTGCCTCCCCGCCCCCCGGAATCGCCTGGCCGACAGGCTCCGTATCGGCGGTCCCCCGTTCATGGACCGTCGGTTTCGGGCCGCCCACCGCCGCCTCGGTCGCCGCGTACAGCTCGGCCGGGCGGACTCCGGAGAGCGCGGTGACCAGGCGCCCGTCGGGGCGTACGAGCAGGACCGAGTGCGCGCCGGCCCCGGGGTAGTTCTCCGCGACGAGCAACTCGGCGGGGTGCGGCAGTGCCGTGACGGCCGCGGCGAGCCGCGGCATGATCCCGGCCGTCACCCAGTGCCGCCGCTCCCACACCATGGTGCCCGGCGCGACCAGGACGACGAGGAAATGACCGAACCCGAGCCGTTCCCGCAGCTGCACGAAGGACCCGTCGGGCGCGGTCACCCGCACATCGGCGACCGGAGCGCCCGGCTCCGTCGCCACCGCCACCTCGGACTCGGACGGCGCGGGCGCCAAGGGCGAGCCCGCGTACGACGAGGGTGCCCCGAGCGGCCCGCGCCCCACGTGGCCGTCCGTGAGGAGCGCGTCGTGCCCGCGCGCGGTCCCCGGCACGTAGGAACGCAGACCTTTGCCGCCGCGCAGAACCGGCAGCGACTGGTCGGCGGCGCGCAGCCGTGCGGCCACACCGGCCCGCCGCTCGGTCTGGTAGCTGTCGAGCAGCGGATCGCGCGCGCCGTGGTGCCAGGCGAGCGCCAGCTTCCACGCGAGGTTGTCCGCGTCCCGGAGCCCCTCGTCGAGCCCCTGGGTGCCGAGCGCGCCGAGCAGATGCGCGGCGTCCCCGGCAAGGAAGGCACGGCCGACCCGCCACCGGCGGGCGAGGCGGTGATGGACGAGGTGCACACCCGTGTCGAGCAGTTCGTACGGAGGTGTGGAGCCCCCGCACCAGCCCGCGAGGGTCTCCCGGATCCGCAGGACCAGGGCATCGGGCGTCACCAGCTCACCCCGCGGCGGCAGCAGCCAGTCGAGCCGCCACACCCCGTCGGTGAGCGGGCGGCCCGTCACCTCGGCGCCTCCGCCGCGCCACGGGGGCATCCGATGCAACAACGCCTCACCCGCCCAGGGAAGTTCCGTCCGCAGCGCCGCCACGGCATGTCGCTCGACGGCCGTACGACCCGGAAAGCGGATGTCGAGCAGCTTGCGCACCGTCGAGCGGGCCCCGTCACAGCCCACGAGATAACTGCCCCGCCACCACGTGTCCTTCCGCCCACGCGCGTGGGCGGTCACCCCGGAGGCGTCCTGCTCCAAGGAGTCGAGCTTGCTCGCCACCGCGAGCTCGACGAGCCGCTCGTCGGCGATGGCGTCGCGCAGCGCGCCGGTCAGGACGTGCTGCGGAAGATGCAGCGGGGAAGGAACCTCGTCGCCGAAGGAGAGTTCCCGTATCACTTGCTTGCGCCGCAGGGACCGCCAACTCGTCCAGCGCGCACCCGTTTCCGTGTCACCGAACGACCGCCCCACGAGCCGTTCCACGAAGGCAGCGGTGTCCTCGCGGAGCACGACTGTTCGCGCGAGGCGCTGTTCGTCCTTGCCGGGCCCTTCGTCGAGGACCACCGTGGGCACCGAGTGGCGGGCGAGTGCGAGAGCGAGGGCGAGGCCGACGGGGCCCGCGCCGACGACGATCACCGGGTCCACGGCGCACGCCCTCCGGCCCGTCGGGTTCCGAGGGTCCGGGCTGCCCGGAAGCGCTGGACGTACGTACAGGAACTGGCAGTTGGAGCCCGGTGCACGATCACAGAACGTATGCAACCCATTGCCGGTGCTTGCGTCAAGTGACGATGGCAGTGGCGTTCACCAGGAAGTAAGAGTGAAGTGGAGCGGAGGGAGAGGGATTCGGGCCCGGGGAAACGAGTGTGGGGAGCGGCACCTCGGCCGCCCCCCACACTCGTGTCGACGTTACGTCAGTTGGACTTCCCAACCGTGCCGTTGGAGTCGTCGTCCGGGCGCCCGGATCCATCCTCGGTCCGCCCGGGTCCCGCCGAGGGCTTCGCGGCACCTGCCGATGGCTCCACAGGGCCCATCGCGGGCTCCGCAGCGACCTTCGGGCCCAGCGGCGTGGCCGCGTCCAGCACGCCCGGCGCCTCCGCGGGCTCCGCGGCGGCGGCCACCACGATGCCCGTCTTGGCGCGGCGCCCGCGCTTCTCGATCCAGGTGGCGAGCGACGAGAGCGCCAGACAGAGCGAGATGTAGATGACACCGAAGACGGCCACCGTCTGGACGAACGGGTAGGTGCCGTTCACCGGAGTGTTGTTGGCGATCAGGCGGGCCGAGTACAGCAGCTCCGGGTAGAGGATCATGAAGCCGAGCGAGGTGTCCTTGAGGGTCACCACGAGCTGGCTGATGATCGTCGGCAGCATGGAGCGCACGGCCTGCGGGAACAGGATGCTGGCCATGACCTGGGTCTTGCTCAGGCCCAGGGCGTAGGCGGCCTCCCGCTGGCCCTTGGGGACGGCGTTGATGCCCGCGCGCAGCACCTCCGCCTGGACACAGCCGTTGTAGATGGCCAGGCCCCAGACCAGCGCCCACATCGGGGTCATGTCGCCGAGGATGCCGACCCACAGGGCGAAGATCGTGATCAGCAGCGGGATCGACCGGAAGAGGTCGATGAAGATGACCGAGGCCCAGCGGACGAGCCGGTGGTCCGAGAGCCTGCCGACGCACAGTACGACCGCGAAGACCAGCGAGAAGACACCGGCGAGCGCGAAGACCTTCAGGGTCGCGAGGAGCGCGTCGAAGATGTTCTGGCGGATGCCGGAGTAGTTGAAGATGTCCCACAGGGCGCTGTCGAACTCGCCCTTCTCGTTGAGCCGCAGCACGACCCAGACGATCAGGCCGAGCACCGCCGCGGTGCCGACGATCGAGTAGATCCTGTTGCGGACCTTGGCCTTGGGGCCCGGGGCGTCGAAGAGAACGCTGGCGCTCATCGGGCGACCTCCATTCGGTGCTCCAGCAGCCGGAAGGCGCCATTGATGGCGTACGTGATGATCAGGTAGGCGACCGTGACCCAGAGGAAGATCATCGTGATGTCGTAACCCTCATTGCTGAGGGTCTTGGTGACGTTGAACAGATCGACGTTGTCGAAGCCGCCCGCGATCGCCGAGTTCTTGGTCAGCGCGATGAAGATCGAGCCCATCGGGGCGATGACCGCGCGGGTGGCCTGGGGGAGCACCACTACCCGCATCACCTGGGTGAAGCTCATGCCGATCGCGCGAGCCGCCTCGGCCTGCCCCATCGGCACGGTGTTGATGCCGGAGCGTATCGCCTCGGCGACGAAGGACGAGGTGTAGAAGCCCAGCGCCACGACGCCGAGCACGAAGGAGTTCATGTCCGGGAACAGGATCTTCGGAAGGATGAAGAAGGCCACCAGGAAGAGCAGCGTCAGCGGGGTGTTCCGCAGGATGTTCACCCAGAGGGTGCCGAAGATGCGCAGCGGCGGGACCGGGGAGACCCGGAAGGCGGCAATGATCACGCCGAGCACCATGGCGATGATCCCGCTGACCACGGTCAGCTCCACGGTGCCGATGAACCCCTCGCGGAACAGCGACAGGTTGTCGGTCAGTACGTTCATGAATTCTCCGCGAGAGGGCGGTCGGGCGGCGATGGGCTCACAAGACACCCCGCCCCGTACGGACGTGTCGGCCGTACGAAGCGGGGCTCGGGGGTCCTACTTCGGGTCGGTGAAGGCCGGCGGGTCCTTGTACTCGGAGCCGGACTTGCCGATGGTGGCGTCGAACGCCTTCTTGTAGTCGCCGTTCTCCTGGTGCGCCTTGATGGCGTCCGCGACGGCCTTCTGGAGCGCCTTGTCGCCCTTCTTGAGGCCGACACCGTAGGGCTCGTCGGAGAAGGGCTTGCCGACGACCTTGAGCTTGCCCGGGTTCTGCGCCGCGTAGCCCATCAGGATGGCGTCGTCGGTGGTGACGGCGTCGACCTGGTTGTTGAGCATCTGCGCCACGCACTCGGAGTACTTGGACAGCTCGGTCACCTTGGCGCCGTACTTCGGCTTCTTGATGTTCTGCAGCGGCGTGGAGCCGACGATGGAGCAGACCTTCTTGCCGCGGACGGTCTCCGGGCCCTTGATGTCCTTCTCGTCCTCGCGGACCAGCAGGGAGGCACCGGCGTGGTAGTACGGCCCGGCGAAGTCGATCTGCTTCTTGCGCTCGTCGTTGATCGTGTACGTGCCGATCATCAGGTCGACATCGCCCTTGGAGACCGCGGTCTCGCGGGCACCGGAGTCGATCGTCTTCCACTCGATCTGCTTGGCCGAGAAGCCGAGGTCCGCCGCGATCATCTTGGCGATCTCGATGTCGAAGCCGGAGTACTCCTTGGTCGACTGGTCCTGGAAGCCCAGGTACGGCTGGTCGGCCTTGGCGCCGACGACCAGCTTGCCGCGCTTCTTGGCGTCCTTGAAGACGGACGAGTCGACCGAGACGTCCTTCTTGACCGTGTAGCTGAGCGCCTTGGTGTCCTTGCCGTCCGAGCCCTCCGGCTTGTCACCGGCGGAGCCCTCCTTGCCACCGCAGGCGGTGGCGGTCAGCGAGAGCGCTGCGACGGCCGCTGCGACGGCAACGGACTTACGGAGCTTCATGGGGAACATCCTCTGTTTCGACTGGAGTTGAGACGGCGTGGGAGCCTCAGTGTTTAAGGATCTTCGACAGGAAGTCCTTGGCCCGGTCGCTGCGCGGGTTGCTGAAGAACTGGTCCGGCGTGGCCTCTTCGACGATCCGGCCGTCCGCCATGAAGACGACGCGGTTCGCCGCGGACCGGGCGAAGCCCATCTCGTGGGTGACGACGACCATCGTCATCCCGTCGCGGGCGAGCTGCTGCATCACCTCGAGGACCTCGTTGATCATCTCCGGGTCGAGCGCCGACGTGGGCTCGTCGAAGAGCATCACCTTGGGGTCCATCGCCAACGCGCGCGCAATGGCGACGCGTTGCTGCTGACCGCCGGAGAGCTGCGCGGGGTACTTGTCGGCCTGTGAGGCGACACCCACGCGGTCCAGCAGGGCGCGGGCCTTCTTCTCGGCCTCCGCCTTGCCGGCCTTGCGCACCTTGGCCTGGCCCAGCGTCACGTTCTCGAGCACGGTCTTGTGCGCGAAAAGGTTGAACGACTGGAAGACCATGCCCACGTCGGCGCGGAGACGGGCGAGTTCCTTGCCTTCCTGGGGCAGCGGCTTGCCGTCGATCGAGATGTTTCCCGAGTCGATCGTCTCCAGGCGGTTGATGGCGCGGCACAGGGTCGACTTGCCGGACCCGGAGGGGCCGATCACCACGACGACCTCGCCGCGGGCGATGGTCAGGTCGATGTCCTGGAGGACGTGCAGAGCGCCGAAGTGCTTGTTGACGTTCTTCAGCACGACCAGGTCGTCCGCCCCGGGCGGTATGGCGTCCTTGGTCACCGATACTTCGGTCACGGCTTGTTGCTCCATCCTCCTCGGTTGGGAGGACAGTAATAACCCAGCGCGACCAGCGTCATTACATCTGAGGGGAAATTGAGCATAACGATCCGGCCGCAACCGGACACACCGTGTGAAGAGGGTCCACCGTGTGCGTACCGGCTGGATAACGGAACGTGTCCGTGACCCGAACCCTCTTGACGCGGTCCTTATCCATCGGCGTGGATGCCTGGGTGCGTATGCGCGACTACCGGCCATGAGGGAACGACGGATGAACTGGAGGGGGCCCGTATGAGACTGCTTCTTGTAGAGGACGACGACCATGTGGCCGCCGCCCTGTCCGCGGTCCTGGCCCGGCACGGCTTCGACGTCGTGCACGCCCGGAGCGGCGAGGAGGCGCTGCAGGCCCTGCTGCCCGCGCAAGCGCCCCCCTTCGGAGTGGTGCTCCTCGACCTGGGCCTGCCCGACCAGGACGGCTACGAGGTCTGCGGCAAGATCCGCAAGCGCGGCTCGATACCGGTGATCATGGTGACGGCGCGCTCGGACGTACGTTCCCGGATACACGGCCTCAACCTCGGAGCCGACGACTACGTAGTGAAGCCGTACGACACCGGGGAACTCATCGCCCGCATCCACGCGGTCATCCGGCGCCCCACTCCTGGCGGCGCGACGGTGCCGGGCGACAGCAAGCTGCGGCTCGGTTCCGTGCACATCGAACTGCCCACCCGCCAGGTCAGCGTGGAGGGTTCGGTTGTCCAACTGACCCGCAAGGAGTTCGACTTGCTCGCGCTCCTCGCCCAGCGACCCGGAGTGGTGTTCCGCCGCGAGCAGATCATCAGCGAAGTATGGCGTACCAGTTGGGAAGGGACGGGGCGCACGCTGGAAGTGCACGTGGCGTCCCTGCGCTCCAAACTGCACATGCCGGCGCTGATCGAGACGGTACGAGGCGTCGGCTACCGCCTCGTCGCCCCGGCCACGTAGCAAGAGCGAGGACAGGTGCGCTCTCGCCTCCTCCCGCTGCTGATCGTCCTCATGGCGGGCGTGCTGCTCGCGCTCGGCTTCCCGCTGGCCGTCAGCGTCGCGGCAGCGCAGCAGCAGAAGGTCGTCGTGGACCGGATCGACGACACGGCGCGCTTCGCCTCCCTCGCGCAGTTCGTCACCGAACGCCCGACGGGCTCCCGGGTGAAGGACGGCACGGACGAGCGCCGCGAGACGCTGCAGAAGGAACTCGACGACTACTACGAGGTCTACGGCATCAGGGCGGGCGTCTTCTACCGCGACGACGGCCCCATGGCGCATGCCCCGGCCACCTGGTACCTGCCCGCCAAGGGAGACGTCCGCGGTGCCTTCCAGGAGGCGCTGCGCTCCCGCGGCAGCCACGACCCCGAGCAGGTGTGGCCCTGGCAGCGGGGCCGCCTCGCCGTCGCGTCCCCGGTGATCAAGGACGGGGACGTCATCGCCGTCGTCGTCACCGACTCCCCCACAGGACGCATGCGTTCGAAGACGCTCCAGGGATGGCTGCTCATCGCCGCGGGCGAATCGGCGGCCATGCTCCTCGCGGTCGGTGCCGCCCTGCGGCTCACCGGATGGGTGCTGCGCCCGGTGCGGGTCCTGGACGCCACCACGCACGACATAGCGACCGGACGTCTCAAATCACGCGTCGCGGCCGCGGGCGGTCCGCCGGAACTCAGACGCCTGGCCCGGTCGTTCAACGAGATGGCCGACAACGTCGAGGACGTGCTCGAACAGCAGCGCGCCTTCGTCGCCGACGCCTCGCACCAACTGCGTAACCCCCTCTCCGCCCTGCTCCTGCGCATCGAGCTCCTCGCCCTGGAACTGCCCGAGGGCAATGAGGAGATCGCCTCGGTCCGCACCGAGGGCAAGCGCCTGGCCCAGGTCCTCGACGACCTGCTCGACCTGGCGCTCGCCGAGCATGCCGCGGCTGACCTGTGCCTCACGGACATCGGCGAACTGACGGCCGAGCGGCTCGCCTCCTGGCGGCCGCTCGCCGACGAGCGCGGCGTACGGCTGACAGGCGAGTGTCCGGCGACGACCGGCTGGGCCGACCCGGTCGCCCTCTCCAGCGCGCTCGACGCGGTGATAGACAACGCCCTGAAGTTCACCCCCGAGGAAGGCGAGGTCCATGTGACGGTCTCCGCCGGCAACGGCACGACGACCGTCGTGGTCGCCGACGGGGGACCCGGCCTGACCGAGGACGAGCTCGCCCGCGTCGGCGACCGCTTCTGGCGCAGCAACCGCCACCAGAACGTGAAGGGCTCGGGTCTCGGCCTGTCCATCTCGCGCGCCCTGCTCGCGCCGGGCGGCGGCTCGATCGCGTACGCGCGAAACGAACCGCACGGGCTGAAGGTGACCGTCAGCGTGCCCCGCAGCGAGCCGTCCGCGGCGGCCTGACGGCAGGGCTCAGCGCTCCCGCTCAGCGCTCAGCGTCCGCCGGTCCGGCTCACGGCTTGACCGAGCGGTAGTAGCGGCGTGCACCGTCGTGCAGTGGAAGGGGGTCGGTGAACAGCGCGGTTCGCAGATCGACCAACTGGGCCGCGTGCACCTCATCGCCGATGTGATCGCGGCTGTCGATCACCGTACGGGTCAGCCCGGCGGTGAGGTCGGCATCGGCCCGATCCGTGGTGACCAGGAGGTTCGCCACGGCCAGGGTGGGCACCGCGGAGCCCTGCTGGGCCTCCGGATAGGCGTCGGCCGGCATCGTCGCGGCCCGGTAGTAGCGCGAGGCGCCGCCCTGCTTGTGCAGCCTGTCGACGAGGTAACCGAGCTTGACGAGGCGGATGCCCATCTGCTGCGACAGCACACGCACGGAGGTGGTCGGCAGACCGCCCGACCAGAAGAAGGCGTCCACGGAACCGCTCTTCAGGAGGCCCGGCATGGTGTCGATGCCCGCCGACACCGGCTTGATGTCCGCGACCGGGTCGAGGCCCGCCGCGTCCAGCACCCTGTCCGCTATCAGCCGCACGCCCGAGCGGCCCTGCCCCACAGCCACACGCTTGTTCCGCAGATCTTCCACGGAGTGGATGTCGGAGCCCCGGGGCACCACCAGCTGGACGTAGTCGTCGTAGAGGCGTGCACAGCCCCGCAGACGGTCCGCCCCCGGAGCGCCGTCGAGGCGGTACTTCTCGACGGCGTCGGCGGCCGCGATGGTGAAGTCGGCCTCTCCCGTGGCCACCCGCTGGATGTTCTGCTGCGACCCCTGGCTGTTGAGGAGGTCCACGTCCACCTTCGGCATGTCCTGTGAGATCGCCGTACGCAGAAGCTTTCCGTACCGCTCGTACACGCCGTTCCGCACGCCTGTGCTGAACGTCATCCGGCCACTCGGAGAGCTCTCGCCCACGGGAAGCAGCCACCACATCAGCAGCCCGAAGACCACAAGCGCCGCGGCCGAACCCTGGAGGGCGCGGCGCCTGCTGATACGGGGGAGTGCCTGGAGCATGCGCGCGATCCTGCCAGCCCACTCACCGTGATGACCAGGGGCGAGGTCACACGGGGCCGCCCTGAGGGCCGCCCCGAGGCGCTCCCTTCGGATATCGCCGGACACGCGCGCGTGGCGACCCCGTACCCTGGGGGGCGAGATGAGCGCGAAGACTTACGAGGTGCGCACCTACGGGTGCCAGATGAACGTCCATGACTCCGAGCGGCTCTCCGGGCTGCTGGAGGACGCCGGCTACGAGCGTGCGCCCGAAGGAGCCGACGGCGACGCCGACGTCGTCGTCTTCAACACGTGCGCCGTGCGCGAGAACGCCGACAACCGTCTGTACGGCAATCTCGGCCGCCTGGCGCCGATGAAGACCAAGCGTCCAGGGATGCAGATCGCCGTCGGCGGCTGCCTCGCCCAGAAGGACCGCGACACCATCGTCAAGAAGGCGCCCTGGGTCGATGTCGTCTTCGGTACGCACAACATCGGCAAGCTGCCGGTCCTCCTGGAGCGCGCCCGCGTCCAGGAAGAGGCGCAGGTGGAGATCGCCGAGTCCTTGGAGGCGTTCCCCTCGACGCTGCCCACCCGCCGCGAGAGCGCGTACGCCGCGTGGGTCTCCATCTCCGTCGGCTGCAACAACACCTGCACCTTCTGCATCGTCCCCGCCCTGCGCGGCAAGGAGAAGGACCGCAGGACCGGCGACATCCTCGCCGAGATCGAGGCACTCGTCGGCGAGGGCGTCTGCGAGATCACGCTCCTCGGGCAGAACGTGAACGCGTACGGCTCGGACATAGGCGACAGCGAGGCCTTCAGCAAGCTCCTGCGCGCCTGCGGGAGGATCGAGGGCCTGGAGCGGGTGCGCTTCACCTCCCCGCACCCCCGTGACTTCACCGACGACGTCATCGCCGCCATGGCCGAGACGCCGAACGCGATGCCGCAGCTCCACATGCCACTGCAGTCCGGCTCGGACCCGGTCCTCAAGGCGATGCGCCGCTCGTACCGCCAGGAGCGCTTCCTGGGGATCATCGAGAAGGTCCGCGCCGCCATGCCGGACGCGGCCATCTCCACCGACATCATCGTGGGCTTCCCCGGGGAGACCGAGGAGGACTTCGAGCAGACGATGCACGTGGTCCGAGAGGCCCGCTTCGCCAACGCCTTCACCTTCCAGTACTCCAAGCGCCCCGGGACCCCGGCCGCGACCATGGAGGGGCAGATCCCCAAGGAGGTCGTCCAGTCGCGCTACGAGCGTCTGGTGGCCCTCCAGGAGGAGATCTCCTGGGAGGAGAACAAGAAGCAGGTCGGCCGCACCCTGGAGCTGATGGTCGCCGAGGGCGAAGGCCGCAAGGACGGCGCCACGCACCGCCTCTCCGGCCGCGCCCCCGACAACCGCCTGGTGCACTTCACCAAGCCGGATACCGAGGTGCGCCCCGGTGACGTCGTGACAGTCGAGATCACCTACGCCGCCCCGCACCACCTGCTCGCCGAAGGCGCCGTGCTGAACGTGCGCCCCACGCGCGCGGGCGACGCCTGGGAGAAGCGGAACGCCGAGGCCGCCGCGAAGCCCGCGGGCGTCATGCTGGGCCTGCCGAAGATCGGCGCTCCCGCGCCGCTGCCGGTGGCGACGGGCAGCGGCTGCGGTTGCGACTGACCCAGGGTCGGTCATCCAATAGGCGACTGACCCCGGGCCCGGTCATCCAGTAGGCGCGTTACTCTGCGGATCATGCTTGTCGCCGCAGCCGTCTGCCCTTGTCCGCCCCTGCTCGTACCCGAGGTGGCCGCGGGAGCTGCCCCCGAACTGGACGCCGCGCGCGCGGCGTGCACGGACGCCATAGGGGTCCTCGCCGCCGCCAGGCCCGACCGGCTCGTCGTCGTGGGCTCCGCCGAGCCGAGCGGCAGCGGGCCGCATCCGCAGGGCGCGCGCGGCTCCTTCCGGGGCTTCGGGGTGGACCTGGACGTACGGCTCGGATCTGCCGGTGGCGATGGAGACGGCGATGGCGAGGCCGCCGGGCGCGAGCTTCCGCCGTCGCTCGCGGTGGCCGCCTGGCTGCTCGGGCGCACGCGGTGGTCGACCGCCCCAGTGGAAGGTCTCGGCGTGGGGGAACCACTTGCCGCCGAGCGGTGTATTCAAGTCGGAGGAGAGATCGGGGCACGGGCCGACCGGGTGGCCCTGCTGGTGATGGGCGACGCCAGCGCGTGCCGCACGCTGAAGGCGCCGGGCTACCTCGACGAGCGGGCGGCCGACTTCGACGCGGAGATCGGACGTGCCCTCGGCGCGGCCGACGTGGCGGCGCTGAAGGCGCTGGACGCGGAGCTGGCGTACGAACTGAAGGCGGCGGGACGTGCTCCCTGGCAGGTGCTCGCCGGGGCGGCCGATGGCGCCGCGCTGAGCGGCGAGCTGCTCTACGAGGACGCGCCGTACGGCGTCGGGTATCTCGTGGCCGCCTGGTCCTAGCGGAAAGCCGCCTGGCCCGGGCGCGCGGGGCGCCCGGACACGCGGCGACGGCCGCGAAGCGGGATGCTTCGCGGCCGTCCGCCGGTGCGGTTCAGGAAGCCGGAGGGGGCGACGGGGGCGTCGGGGACGACGGCGATGTGGCGCTGCCGCCCGCGTCCTTGCCCTGGTCCGGCCCGGCGAGGCGGTCGACGGCGTTCTTAGCCTTGCCCGTTCCCGCCTGAATCTTGTCGCTGTACTTGCCCTTGGTCTTCTCGTCGACGACCTTCGCGGCCTTGTCGAGGCCCTGGTCGATCTTGTCCCCGTGCTGCTGCGCGAGGCCGGAGACCTTGTTCTTGGCAGGGGCGAGCTTGGCCTTCAGTTGGTCCAGGAAGCCCATGGATTCACCTTCCCTCGCCGGGGACTACTTGCGGGCGCCCTCACCGGCCTCGTTGTCGGCCGCTTCTCCGGCGGACTGCTGCTTCGGAATGTCCACACCCTCTGCCGCGCTTTCCGCCGCGCCCGCCTCTGCGGTTTCCGCAGGCTTGTCCTTGTCCTCGGTAACGCTCTCGGCGTCCGTGTCGGCCTTGGCCGCGGGCTTCGAATCGGTGGAGGCTTCGGCCGGTCCGGCCGATTCCCCGGCCTCTTCCGGCTCGGCCGTCAGGGTGGCGGCGGCTGCCTCGGCCGACGACGCCTCTTCGCTCTCGTTGGTCTTCCGGCGAAACCTTGCAAAAACACCCATATCTACTCCATACGTTACTCGTGTGGGCGAAATCCCGCGGCGCCCGGTGCGTCCCATTGCGTCGCCCGGGCTGTCGGTCCTCGAAACCGGCGGCCGGAACCTCGCAACAGGCAACGACCTGAAAGCCGTGCCGTCACGTAGCTCGTTCGGGAAGTACGCGCCGGGTTTGCGAGACTGGGGCGGTGAGTAGTGCAGCTCCCGCCCCGCGGGTCATCGCCGTCGTCGGTCCGACCGCAGCAGGAAAGTCCGATCTGGGCGTTTTCCTCGCTCAGCGTCTCGACGGCGAAATCGTCAACGCCGACTCCATGCAGCTCTACCGAGGGATGGATATCGGCACCGCCAAACTGACGCCCGAGGAGCGCGGCGGCGTCCCTCACCACCTGCTCGACATCTGGGACGTCACGGAGGCGGCCAGCGTCGCCGAGTACCAGAAGCTGGCCCGCGCCCAGATCGACCGCCTCCTGGCCGAGGGGCGCTGGCCGATCCTGGTCGGCGGCTCCGGGCTGTACGTCAGGGGGGCCGTCGACCACCTGGAGTTCCCCGGCACCGATCCCGCCGTACGGGCCCGTCTGGAGGAGGAGCTCGCCCTGCGCGGCCCCGGAGCGCTGCACGCCCGCCTCGCCGCCGCCGACCCCGGAGCCGGCCAGGCGATCCTGCCCAGCAACGGCCGCCGGATCGTCCGCGCCCTGGAGGTCATCGAGATCACCGGCAAGCCCTTCACCGCCAACCTGCCGGGCCACGACTCCGTGTACGACACGGTCCAGATCGGCGTCGACGTGGCCCGCCCCGAACTCGACGAACGCATCGCCACGCGCGTGGACCGCATGTGGGAGGCGGGCCTGGTCGACGAGGTACGCGCGCTGGAGGCGCGAGGGCTGCGCGAAGGGCGAACGGCATCGCGGGCGCTCGGCTACCAGCAGGTGCTCACCGCGCTCGCGGGGGAGTGCACCGAGGAAGAGGCGCGTGCCGAGACGGTGCGCGCCACCAAACGCTTCGCGCGCCGTCAGGACTCGTGGTTCCGGCGCGATCCGCGGGTGCACTGGCTCAGTGGGGCCGTGGCCGACCGCGGGGAACTCCCGGCACATGCGCTGGCGTTGGTCGAACGACCGGTCACAGCCTGATCACGTGATGGCATCGGGACGCTCCGGCGGTCATCCGGGCACCTGACACCGTGCCATCATCGACCATCGATCGACCGGTGGAGTCCGAAGTAGGAGGGCGCGTGGCGATGGAGGCCGGCCCTCGTGACACCGCGCATGACGGCGGAGAGCAGCTGAGTCCCGACGGTCCCGACGAGGTCGGTGGCGGCGTGACGGACGACGGCCCCGGTGCGGACGAGATGTCCCCGGAGGCCGAGGTCGAGGTCGAGCTGCGTCCGCAGCGAAGGCTGCGCATCTGGCAGCTCGCGCCGATCGTGATCCTCGCCGCAGTCGGTTCCCTGATGTTCGCCTTCCCGCTGGCCTTCGAGTTCGGCGACGGCGGTGCGGTGGTCGCCATGCTCGGGCTGCTGCTCAGCTGCTGCGCCGCCGGCTGGGGGATGATGGCCGCCCGCCGCGTGGGGCACACCTGGCCAGGACTGCCCGAGCGGGGCTCCGGGCGCCGTCCGGACTGGCGGGTCGTCTCCGCGTACGCCCTGATGTTCCTCGGCGCGGCGGTCCTCGCGGTGTGGCGGGTGGCCCGGCTCCGCTGACGCGGCCCTGGCGGACCCCCTTCACCGGCACCGCGCGGACCGAGTGTCGTACCCACCCCGTACGATCGAGGAATGAGCACGCGGATCGCCTTCCTCAAGGGGCACGGGACCGAGAACGACTTCGTGATCATCCCGGACCCCGACAACACCGTCGAGCTGCCCCCGGCCGCCGTGGCCGCCCTGTGCGACCGCCGCGCGGGCATCGGTGGCGACGGCCTCCTGCACGTCGTACGCTCCGCCGCCCACCCCGAGGCCCGTCATCTCGCCGACCGGGCCGAGTGGTTCATGGACTACCGCAACGGCGACGGGTCGATCGCCGAGATGTGCGGCAATGGAGTGCGCGTCTTCGCCCGGTACCTCCAGCACGCGAGGCACATCGGCGAGGGCGACCTGGTGGTGGCCACCCGCGGCGGCGTGAAGACCGTGCACATCGCCAAGGCGGAAGCCGGCGGCGAGATCACCGTGGGAATGGGCAAGGCGCTGCTCCCCGGAGAGGACGTCACCGTCTCGGTCGCGGACCACCAGTGGCCCGCGCTCAACGTGAACATGGGCAACCCGCACGCGGTCGCCTTCGTGGACGACCTCTCCGAAGCGGGCAAGCTCTACGAACCCCCGCTCTTCAGCCCCGCCTCCGCCTACCCGCAAGGCGTCAACGTCGAATTCGTCGTCGACCGAGGCCCGCGCCACGTCGCCATGCGCGTGCACGAGCGCGGCGCGGGGGAGACCCGCTCGTGCGGCACGGGCACATGCGCCGTGGCCGTGGCCGCGGCCCGCAAGGACGGCGTGGACCCGTCCGTCACCGGAGCCCCGGTGACGTACACCGTCGACGTGCTCGGAGGACGCCTGGTGATCACCGAGCGGCCCGACGGCGAGATCGAGATGACAGGCCCGGCCGTTATCGTCGCCGAGGGCGAGTTCGCGTCCGAATGGCTCGAAACGGCAATCGCATGAACTGTCGCTCGAATGGGTGATCCGTTTCACGCTCGGCGAGAGGCGGTCAGTGCCGCGTGATGGGCTCGGTAGCATCAAGCACCGGCCCGGACGGAGTACGCCACCGTCCGTTCACCGCCGGTCGAAGCAGCCGGAGGTGCCCATGAGTGCGGAGGCCACGAACCCTGCCACGCCCGTCCCCGTGACGTCGGGGATCCAGCGCAGGCGCGGCCGCGCCCGCCTCGACCTGCGCAGGCTCGGCAGGGCCGCCCTGCTGGGCCCCGCCACCCGTGACCGTCTCCCCGACGCGATCGGCCATGTGGTGGAAGCCCACCGGGCCCACTACCCCGACGCGGACCTTGAGCCCCTGCGCCGTGCGTATGTCCTCGCGGAGTCCTCGCACCGCGGCCAGACGCGCAAGAGCGGCGAACCGTACATCACGCACCCCCTCGCCGTGACCTTGATCCTCGCCCAGCTCGGCGCGGAGATCACCACCTTGACCGCGTCCTTGCTCCACGACACCGTCGAGGACACGGACGTGACGCTCGCACAGGTGCGGGCCGAGTTCGGTGACGACGTCTGCTATCTGGTCGACGGCGTCACGAAACTGGAGAAGGTCGACTACGGAGCGGCCGCCGAGCCGGAGACCTTCCGCAAGATGCTCGTCGCCACCGGCAACGACGTGCGCGTCATGTCGATCAAGCTCGCCGACCGGCTGCACAACATGCGCACTCTCGGCGTGATGCGCCCCGAGAAACAGGCGCGCATCGCCAAGGTGACCCGGGACGTGCTCATTCCGCTCGCCGAACGCCTCGGCGTACAGGCGCTCAAGACCGAGCTGGAGGATCTCGCCTTCGCGATCCTCCACCCGGAGGAGTACGCCGAGGTCCAGGCCCTCATCGCCGCCGACGCAGCAAGTGAGGGCGACCCGCTCGGGGACATCGCGGGCGAGGTGCGCGGTGTGCTGCGCGAGGCGGGCATCGCGGCCGAAGTGCTCATCCGGCCACGGCACTCCCTCTCCGTCCACCGGGTGCACCGCAAACGCGGCGAGCTGCGCGCGTCGGACTACGGCCGCCTCCTCGTGCTCGTCAATGAAGACGCGGACTGCTACGGAGTCCTGGGCGAACTGCACACCTGCTTCACGCCGGTCGTCTCGGAGTTCAAGGACTTCATCGCCGTACCGAAGTTCAACCTCTACCAATCGCTGCACACCGCCGTGGCCCGCGCCGACGGTGAGGTCGCCGAAGTCCTCATCCGCACACACCAGATGCACCAGGTCGCGGAGGCCGGCGTCGTCGCCCTGCGCAACCCCTACGCTCCTCCTGCGGAGGAGCCTTCCGACAGGGCCGACGACGAGCGCGTGGACCCGACCAGGCCCGGCTGGCTCTCCCGGCTCCTCGACTGGCAGCAGGCCGCCCCCGACCCGGACACTTTCTGGTCGACGCTGCGCGAAGACCTGGCCCAGGACCGCGAGATCGCCGTCTTCCGGCCCGACGGCGGCACACTCGGCCTGCCCGCCGGAGCCAGCTGCGTGGACGCCGCCTACGCCCAGTACGGGGAGGACGCGCACGCCTGCATCGGCGCACGCGTCAACGGCCGCCTGGCGACGCTCAGCACGGTCCTGCGGGACGGTGACACAGTGCAGCTGCTCATGGGCCAGGACGCCACCTCGGGGCCCTCACGCGAGTGGCTGGACCACGCCCGCACGCCCGGCGCGCGCATCGCCATCCGGCGCTGGCTGACCACGCATCCGGCGCCCGCCCCGACGCCGTCCGGGCAGCGGCAGCCCCAGCAGGCGCCGGTGGCGGGGCCCCGCCCTGAGGCCTCCGACGCCCCGCGCCCCGCCGCCCCGAGCGCCGTGGTGGACCGCGAGGGCGCGAGCGTGCGGCTCGCGGGCTGTTGTACGCCGGTGCCGCCCGACGCCATCACCGCCTTCGCCGTGCGCGGAGGCGTGGTGACCGTCCACCGCGTCGGCTGCCCCTCGGTGGAGCGCATGAAGGAAGTGGGGCGCGCGGAGGTCGGCGTGCGCTGGGGGGACACCGCGGAGTTCCGGGTCACCCTGACCGCTGAATCGTTCGGCCGCGCCCATCTGCTCGCCGACCTCACCGAGGCGATCGCTCTGGAGGGCGTCGCCATCGTGTCCGCGACCGTGGAGCCGCCGACCCAGCAGCGCGTTCGCCATACGTACACGCTCCAGCTGCCGGACGCGGCGCACCTTCCAGGACTGATGCGGGCGATGCGCGCCGTGCCGGGCGTGTACGACGTGAGCCGCGCCCAGCATCCGGCGGCCGCGGTCAACTGAAGCGGTTCGGTGGCCCTGACCGGCTGAGGCCGGCCCGGGACCGCGGCCCATCAGGTGGGCCCCGCAGCGACTCGTTCGAGTGGCCCGGCGCGCGCCGTCGCACCGCCGGAGGCGCACGCTGATAGCGGTAAGTTCATGCTGCTCACCCCTCGGACCACGGCCCCGCGACCGAAGGCCTTCCGCGCCCCTCGCATCGCCGCGGCGCTGATCGTGGCGACCGCGTCCGCCGCTCTCGTCGCGGCGAGCGCGCCGTCGCCGGTCACCCCGCTCGGCATCGGTGACCCGCTCTTCCCGCACCTGGGCAACCCCGGGTACGACGTGGAGTCGTACGACATCGCCTTCGCCTATCGCGGTGACAACCGCAAGCCGCTGGACGCCGTCACCAAGATCGACGCCCGGGTCACGGCGCCTCTGGAGCGCGTGAACCTCGACTTCGCGCACGGCAAGGTCCGCTCCGTCGAGGTCAACGGCGAGACGGCACGCTTCGACAGCAGCGGTGAGGATCTGGTCCTCACGCCGTCCGCGTCGGTCGGGACCGGCGAGCGGCTGCGGATCACCGTCCGGCACACCAGCGACCCCTTGCCCTCCAAGGACGCCCAGGGTGGCTGGGTGCGGACCGGTGACGGGCTCGCCATGGCCAACCAGGCGGACGCCGCCCACCTGGTCTTTCCATGCAATGACCACCCTTCGGACAAAGCGGTGTTCACGTTCCGTGTGACGGCCCCCAAGGGGCTCACCGCCGTCGCCAACGGGCTGCCGGTCGGCAAGGCCCACCATGGCGGCCGGGCCACCACCTGGGCCTACCGCACGCACCACCCCATGGCGACCGAGCTGGCACAGGTGTCGATCGGCCGCTCCACCGTGTTGCACCGCGAGGGCCCGCACGGCCTTCCCGTGCGCGATGTGGTGCCCACCAAGGACCGCAAGACCCTGGAGCGCTGGCTGAAGAAGACGCCCGGCCAGATCAGCTGGATGGAGAAGAAGGTGGGCCGCTACCCCTTCGAGACCTACGGCGCCCTGGTGGCCCACGCACGGACCGGCTTCGAACTGGAGACACAGACTCTCTCTCTCTTCGAGAGAGAGCTCTTCACCCGCCCCGAGTACCCGGAGTGGTACGTCGACACAATCATGGTGCACGAACTGGCGCACCAGTGGTTCGGCGACAGCGTCAGCCCTCAGGCCTGGTCGGATCTCTGGCTCAACGAAGGCCACGCCACCTGGTACGAGGCACTCTTCGCCGAGGAGAAGGCGAAGCGGCCCCTGAAGGACCGGATGCGGAACGCCTACCGCCGGTCGGACGGCTGGCGCGCGGCCGGCGGACCGCCCGCCAGGCCCAAGGGGGCCGCTCCCGGGCAGAAGATCAGTATCTTCCGGCCCGTCGTCTATGACGGCAGCGCCCTGGTGCTCTACGCCCTGCGCCAGAAGATCGGGCACCGGGCCTTCGACCGGCTTGAGCGGCAGTGGGTCCGCACCTACCGCGACGGCAACGCGACGACCGCCGATTTCGTACAGCTCGCCTCGCGGAACGCCGGGCGTGACCTGGGCGGATTCTTCGACGCCTGGCTGTACGGGGAGAAGACGCCGCCCATGCCGGGGCACCCGGACTGGCGTACGACGGCGCCGGAAGGGAAATAATCTTTCCAGGCGGAAAAACACGGATGACGAGACGGGCCGTGCCGTGCAACCATCGTCAGGTCGACGACACGGTCGGCCTGAGTTCGGTTCGGGCCGGAGTCGGTTCGGGTCTGAGTCCGGTTCGGGTCTGAGTCCGGGCTCCGGGGCATCCCCTCGGGGACATCTCAGGGTCGGTCCGGGCGGCTCCCGGGAATCTCCGGGTCGCACCAGGCGTTGACGACTGTGACGGATGACGCATCCGCCCGCGACGGATCAGGCATCCGTCCGCATTTCCATCGATGTATCGACGTAAGGATCCAATGACCTCCTCTTCTTCCCCTTCCCAGGACGCACAGAGCTTCGCGCAGAACTACCCCGAAGGTCTTCGGGCCGATGCCCTGATGGAAGAGGACGTCGCCTGGAGCCACGAGATCGACGGAGACCGGGACGGCGACCAGCTCGACCGCTCCGAGCGTGCGGCCCTGCGCCGCGTCGCCGGACTCTCCACCGAACTCGAGGACGTCACCGAAGTCGAGTACCGACAGCTCCGTCTGGAGCGTGTGGTGCTCGTCGGCGTGTGGACCTCCGGGACGGTTGACGATGCGGAGAACTCCCTCGCCGAGCTGGCGGCCCTCGCGGAGACGGCGGGCGCCCTCGTGCTCGACGGCGTCATCCAGCGCCGCGACAAGCCGGACCCGGCGACGTACATCGGCTCCGGCAAGGCGTTGGAGCTGCGCGACGTCGTGCTCGAGACCGGAGCCGACACCGTCGTGTGCGACGGTGAGCTGAGCCCCGGCCAGCTGATCCACCTCGAAGACGTCGTCAAGGTCAAGGTGGTCGACAGGACCGCCCTGATCCTCGACATCTTCGCCCAGCACGCCAAGTCCCGAGAGGGCAAGGCGCAGGTCGCCCTCGCGCAGATGCAGTACATGCTGCCGAGGCTCCGCGGCTGGGGCCAGTCGCTCTCCCGTCAGATGGGTGGCGGCGGCGGTGGCGGCATGGCCACCCGCGGTCCCGGTGAGACCAAGATCGAGACGGACCGACGACGGATCCGCGAGAAGATGGCGAAGATGCGCCGTGAGATCGCGGAGATGAAGACGGGCCGCGACATCAAGCGGCAGGAGCGTCGGCGCCACAAGGTGCCTTCGGTCGCCATCGCCGGATACACGAACGCGGGCAAGTCCTCGCTCCTCAACCGCCTCACGGGCGCGGGCGTGCTGGTGGAGAACTCGCTGTTCGCCACCCTCGACCCGACCGTGCGCCGGGCCGAGACGCCGAGCGGCCGGGTCTACACCCTGGCCGACACGGTCGGGTTTGTCAGGCATCTGCCGCACCACCTCGTCGAGGCGTTCCGCTCCACGATGGAGGAGGTCGGCGACTCCGACCTCATCCTGCACGTGGTGGACGGGTCGCACCCGGTGCCGGAGGAGCAGCTTGCCGCCGTGCGCGAGGTGATCCGCGATGTGGGCGCCACCGACGTGCCCGAGATCGTAGTGATCAACAAGGCGGACGCGGCGGACCCGCTGGTCCTCCAGCGGCTGATGCGCAACGAGAAGCACGCGATCGCGGTCTCCGCGCGCACCGGTGCCGGTATCGAGGAGCTTCTCGGGCTCATCGACACCGAGCTGCCGCGGCCCGAGGTCGAGATCGAGGCCCTCGTTCCGTACACGCACGGCCAGCTCATCTCGCGCGCGCACGCCGAAGGCGAGGTGCTCTCCGAGGAGCACACCGCCGACGGCACACTGCTCAAGGCGCGGGTGCACGAGGAGCTCGCCGCGGACCTCAGTCCGTACGTGCCGGCCGCTCACTGACCGCAGCCGCACGCGACCAGCGCGGTCCGGCTCAGCCACGGCGAAGGCCCGCCCCCTTTCGAAAGGGGGCGGGCCTTCGCCGTGGCATGTGTCGGTGTGTACCGCGCGGTTACCGCGAGCCGTACTTCTTGCTCATCATGTCGTAGACCTGCTCGGCACCCTTGCCCAGCTGCGGTCCCGCCAGCCACGTGTTCTCGGCCGGGCCGATGGAGGTGTTCGACACGAGCTCGGTCTTGTCGCCCACCACACGGAACCAGCCGCCGCCGGATGAGCCGCCGGTCATGGTGCAGCCGATGCGGTACATCGTCGGCAGGGCCGGCGACAGCGAGAGACGGCCCGGCTTGTCGACGCACTTGTGCATGATCAGGCCGTTGTACGGAGGAGCGGCCGGGTAGCCCCAGGCGCCCATCGAACTCACGCTCTGCGTGGACGGAGTCGAGAAATCGACATCGAGAGCGTTGCCGACGGTCTCCTCCAGGGACTTGCCGCCCTGCTCCGGCTTCACGTGCATCACGGCGTAGTCGTACGTCGCACCCGCGCCGCCCGTCGGACCGCCCTCGTTGATCCACTCGTTCGAGGTCGAGACCCAGTCGGCCCAGTACTGGCCGTAGGGGGCGATCTCCTGCGGGGCCGCGTTGCCCAGCTCGGCCTCGGACTTGCCGAGGTCGTTGTAGGAGGGCACGAACGCGATGTTGCGGTACCAGCCGCCGCTCTTGCCGGCGTGCACACAGTGGCCCGCGGTCCACACGAGGTTGGACTTGCCGGGGTTGCGGGGGTCCTTCACGACGGTGCCGGAGCAGACCATCGAACCCTCGGGGGAGTCGAAGAAGATCTTGCCGACGGGGGCGGCGTTCTCGTGGTACGGCGTCTTCTCGGGCTTGGCCCTGACCGGCGTCGGCTCGGGATCGGTGGCGCCCTGGTCGGCGGTCGCGTCCTTCACGGCGATCGTCTTCTTCGGGTCCTTGGCCTTCTGCATCCGCTCGGGCTTCCAGAGCCCGGCGATGACCGGGTTGACGAAGTCCTTGGACTCGCGCAGCCAGTCGTCCTTGTCCCAGTTCTTCCAGGCGCCGTTCTTCCACTTGTCCGGGTCGATGCCGTGCTTCTTGAGCTTGTCGGCGAGGTCACCGGGAAGCTTGGAGTCGGAACCCTCAGAACCCTCAGAACCTTCGGAACCGGAGCTGTCAGCTCCCTGGGAGGCGGCGGTGCCCGGCTTGTCGCTCGCCTTGTCTTCGCTCGGGCCGCAGGCCGTGGCGGTGAGCGCCAGGGTCGCGGCGAGTCCCGTTGCGGCGAGTGCGGCGCGCCGCCCACGGTTGCGCGCGAAAAGCGCACGAGTGGAACGCATGGTGCTGTTACCCCCGATAGAGCGTGTAAGTGCGTGATTGCGCATAGCGCGTATTTGCCATGTACGTGTCATGTGTGGACCCGGGAGAGCCCGGGGAACTCCGCGTGGACACAACACCTCACTATGCCTGTGAGGTTGGGGATGAACGGCGGCGGGGTCGTGAAGGTTTCCGGCGACCCCGCCGCGTCCCACTACTGGTCGGCGAACTTCTCGCTGACCGCGCTGTAGATGCCCTTGGCCTCCTTGCCCAGCCGCGGACCGGCCAGCCAGCCCGCCGTCACCGGACCGATGGAGGTGTTCGACACCAGGGCGGGCTTGCCGTCCTGGCCCTGGGCGACCCAGCCGCCGCCGGATGAGCCGCCGGTCATCGTGCAGCCGATGCGGTACATCGTCGGGTCCGGCTCGGTGAGCGAGAGCCGGCCCGGCTTGTCGGCGCACTGGAACAGCTTCTGGCCGTCGAAGGGCGACGCCGCCGGGTAACCGGTGGCCGTCATGGTCTTGATCTGGGGCACCGCCGGAGCGTCGAAGTCCACCGGGAGCGCCGAACCGACGGTTTCCTCCAGCGACTTGCCCTCGCTGCCCTTCTCGGGCTTCACGTGCATGACGGCGAAGTCGTACGGCGCGCCCTTGCCGCCCGTCGGACCACCCTGCTCGATCCACTGGTCGGAGGTCTGCGCCCAGTCACCCCACCAGACGCCGTACGGAGCGACCTCTTCCTTGGGGGCGTTCTGCAGCTCCTGGGCCGACTTGCCGCTGTTGTTGTACGAGGGGACGAAGACCATGTTGCGGTACCAGCCGCCCTTGGCGCCGGCGTGCACACAGTGGCCCGCGGTCCACACCATGTTGGACTTGCCCGGGTTGGCCGGGTCCTTGACGACGGTCGCGGAGCAGACCATCGAACCCTCGGGACCGTCGAAGAAGAGCTTGCCCGACTCGGCCGCCCGGTCGTGGTACGGCGCGTTCACGGCGGCCGCCTCCACGGGCTCGGGCGTCGGATCGGTGACGCCCTGGTCACCGGAGATGTCGTTGTCATCGACGCTCCGGTCCGGGTTCTTGTCGGCGTCCCGCATCCGGTCCGGGTCCCACAGGTCCTCGATGATCGGGTTGACGAACTCACCGGCCTCGCGCAGCCAGTCGTCCTTGTTCCAGTCCTTCCAGGCGCCGTTCTTCCACTTGTCCAGGTCGATCCCGTGCTCCTTGAGCCGGTCCTGGAGGTCCGCCGGAATCTGGATCTTGTCGTCGCCGGCGCTGCCGCCCTCGCTGTCACCGGGCTGCGAGGACGACGAGTCGCCACCGGCGTTGTCCTCGCTGGGCCCACAGGCCGTGGCGGTCAGTACGAGCGCCGCGCCGAGCGCGACCGCGGCCGCCACGGGGGAGGTTCTGGTGCGCGCGCTCCTCCCGCTGCGGGCGGCGAAGAGCGGACGTATGGGTCGCATCGTGAGATTCCCCCTGGGCCTCGAAATCGTTCCAAAGTGCTGGACACCCGGGCGCGGAACACCCGTCGCACACCGATGCGGGCTCCCGTGAACCCGGGAGCGGCGCACCTGTCGCTGGTGAACGGCCCCCCACACTATGCCGGTGCCGTTGGGGACGGCCGACGGAAGGGCAACGGTTCCGTCACGGCAAGGATCTTCCGACAACCCGTGATCCTGCGGGGTCACCGTCGTTGGTACGTACGGGGGAGGCGCGGCCTGCGTTCATCTCCCCTGCCAACTCGTCTGCGCGATCGGCCACATGAGGCTCCCGAGATTCCGGGCGTCACACCGGGCCGGGCGCGCTCGTCCACAGCGGGAGGACCAACAGTCGTGGCCGTGACCGAGCCAGCGCCCGCGGCGGTGTCCGCAGCACGTTCCGTAACGCAGTCCGTGCCTTCCGTGCCATCTGCGTCATCTGAGCCTTCTGCGTCGTCTGTGACTCCTGCCGAGGCGTGGGGCGAGGGGCGGGGGAGGGCGAGTGAAGAGGCGGCCATGGAGGCGCACCCTGCTGAGCACTCTGCGACGAAGGCCGCGCACTCCGCGACACAGGAGGGCATCCTGCGGCGGCAGTCGGCACGCGAATCGGCGGCGCGCACCTACGCGCGAGCACTGCCGATCGTGCCGGTGCGGGCGCGCGGCATGACCATCGAAGGCGCCGACGGAAGCCGCTACCTCGACTGCCTCTCCGGTGCCGGAACCCTCGCCCTCGGACACAACCACCCTGTGGTGCTCGAAGCCATCCGGAAGGTCCTCGACTCGGGGGCGCCGCTGCACGTCCTGGACCTGGCCACACCCGTCAAGGACGACTTCACCACCGAGCTGTTCAGCACGCTGCCGCGCGGCCTCGCCGAGCGTGCGCGGATCCAGTTCTGCGGCCCGGCCGGGACGGACGCCGTGGAAGCCGCGCTGAAACTGGTCCGCGCGGCCACCGGTCGCGACGGCATGCTGGCCTTCACCGGCGCCTACCACGGCATGACGGCCGGGGCGCTCGAAGCATCCGGCGGCGCACAGGACGTACGCGTGGCGCGCCTCCCTTATCCGCAGGACTACCGCTGTCCCTTCGGCCTCGGTGGCCCCAGCGGCGCCGAGCTTTCCGCTCGCTGGACGGAGAGCCTCCTGGACGACACCAAGTCGGGCGTACCGCTTCCAGCAGGCATGATCCTGGAACCGGTGCAGGGCGAGGGCGGTGTCCTCCCGGCACCCGACGCCTGGCTGCGCCGGATGCGTGAGATCACCGCGGCCCGCGGCATCCCGCTCATCGCGGACGAGGTACAGACGGGCGTCGGGCGCACCGGCGCCTTCTGGGCCGTCGAACACAGTGGCGTCGTACCCGACGTGATGGTGCTCTCCAAGGCGATCGGCGGCAGCCTTCCGCTCGCCGTCGTCATCTACCGCGACGACCTCGACGTCTGGCCACCCGGAGCTCATGCAGGCACCTTCCGCGGCAACCAACTCGCCATGGCCGCCGGTGCGGCGACCCTCGCGTACGTCCGCGAGAACGGCCTCGCCGAACGCGCCGCCACGGTCGGCGCCCGCATGCTCGCCCAACTCCGCTCCCTGGCCGCGTCCCACCCCTGCGTCGGCGAGGTCCGCGGCCGGGGCTTGATGCTGGGTGTCGAACTCGTCGAACCCGCCGATCCGGATGGGCAGAGGTCGCCGGACTCTGTCCCCGTCCCGGCCGCGCGGGGCGGGAGCCCGGACAGTCAGAGGAAAGGGCCGGACATCCGCAGGGAGGGGGGCGGGTCTGGAGCGGTGGCCGGCGCCGCCGCCAGAGGCAACGGCGACAGCCGGGACGAGGACTGCGAGGGCACGTCGGCCATCACCCACGCGGGCACCGCGTACGACCCGCTCGCCGAGGCGGTAGAAACCCTGCCCCCTCTCGCCCGCCCCCGTCCCCCGGCACCCCAAATGGCCGCGGCCGTGCAACGGGAGTGCCTGCGCCGCGGCCTCATCGTCGAACTCGGCGGCCGCCACTCCAGCGTCGTACGGCTCCTCCCTCCTCTCACCATCACCGACGAACAGGCGGCCGCGGTCCTCGACCGCCTCGCCGACGCGCTGGCCACCGCGGCGCGTACCCACCACGGATAGCCAAGACGGACCCGGGCCGCCCCGGCGGCCATGAGACGCCGGGCACGCCCCGGCCCCGTCGCCACACGGAGCCCGTACAAACTCACAAGGAACCCCTCTTGAACGCCACCCCCGCATCCGAAGGCCGCCCCCACCCGCACGCCCCAGGGGCGTGCGGCACGCAATCCTCACTGGTGGCGGAGTCCGGTACGGTCCCCCGGCAGAAGGGTGGCGGCCAGGAGGCCGAGCACCTGCGCGGCACGTCCACGGACCTGCTGGAGCACCCTGACCCGCACATCGCCGCGCAGGCAGCAGCCGTCGAGAACCTCCTGCGCTGCTGGGTAAGAGAGAACAACCTTCCGGCGCCGGACCACGGCGTCCTGCGCATCCCCCTCCACGCCAGCGGCACGGCTCTGCTCATCCCCGTGCACTACTGGTCGGCCACCGGCTGGCACCGCTTCGGCCTCCCCTACCTGGAGGACGGCCCGGCCAGCGCACCTCCCGTCGACGCGGTCACGGTCGCGGCCCTCCTCGGCCGCGAGACCGCCCGCCGCGACGCGCAACCGGTGCCGAGCGTTCCGGCGGCGGCACCCGAGGCGGGGCGCGGGTCCCGCCCAGGGGCTGTGACTGAGCCCGAGCCGGTGTCCGAGCCGCGACCGGCGACCTCCTCGGCAAAGTCGGCCAGTCCGGCAGAAGCGGCCAACCCCTCAGTGGTGGCCGATCCGCCGACCGTAGCCAATCCGGCAGGCTCGGCCACCCCACCACGGGCCGGCGACGGCGCCGACCTGGTCGGCCGGGTCGCCGACTCCGTCCGCCGTACCGCCGAGTTCATCGCCGACCGCCGCGCCAGCCCAGGCGACGAGCCCGACCTCTTCCTCTCCGCCGAACAGTCCCTGCTCCTTGGCCACCCCCTGCATCCGACCCCCAAGAGCCGCGAGGGCCTGTCCGACGCCGAATCGCGCCTCTACTCACCGGAACTGCGCGGAGCCTTCACGCTGCACTGGCTGGCCGTCGACCCCTCCGTGCTCGCCTCCGACTCGGCCTGGACGGAGCGCGGCCGCACTGTCCCGGCCGACCAGCTCACCGCCCGCCTGGCCGGACCGGAACTGCCGCTGGCGGACGGCCGCGTCGCCCTCCCCGTCCACCCTTGGCAGATCCGCGAACTCCGACACCGCCCCGCGGTAGCCGAACTCCTCGATGCGGGTCTCCTGCAAGACCTCGGGTCTCACGGAACCCCCTGGCACCCCACTTCCTCCGTACGCACCCTCTACCGCTCCGGCGCGGCCGCCATGCTCAAGCTCTCCCTCGGCCTGCGCATCACCAACTCCCGTCGTGAGAACCTCCGCAAGGAACTTCACCGTGGCGTCGAGGTCCACCGGCTGCTGCGCAGCGGCCTCGCCGAGAAGTGGCAGGCGGCCCACCCCCGCTTCGACGTGGTCCGCGACCCGGCGTGGCTCGCTGTCAACGGCCGTGACGGCGCACCCGTGGCCGGGCTCGACGTCATGATCCGGCACAACCCCTTCGGCCCCGGTGACGATGCCACCTGCGTCGCAGGGCTCGTCTCGCCCAGGCCCTCGGCACTGTCCGCCGGCCAGGACCGTCGCCTGATGCGGTCCCGGCTCGGTGAGACCGTCACCAGGCTGGCCGGACGAACTGGCCGCCCTCGAGGGGCCGTCGCCACCGAGTGGTTCCTGCGCTACCTGGAGAGCGTCGTCCGCCCCGTGCTGTGGCTGGACAGCGAGGCGGGCGTCGCCCTTGAGGCGCACCAGCAGAACACGATCCTGCTGCTCGACCCCGACGGCTGGCCCGTGGGCGGCCGCTACCGCGACAACCAGGGCTACTACTTCCGCGAGTCACGGCGAGCCGAACTCGACCGACGGCTCCCCGGCATCGGCGGCCACAGCGACACCTTCGTCTCCGACGAGGTGACCGACGAGCGCTTCGCCTACTACCTCGGCATCAACAACGTCCTGGGCCTGATCGGAGCCTTCGGCGCCGAACGGCTCGCGGACGAACGGCTGTTGCTCGCCGCCTTCCGGCGCTTCCTCGGTGATGTCGCATCAGGCCCCGACCGGTTGCGCACCTCGCTGCCCGCGACGCTGCTCGACTCACCCGTGCTGCGGTGCAAAGCCAACCTGCTGACCCGGCTGCACGGACTCGACGAACTCGTCGGCCCGGTCGACACCCAGTCCGTCTACGTCACCATCACCAACCCCCTTCATTCCTGAGGAACATGTCCCACCACTTCTGACAGGAGCGACGCCGTGCCTCCCACCGATGCGAGCACCGACGCCGGGGCCGAATCCACAGCCCCCGACGCCGACGGCGCGGACACCCTCGACCTGCGCCTGCCCGACGAGCTTGTCGCCTTGCTGGCCGAGGGCGAAGAGCGAGCTCCGCGGGCAGCTCACATCGGCCATTCCGAGCACGCGCCGGACCGTGTGCCGCACGACGTGCCGGACCACACCCCAGGCGTTGTAGCGGCGGAAGACCTCCTCGACAGCGTCGCCGACTGGGGGCCGGCCGCCACCGCCGCCGGTGTCTTCCAGCTCGTGCCCGTCCGTCTCGAACGCGACCTCCCTCTGATCAGCCGTTGGATGAACGACCCCGCCGTGGCCGCCTTCTGGGAACTCGCGGGACCCGAAGCCGTCACGGAGGCCCACCTGCGCCCTCAGCTCGACGGAGACGGACGCAGCGTGCCCTGTCTTGGCGTGCTGGAGGGCAGGCCGATGAGCTACTGGGAGATCTACCGGGCGGACCTCGACCCGCTGGCCCGTCACTACCCTTCGCGCCCGCACGACACCGGAATTCACCTCCTCATCGGTGGTGTCGTCAACCGCGGCCGAGGTCTTGGCACTTCGTTGCTCAGAGCCGTCGCCGACCTCGTGCTCGACCACCGCCCCGCGTGCGCACGCGTCATCGCAGAACCCGACCTGCGCAACACCCCCTCCATCTCCGCCTTCCTGAGCGCTGGCTTCCGCTTCTCCGCCGAAGTGGATCTGCCCGGCAAACGGGCGGCGCTCATGGTCCGTGACCGGGCCCTGCGCCCAGTGCTCTGACCTGATCACTTTTGGTACACCGCTCGACCCGATCCGGTTCCCTCCCTGAGGAGTCCCCGTGCCGAATCCGTCCGACAGCCCGATTCCCCATCCCTCCGCCGCGCTCTACGACCCGCCCGAACTGACCCAGGACAGTTGGCGTGAGGCCGGACGTCGTCTGCTCGCCAAGATGATCGGTGAGTTCGCGTACGAAGAGATCATCCGGCCAGTACCTGTCATAGGGGGCGAGCCGGATACGTACCGCCTTCACCTCGAACCGACCGAGCCCGGCGGCGCCGGCGGGGTCCACGGGGTCCACGGGGTCCACGAGGCGTTTGGAGGTGCCGAGCCGGCCGCGGCTCCCGGCTCGGCAGAGATCACCACACCGGCAGGGCCCCCCGCCCTCGACGCCCCCGTCCTCGACACCCACGCCCTCTTCATCCCTGACAGCGACACTCCCGGCAGTGACCAAGGCGCCACCTGTCTCACCTTCCGCGCCCGCCGAGGCTCGTACGAGGGCTGGCATGTGGACCCGGCCAGCCTGGCCCTGGCCGAGGGCGGCGCGGCCGGACTCTCCTTCACCGACCCGGTCCGATTCCTCGCGCTGGCCCGCCGGACCCTCGGCCTCGACGGCGCCACCCTCGGCCACCTGATCCGCGAGCTCAGCGTCACGCTCTGCGCCGACGCCCGGATCGGCCACACCGCGCTCGCCGCGCCGCAGCTCGCCGACCTCGGCTACGCGGAACTGGAGGGGCACCAGGCCGGCCACCCCTGGCTTGTCCTCAACAAGGGACGCATCGGCTTCTCCGCGAGCGACACCGGCCAATGGGCGCCCGAGGCCCGTCGCTCCACGACGCTCCCGTGGATCGCCGTTCACACCGACCTCGCCGTGTACCGAGGCATCACAGGACTGGAAACCGCACCGCAGCTCTACGCCCGCGAGCTCACCACCGTCACCCAGGAGTCCTTCGCGGACTTACTGCGCACACGCGGACTCGACCCCCGGGAGTACTTCTACCTTCCGGTGCACCCCTGGCAGTGGGACGAGGTCGTGCTGCCGCTCTTCGCTCCCTCCGTCGCCGCGGACGCCATTGTTCCGCTCGGTAGCGACGGCGACCTGCGCCTTCCGCAGCAGTCCATCCGCACATTCCTGAACGCGTCCCGTCCCGACCGGCACACCGTGAAGCTGCCGTTGTCGGTCCTGAACACACTGGTGTGGCGAGGCCTCCCGACTGAGCGCACGGTCGCGGCACCAGCCGTCACGGCATGGATGCACGCCCTGCGCGACGCCGACCCCTTCCTGCGCGACGAGTGCGGGGTGATCCTGCTCGGCGAGGTGGCATCGGTGGCCGTGGAGCACCCGGTCTACGACAGGCTGCCCGAAGTCCCGTACCAGTACAGGGAACTGCTCGGCGCCATCTGGCGTGAGCCGATCACCCGCTACCTCGCTCCCGACGAACGCGCGCGCACCCTTGCCTCACTGCTCCACACCGATCCGGGCGGCAAGGCCTTCGTCGCGGAGCTCGTGGAACGCTCGGGGCTGTCGCCCACCGTATGGCTGCGCCGACTGTTCGCCGCCCTGCTGCCCCCGCTGCTGCACTTCCTGTACCGCTACGGCACCGTGTTCTCCCCTCACGGGGAGAACGCCATCGTCGTCTTCGACGACAAGGACGTGCCCGTCCGGCTCGCGGTGAAGGACTTCGTCGACGACGTGAACGTCAGCGCCGCACCGCTGCCCGAGCACGACTCGATGCCGGCCGATGTGCGCGACGTCCTGCTCACCGAGCCGCCCGGATTCCTCACCCAGTTCATCCACTCCGGCCTCTTCGTCGGCGTATTCCGCTATCTGGCACCGCTGTGCGAGGAACAGCTGGGTGTCCCGGAGGCCGACTTCTGGTCCGCCGTGCGCGCCGAGATCCTCCGGCACCAGGCGCGCGCTCCGGAGCTGAAGGAGCGGTACGAGATGTTCGACCTGCTCACACCCCGTATCGAGCGGCTGTGCCTCAATCGGAACCGTCTTCTCCTCGACGGGTACCGTGACCGCCCCCAGCGTCCTCACGCCGCCGTGCACGGGACCGTGCCCAACCCTCTCCATCAGCCTTGATCGCGGGATTGTCAGTGGGGCACCGTAGGGTGGTCGCGCTATGACGAAGCCCTCCCTCCCCGAGCTCCTGCACGCCGCCGTCACCGCTGTCGGCGGCACGGAACGCCCTGGCCAGGTATCCATGGCCGAGACAGTCGCCGAGGCGATCGACGACGGCTCACACCTGCTGGTCCAGGCCGGTACCGGCACGGGTAAATCCCTCGGTTACCTTGTGCCGGCCCTGGCGCACGGGGAGCGCGTCGTGGTCGCCACGGCCACGCTGGCCCTGCAGCGCCAGCTCGTGGAGCGGGACCTGCCGCGCACGGTGGAGGCGCTGCATCCGCTGATGCGCCGCCGCCCCCAGTTCGCGATGCTCAAAGGCCGCTCGAACTACCTGTGCCTGCACCGCCTCCACGAAGGCGTGCCCCAGGAAGAGGAGGAGGGCCTCTTCGACCAGTTCGAGGCGGCCGCGCCCACCAGCAAGCTGGGCCAGGACCTCCTGAGGATGCGGGACTGGGCGGACGAGACCGAGACGGGCGACCGCGACGATCTCACCCCCGGGGTGTCCGATCGCGCCTGGTCCCAGGTCTCCGTCTCCTCCAGGGAGTGCCTCGGGGCCTCGAAGTGTGCCTATGGGGCGGAGTGTTTCGCCGAGGCTGCTCGCGAGCGTGCCAAGCTCGCCGATGTCGTCGTCACGAACCACGCGCTGCTCGCCATCGACGCCATCGAGGGTGCCCCTGTCCTTCCCCAGCACGAAGTGCTGATCGTGGACGAGGCCCATGAGCTGGTCTCGCGTGTCACCGGTGTGGCCACGGGCGAGCTAACCCCCGGGCAGGTCAACCGCGCCGTCCGTCGCGCGGCCAAGCTCGTCAACGAAAAGGCGGCCGACCAGCTCCAGACCGCATCCGAAGGCTTCGAGCGGTTGATGGAGCTGGCGCTGCCAGGCCGTCTGGAGGAGATCCCCGAAGACCTCGGGTATGCGCTGATGGCCCTGCGTGACGCCGCGCGCTCCGTCATCACGGCGCTGGGCTCCACCCGGGACAAGTCGGTCCAGGACGAGGACGCGGTCCGTAAGCAGGCACTCGCCTCCGTGGAGTCGATCCACGATGTGGCGGAGCGCATCACGAACGGCTCGGAGTACGACGTCGTCTGGTACGAGCGGCACGACCGTTTCGGAGCCTCCCTGCGCGTGGCCCCCATGTCCGTGTCGGGTCTCCTCCGGGAGAAGCTCTTCGCCGACCGCTCGGTGATCCTCACCTCGGCCACGCTCAAGCTCGGCGGCGACTTCAACGGCGTCGGGGCCTCACTCGGCCTGGCCCCGGAGGGCACCGAGTCCGAGGACGCGCCTCAGTGGAAGGGCCTCGACGTCGGGTCCCCGTTCGACTACGGCAAGCAGGGCATCCTGTACGTCGCCAAGCACCTGGCTCGTCCCGGGCGCGAGGGCACTCGCAGCGACATGCTCGATGAGCTGGCCGAACTGATCGAGGCGGCCGGCGGTCGCACGCTCGGCCTGTTCTCCTCCATGCGCGCCGCTCAGAGCGCGGCGGAGGAGCTGCGCGGCCGCCTGGACATGCCCATCCTCCTGCAGGGCGAGGAGACCCTGGGCGAGCTGATCAAGGGCTTCGCGGCGGACGCGAAGACGTGCCTCTTCGGGACGCTTTCGCTCTGGCAGGGCGTCGACGTGCCGGGGCCCAACTGCCAGCTGGTGATCATGGACAAGATCCCGTTTCCGCGTCCCGACGACCCGCTGATGAGCGCCCGCCAGAAGGCGGTCGACGAGGCCGGTGGGAACGGCTTCATGGCGATCGCTGCCACGCACGCGGCCCTGCTGATGGCGCAGGGCGCGGGACGTCTCGTACGAGCGTCCGGAGACCGTGGGGTGGTCGCCGTGCTGGATCCCCGTCTGGCCACCGCGCGCTATGGAAGCTATCTGCGGGCTTCGCTGCCTGACTTCTGGTATACGACGGACCGGAACCAGGCACGCCGCTCCCTGGCCGCGATCGACGCCGCGGCGAAGGCCGCCGAGGCGTAGAACCCCCGGCTGCGACGACGGCCGGAGCTGCGTGTGGGGGCGAAGCGCCCCCACACGGGCGGGCGCCTTTGACCGGATATAGCACCGGACACAGCAGGGCCCCGGAACCGGCGCAGTTGGTTCCGGGGCCCGGTCTGGGGCGGAGGCTCACACCCGCCGCAGCACCGCCACGACCTTGCCGAGGATCGTTGCCTCGTCGCCGGGGATCGGCTGGTACGCGGAGTTGTGCGGGAGGAGCCAGACGTGCCCGTCCTCGCGCTTGAAACGCTTGACCGTCGCTTCGCCGTCCAGCATGGCAGCCACGATGTCGCCGTTCTCCGCGACGGGCTGACGGCGCACCGTGACCCAGTCGCCGTCGCAGATCGCGGCCTCGATCATCGAGTCACCGACGACCTTCAGTACGAAGAGCTCGCCGTCGCCCACGAGCTGCCGGGGGAGAGGAAAGACGTCCTCCACCGACTCCTCGGCGAGGATCGGCCCGCCGGCCGCGATACGGCCCACCAGCGGGACGTACGAAGCGGCCGGTTTGCCGGTGGTGTCGGTGGGCTGGCTGCTCGGCTGGTCCGAGCCCCGCACCTCGTACGCCCGCGGGCGGTGCGGGTCGCGGCGGAGGAAGCCCTTGCGCTCCAGAGCCATCAGCTGGTGGGCGACCGAGGAGGTGCTGGAGAGGCCCACCGCCTGACCGATCTCACGCATTGACGGTGGGTAGCCGCGTCGCTGCACGGAGTCCCTGATGACCTCGATCACGCGGCGCTGCCGGTCCGTGAGCCCCGAACTGTCGGCACGGATGCCTGGAGGTCGGCCCGGCAGGGAGCGAGTGGGCTTGGGCCCCTCCTGGTTCGTGGCTGCGTCATTCATGGCATGCACCGGCTCGAGTCGGCTCTGGGAGCGGTCCTGGGCAGTGATGGTGGCGCTGTCTGCGGTGGTGGTCACGTCGGTCGGCCCCTCTCGAGATGTTCTCTCCCTAGCTAGCCAACGGTAGTTGCTTTCGAAAGGTTGCGCCAAACACACGTTCGAGTGAAAAATCGGCGATTACCTGACGTGATCATGTGTCCAGGTGTATGGCTGGCGCTCGGGCCGAACGGCAATTCGGTTCATTACGGTACTCTTCACCGCCGGGGTCGTGAGCCCCTCCGTGGCGCTCCCATACTGCCACCCGGTGCCCCGTCAACCCGGCACCGGCCCCCGCCCCGAGCGGCGCGAGTGACGACTTCGTAGGTCTGACGCGGTCTGGGGCGATGCGACACGCTAGGTGCCGAAAAAGCGGTCAAACCCCAGATCTAGTGGTTGGATTGCGGGAGTGGCCCAGAAGTTGTGGTCCCTGGTCTTTCAGGGCCTCGGGGATCGCCTATGCTTGGGGCTGCTTCGAGGGCCCCGAGGGCCTGTTGAGGCTTATGAGTCACGCCATGAAGGAGGGTTCGGAGTTCCATGCACTGCCCCTTCTGCAGGCACCCCGACAGCCGCGTAGTCGACAGCCGCACCACCGACGACGGCACGTCGATCCGCAGGCGCCGCCAGTGCCCTGACTGCTCCCGTCGTTTCACGACCGTGGAGACATGCTCACTGATGGTGATCAAGCGCAGCGGCGTGACCGAGCCCTTCAGTCGTACGAAGGTCATCAATGGCGTCCGCAAGGCGTGCCAGGGACGGCCGGTGACCGAGGATGCCCTCGCCCTGCTCGGCCAGCGGGTCGAAGAGGCGGTGCGCGCCACCGGAAGCGCCGAGCTGACCACCCATGACGTCGGGCTGGCCATACTGGGTCCGCTGCAGGAACTCGACCTCGTCGCCTACCTGCGCTTCGCGTCCGTGTACCGGGCGTTCGACTCGCTCGAGGACTTCGAGGCCGCCATCGGGGAGCTGAGGGAACAGCGGCTCGACGCCGAGCCGCGCGACGCGGGCGGAGAGCGCGTCGTGAACGACTGCGGGCCCGGAGGGACTGTCGAAGTCCCGGTGCCCGCCACCGCCGCCGACTGACCGGCTGACCGACCGGCCGGCGGCGAAACCAGACCTGTTGTGGGTGTCCTCTGCGATGCCCACGACATCAGACACATATCCGTGCCATGGGAAGAACGTGGCACTTCAGGGCGTTTTAGCCTGATACAGGGAGGCGGCATGACCGAGACGACGAGCGGCCCGGCACGAGGTTCCCGCGCCAAGGGAACCAAGGCCAACAAGGGTCTGCGCATCGACCGCATCCATACGACCCCCGGCGTGCATCCGTACGACGAGGTGGTCTGGGAGCGCCGTGACGTCGTCATGACCAACTGGCGCGACGGCTCGGTCAACTTCGAGCAGCGTGGCGTCGAGTTCCCCGACTTCTGGTCGGTGAACGCGGTCAACATCGTCACCAGCAAGTACTTTCGCGGGGCTGTCGGTACTCCGCAGCGCGAGACCGGCCTCAAGCAGCTGATCGACCGCATCGTGAAGACGTACCGCAAGGCCGGCGAGGACTACAACTACTTCGCCTCGCCCGCCGACGCGGAAATCTTCGAGCACGAGCTGGCGTACGCCCTCCTGCACCAGATCTTCAGCTTCAACTCGCCGGTCTGGTTCAACGTCGGAACGCCGCAGCCGCAGCAGGTCTCCGCCTGCTTCATCCTGGCCGTCGACGACTCCATGGAGTCGATCCTCGACTGGTACAAGGAAGAGGGCATGATCTTCAAGGGCGGCTCCGGCGCCGGCCTGAACCTGTCCCGCATCCGTTCCTCCAAGGAACTGCTGTCTTCCGGAGGCAACGCCTCGGGTCCTGTCTCCTTCATGCGCGGTGCCGACGCCTCCGCAGGAACGATCAAGTCCGGTGGCGCCACGCGCCGCGCGGCCAAGATGGTCATCCTCGACGTCGACCACCCCGACATCGAGGGCTTCATCGAGACCAAGGTGAAGGAAGAGGAGAAGATCCGCGCCCTGCGCGACGCGGGCTTCGACATGGACCTGGGCGGCGACGACATCACGTCCGTCCAGTACCAGAACGCCAACAACTCGGTCCGCGTGAACGACGAGTTCATGAAGGCCGTGGAGTCCGACTCCAAGTTCGGGCTGCGCGCCCGGATGACCGGTGACGTCATCGAGGAGGTCGACGCCAAGTCGCTCTTCCGCAAGATGGCCGAGGCGGCCTGGGCCTGCGCCGACCCCGGCATCCAGTACGACGACACCATCAACGCCTGGCACACCTGCCCGGAGTCCGGCCGGATCAACGGCTCGAACCCGTGCAGCGAGTACATGCACCTGGACAACACGTCCTGCAACCTCGCCTCGCTGAACCTGATGAAGTTCCTGAAGGACGACGGCAAGGGCACCCAGTCCTTCGACGCCGAGCGCTTCTCGAAGGTCGTCGAGCTGGTCATCACCGCGATGGACATCTCGATCTGCTTCGCGGACTTCCCGACCCAGAAGATCGGCGATAACACCCGGGCCTTCCGTCAGCTGGGCATCGGCTACGCCAACCTCGGCGCCCTGCTGATGGCCACGGGTCACGCGTACGACTCCGACGGCGGTCGCGCCCTCGCCGGTGCCATTACGTCGCTGATGACGGGCACCTCGTACAAGCGTTCCGCCGAGCTCGCCGCGGTCGTGGGTCCGTACGACGGCTACGCCCGCAACGCCACGCCGCACAAGCGCGTCATGAAGCAGCACGCCGACGCCAACGCCACGGCCGTCCGCATGGACGACCTGGACTCGCCGATCTGGGCCGCCGCCACGGAAGCCTGGCAGGACGTGATCCGCCTCGGTGAGAAGAACGGTTTCCGTAACTCCCAGGCGTCCGTCATCGCCCCGACCGGCACCATCGGTCTCGCGATGTCCTGCGACACCACGGGCCTGGAGCCCGACCTCGCCCTGGTGAAGTTCAAGAAGCTCGTCGGCGGCGGCTCGATGCAGATCGTCAACGGCACCGTGCCGCAGGCCCTGCGCCGCCTGGGCTACCAGGAGGAGCAGATCGAGGCGATCGTCGCCCACATCGCCGAGAACGGCAATGTGATCGACGCCCCGGGCCTGAAGAGCGAGCATTACGAGGTCTTCGACTGCGCCATGGGTGAGCGCTCCATCTCCGCGATGGGCCACGTCCGCATGATGGCCGCGATCCAGCCGTGGATCTCGGGCGCCCTCTCCAAGACGGTCAACCTCCCGGAGACCGCCACTGTCGAGGACGTCGAAGAGGTCTACTTCGAGGCCTGGAAGATGGGCGTCAAGGCGCTGGCCATCTACCGCGACAACTGCAAGGTCGGTCAGCCGCTCTCCGCCAAGAAGAAGGAGGCGGAGAAGACCGAGATCACCGAGAAGACCGAGGACACGATCCGTGCCGCGGTCGAGAAGGTGGTCGAGTACCGCCCCGTCCGCAAGCGCCTCCCGAAGGGCCGTCCCGGCATCACCACTTCCTTCACGGTGGGCGGCGCCGAGGGTTACATGACCGCCAACTCCTACCCGGACGACGGTCTGGGCGAGGTCTTCCTGAAGATGTCCAAGCAGGGCTCGACCCTCGCGGGCATGATGGACGCCTTCTCGATCGCCGTCTCGGTCGGTCTGCAGTACGGGGTGCCCCTGGAGACGTACGTCTCCAAGTTCACCAATATGCGCTTCGAGCCGGCCGGCATGACGGACGACCCGGACGTGCGGATGGCGCAGTCGATCGTCGACTACATCTTCCGCCGCCTGGCGCTGGACTTCCTGCCCTTCGAGACGCGCTCCGCGCTCGGCATCCACTCCGCCGAGGAGCGTCAGCGTCACCTGGAGACGGGCTCCTACGAGCCGTCGCTCGACGACCCCGAGGTCGACGTCGAGGGGCTGGCCCAGTCCGCTCCGCGGCAGACCGAGTCGCTGAAGGCGGTCGCCACGCCGAAGGTGGAGGCCGAGGCGGTCAAGCCCGCCCCGCAGCAGGCGCACACCAGCGCCGAGCTGGTCGAGATGCAGCTCGGTATCCAGGCCGACGCGCCGCTGTGCTTCTCCTGCGGTACGAAGATGCAGCGTGCGGGCTCCTGCTACATCTGCGAGGGCTGCGGCTCCACCAGCGGCTGCAGCTGACCGACGGCGGAAGCCGATTGACAGCTGAGGCCGACTGACAGCTGAGGCTGGCTGACGGCAGAGGCTGGCTGACGGCACACGAAGGGGATCGGCGACTACGTCGATCCCCTTCGTTGTGTGCTGTTGCGGCGAATCGTGGTGAGAGGGCTACTTCTCGCGCCGCTGTCAGATCTTGCTTCCCATGAGGGAGGCGAACTCCGTCGGATCGGCGTCGAAGCCACGGATGACCTCGCGGAACGACCACGCCCCGGACTCGTCCCTGGTGAACTCCGCGACAGTCGAAGCTGTGCTTCCGGAGACACCGGACAGATCGTTCTGTGCCAGATCCGAGTGGCCTTCGCGAACCCGGACCACGGTGTTCGGGATGTCGCCGAACGTCTTCTGCGCTTCCTGCTGCTGGATAGCGACGCCCACCACCACCCGGGAGTACGTGGGCGCGAGGCGGTCCAGCTCCAGGACCATGACCTCATCGAAACCGAAGCCCTGACCCGTCCTGCTGTCACGGTTGAGGGTGATCGTGCCGTCGGGTGAGCGGCTGTCGAAGTGCACGAGATACACGGGGTTTCCGTAAGGAGCATCCGACGTGTAGGTCGCGGCGATGATGTCGAGGTCGTTGGGCGTGGAGCCGGCCGGGCCCGGCTCCCACTTGAGACCGACTTCGACCTTCTTGATTCCCTTGCTGACACCGCTCACTGGGCTTCCCCCTCCTCGTGGCCCGGCCACTGCGGATCCGCCAGGCATGTCCCACACATACGCTACGACGCGCGACTGACAACGGCGTAGCGCTGCTGGTCAGGAGCGCGCAACAGGGCTGCCACCCGGGCAGGTTGGCGTTCGGCGCGGCCCCGGAGATCATTGCTTCATGACATGGAACGGGGAAGAACTCGATGTCGACGCCTACTTGGCGAGACTCGGGCACACGGCTGGGACGAAGCCGGATCTGGATACTCTGCGCGCGCTCCACAGGGCGCATGTGGCGGCGATCCCCTTCGAGAACCTTGAGATGATGCTCGGCCGTCCGGTCCCGCTGGACCTGGCGGCACTGCAGGACAAGATGGTGCACAGCCGGCGGGGCGGCTACTGCTATGAACAGAACCTGCTCTTCGCGGCGGCTCTCGAACGTATCGGCTTCAACGTCACCGGACTTGGAGCGCGCGTCAGGGCCAGGGCGTCCGCCACGCGCGCGGTGACGCACATGCTCCTGAAAGTCGAGGCGGACGGCGAGGACTGGCACTGCGATGTCGGATTCGGCGGCGACGGGCTGCTCGAACCGATCCCGCTGCGCGGCGACGTGGAGACGCGACAAGGGGAGTGGCGTTTTCGGATCGAGCGTGAGGACGACGGGGCCATGGTCCTGCGGACGTGGCGCCCCGACGGATGGTTCGACCTCTACGCCTACACCCTGGAGCCACGCCTTCCCGTCGACTACGTAGTCATGAACCACTACACGTCGACCCACCCCAGGTCGTCGTTCATCCGGCGTCCGGTCATGCAGAGGGCCGCTTCCGAGATGCGACGCAGGCTGGTGGGCGATCAGTTGAGTGTCACGTACCCGGACGGCTCGGTGGTCGAACGAGCCGTCCCTGTGGGCGAATTGACGGACGTTCTCGCTCGGGAGTTCGGTATTGAACTGGATGCTGATGACTCAGCCGAGCTGATCCGGGTGCACTACGCCGGAGCGTGACCCGGGGCGCGCTCCGCGCCGTACGATGGCGCGGTGCTGGTCAAGTGGATTCGCTGCACCGTGGTGGACCGTCGGGGGTTCGAGCGAGGGCAGCGAAAGTGGGCGGGGCTTTTGGGGGAGCCGGGGTTCCGGGGACAGGGCGGGGGGTGGAGTCGAGGTCGGACGGGTGTGGCCCATGTCTTCACCTTCTGGGAGAGCCGCGCCTTCTACGACTCCTTCATGGCTCGCTCGCACGACCGCCTCGCGGCCGCGCAGGGGGGTACGTACAAGGACCACCAGGCCAAGCTCTTCGATCACCGCTTCGATGTGAAGACGGGCTTCGAACCGCGCTTCACGGACGCCGACGTGGTACGCGTCGCGCACTGCCGGGTCCGTGAAGCGCGGGTGGAGCACTTCGCCCTGATGCAGGAGAAGGTCTGGAACCCGGCGATGGCCGGCTCGCCCGGCATGGTGCGTGGGCTTTTCGGAGAGGCGCCCGGACACGAATTCCTCGTTCTCTCCATGTGGCAGTCCGCCGCTGAGCACGGCAAGTACCGCGCCGAGCGCGTGGAACGCCTCTCCCTGCGCGCGCAGACGGAGGCCGATGTCTCCGCACTGGCCGGGGACATCGTGCAGTTGGAACCGTCGTGGACGGTGTGACTCCTCCTTGAGAGGCGTCCTCGCGGGTGGAGCGAGCGGGTGGGGTGTACGGGTGCGGTCTGTCCTGGCTTGCGGCGCCGTTGCTGTCACCGTCTGGTGAAAGCCCCTTCGCGCGTGGCGGCGATGGCCGCAGCCGCCGACTGGTCGGCCAGCGCCGTGTCGATCGGCTCACGCGTGATGAAGACGCGGAGCAGCAGTGGTGCGGACACGGCGCGGACGAGTGCCGCCGAGTCGATGTCAGGGCCTGCCTCGCCGCGCTCCACGGCCCGCGAGACGACCGCTTCGCAGCGGCTGAACCGCTCGGCGTAGAAGGCATGGAGGGCCCTGGCGGCCCGCTCCGACTGGAAGGCCGCGGCGATGAAGGCGGTGGGTGCCGCGGCCGTCGCCTCGTCGGAGAAGGAGTCGACCACCTCACGGGCGAGCTCGCGCAGGTCCCCCTCCAGACTGCCGGTGTCCGGCGGAGTCCACGTGTCTTCGCCCGCCATGTCGAGGGCGTCGGCTACCAGACCCTCAAGTCCGCCCCAGCGGCGGTACAGCGTGGTCTTGTGGACTCCTGAGTGATCGGCCACGTACTCGACGGTCAGGCCCGGATAGCCATGGTCCGCGAGGCCGCTCAGTACGGCGTCGCGGACGGCGGCGCGGGTGCGGGCCGTGCGGCCGCCGGGGCGGCGGGTGCCGGGGGCGGCGGCGGGCGCTGCCGATTCCACCGCGTCGGACTGTGACGCTTCGCGTTGCGGAGGCTCGGCGTACTCCGCCCGTTCCGCCCGTTCCGCCGGTTCCGCCCGTTCCGCTATGTCTGCTTCCGGTCGGCTTCGCCGATTCGTCTCGCCGGTCGCGGGCCGCTCACCGGCTCGTGCTGGGCTGCTCTGACCAGCGGTAACAGGTCTGTCCGCCATGGCTTGTCTCTCTCCGTCGTCCCGTACCCGGCAGGCCCGGCGCCTACAGCCGGGAAAATAATCGCAACTTCTGTTGCGTTAGCCGGGTTACTGTGTCACGCTCATCGTAATGCGACAACCGTTGCGTTTGACTGGTGTGGATATGGAACCGGGGGTGCCCTTGCCTACTCAGATCTCTCTGCATGGCGTGACCAAGGCCCGTGGCGAGCGGCTGTTGTTCGACGGGGTGACCCTCGCGATCAGGCCGGGCGAGCGCATAGGTGTCGTGGGGGAGAACGGCGCGGGCAAGTCCACGCTGCTGCATCTGATGTCCGGCGACGAACAGCCCGACGAGGGCGAGGTGGTGACCGTCGCCGACCAGGGGGCGGCGTTGCTCGCGCAGACTCCCCCGCTGCCCCCCGACTGCTGCGTCGATGATGCGATCGACGCGGCGCTGGCCGAGCTGCGATCCATGGAGCGGCGGCTGCGCGACCTCGAAGCAGACCTTGGTTCCGCTACGGAACAGACGCTGGCAGAGTACGGCGATCTACTGACGGCCTTCGAGCTGCGCGGCGGCTATGAGGCGGACGCACGTGTGGACAAGGCGATGCACGGACTGGGGCTCGGGCACATCGGCAAGGACAGGAGCCTGGGCAGCCTGTCCGGTGGTGAGCAGGCGCGGCTCGGCCTGGCCTGTCTGATCGCAGCCTCGCCGGAAGTCATGCTCCTTGACGAGCCGACCAACCACCTCGACGAGGAGGCGCTCGACTGGCTGGAGTGCGCCCTGTCAGCACACCGCGGCACGGTTGTCGCGGTCTCGCACGACCGTACGTTCCTGGAGCGGATCGCCACCGCCATCCTCGAAGTGGACGCCGACCGCAGGACGGTGGTGCGGCACGGCGGCGGCTACCAGGGGCTGCTCGCCGACCGGGCAGCCGCCCGGTCGCGCTGGGAGCAGGAGTACGCGCAGTGGTGTGAGGAGACGAGCCGGCTCCAGGAGTTCATGGCGACCACCGCCCATGCCGTCGCCGGTGGGCGTGGCATGAAGGACAACAACAAAATGGCGTACGACCGGGCGGCCGGCCGGGTCCAGGCCTCGGTCGCGGGCCGCGTGCGCAACGCGCAGGAGCGCCTTCGCAGACTCCGCGAGCAGCCGGTCCCCAAGCCTCCCGAACCACTGATGTTCGCGGCGCGTCCCATGGCGGGTGCGGCCCAAGGGGCGCTGGTGACCTTGCGGAACGTACGAGTGGGCGAGCGGCTCGCCGTGGAGGAGCTCACGGTGTCGGCCGGTGAGCGACTGCTGATCCACGGGGGCAACGGCGCGGGCAAGTCCACGCTGCTGCGCGCCATGGCAGGTGTCCTGGACCCCGACGAAGGAACCGTCGTCCGTAGAGGACGGATCGGCTATCTCGCCCAGGAAATACCGGTACAGCGTCCTGCCGAGCGCGTCCTCGAAGTGTTCGGCAAGGGCCTCGGCCTGACCGAGGAGGAAGGGACGGAACTGCTCCTTTCGTACGGCATGTTCCGAACCCGCGACCTGCATGTCCCTGTGGGGGCGCTCTCCGCCGGGCAGCGCCGGAGGCTGGCCCTCGCGCGGCTGCTCGCCAGGCCGGCGGATCTGCTGCTCCTCGACGAGCCCGCCAACCACCTGGCGCTCGGCCTGGTCGAGGAGCTGGAGGCGGCACTCGACCAGTGGACGGGAGCGCTGGTCGTCGTCTCGCACGACCGGTCACTGCGTCGGCGTTTCACGGGCCGAATACGCCGGATGGAGTCCGGACGGCTACCCGCCTGAGCCGCCCGACAGCACGCCGATCTAGGGTTTCCGCATGGCACGCCCGCGGCGCATCATCCTGGTCCGGCACGGCGAGTCGGCGGGAAACGCCGACGACACCGTGTACGAGCGCGAGCCCGACCATGCGCTCGCACTCACCGAGACGGGGTGGGCCCAAGCGGCGGACGCGGGGAAACGACTGCGTGAGGTGCTCGGCAGAGAACGGGTGAGCGTGTACGTCTCGCCGTACCGCCGCACGCACGAGACGTTCCAGGCGTTCCGGCTCGACTCCGAACTAGTACGGGTGCGCGAGGAGCCCAGGCTGCGGGAACAGGACTGGGGCAACTGGCAGGACAGGGACGACGTGCGCTTGCAGAAGGCGTACCGGGACGCGTACGGACACTTCTTCTACCGCTTCGCGCAGGGTGAGTCCGGAGCCGACGTCTACGACAGGGTGGGGGCCTTCCTCGAGAGCCTCTACCGGAGCTTCGAGGCCCCTGACCATCCGCCGAACGTCCTGCTGGTCACGCACGGACTCACCATGCGGCTGTTCTGCATGCGATGGTTCCACTGGTCGGTGGCCGAGTTCGAGTCGCTGTCCAACCCAGGGAACGGCGCGATAAGGATGCTGGTGCTCGGCGAGGACGGCAAGTACGCGCTGGATCGGCCGTTCGAACGCTGGCGCGAGCCGGAGCCGTACGGCATCACCGGCTAGAGTGGCAGGGCGATGACCGCTGACTCCTCTCCCGACCGGCGCCTGGAGCGCGCTCTGGCCAGCCTGCGCGGACTGGCGGTGGGGGACGCGCTGGGCTCCCAGTTCTTCGTGCCCGCGCACTACCCACTGCTCAAGCACCGACAGCTGCCGGACGCCCCATGGCAGTGGACAGACGACACTGAGATGGCCTGCTCCGTGCTGGCCGTCCTCATCAAGCACCGCCGGATCGACCAGGACGCGCTTGCCCGGTCCTTCGCCGAGCACCACGACTTCGACCGCGGTTATGGCCCTGCCGTGAACCGTCTGCTGAGGCTGGTCCGTGAGGGCGGGGACTGGCGGGAGCTGGCTTCCGCGCTCTTCAAGGGTCAGGGTTCCTGGGGCAACGGCGCCGCGATGCGGATCGCCCCGCTCGGCGCCTGGTACGCGGACGACCCGGAGCAGGCGACACACCAGGCGGAGATCTCGGCCTACCCCACGCACCAGCACCGGGAGGCCGTGGTCGGAGCCATGGCGGTAGCCGCGGCCGCGGCGTTGACGGCCGCTCCCGCGGGGCCGCCCACGCCACAGGCCCTCCTCGACGGCGTCATCGCCCTGGTGCCGCGCAGCGCGGTGGGGGCGGGGCTGCGTAGAGCGCGGGACATGCTCGACTACGGTGACGCGGCGACGGTCGCCGCGGTCCTGGGATGCGGGCGCCGCACTACGGCTCATGACACGGTGCCGTTCGCGCTGTGGTCGGCTGCCCGTGGCCTTGGAGCGTACGAGCGGGCCATCTGGGACACAGCCCAGGTGGGCGGCGACATGGACACGACGTGCGCCATCGTGGGCGGCGTGGTTGCTGCCGGGGACGGCGGGGCGCCACCCGTGGAGTGGCTGGAGCGGACCGAAGCGCTGCCGGGCTGGGTGCCCGTCGGGAGGGCTTGATTCCGGACCTTTCCGGAGCCCCTGGCGCCTCAAGGTCACGGTCGTGCCACAGGCGCTTCCTGGCCGGGAGCCGGGAATGGCTGCGCGGATACTCTTGTGCGGCCCGCTGGTTGATCTTCGCTTGCGCGTATTGAACGAGATGCCGGTTCCGGCAGCCCTGCGGCATCTGAGCGTGCCGCGTGCCGTACGGATGAACCGGCCGGGAGGGGGTCCCGTGTCCGACACACCCGCCAGCCGCGACGGATCAGTCGAGGGTGACGGATCAGCCAGAGGTGACGTACCAGCCGGAGGCGACACTCCGGCCGGAGGCGATACAGTAGATACGTCTGGGGCAGTCGAGCCGCCCGGGCCCGTGCGGACGGCGACCCTCTGCGCAGTGCTCGCCACCGGTGTACTGACCATGCTGTTCCTCGGTGACGGCCTGGCGCTCAATCTGCTGATGGCTGCCATCCCGGCCACGCTCGCCGCCTACTTCGCCCGCCGGACGGCCGGTGGTCGACCTCGCGCATGGTCGCTGACGTGGGCAGTCGGCGGACTGGCGCTGCTGGTCGTGCCCGCCCTGCGTGACGCGGGATGGCCGTCATTCCTCGCGATCGTCTCCGCGCTCGCGCTCGGCTCGCTCGCGCTGCACGGCTGCCGGACCTGGCTCGGGATAGTCCTGAGTCCGATAGGCCTCTTCGACGCTCTCTGGAAGGGCCTCGTCTGGGGCTGGCGCGGAGTGCGTGAGCGCGCGGGCAGTGCGAACGGCGCAGGCCCCGCCATGCGCGCGGTGGCGGTGACCGCCGGGCTGCTTCTGGTCTTCGGCGCGCTGTTCGCCGGCGCGGACGCCGCCTTCGCCGATCTGCTCGGCGATCTGATACCTGACGCCTCCGTCGCGGGCGTTCCTTGGCGCATCCTGCTCCTGATAGCCGGTGTGGTCGGTGCTCTCGCCGCGGCGCACACGGCGGCCTCCCCCCTGCGCTGGGACCGGCTCGTGGTCAACCCCGGCCGGGCCCGTGGCCGCATGGAGTGGGCGCTGCCGTTGATCGTGCTCAATGTGCTGTTCGCGGCGTTCAACGCCGTCCAACTCGCCGTGCTCTTCGGCGGGTACGACGCCGTCCTCGACAAGACCGGACTCTCCTACTCCGCCTACGCGCGGCAGGGGTTCTGGCAGTTGCTCCTGGCCACGTTGCTCACGCTGCTCGTCATCGTGTTCGCGTTGCGCTGGGCCCCGCGCGACGGCTCCAGGGACCGCGCTCTGGTGCGCGCGGTGCTCGGCACGCTCTGCGCGTTGACGTTGGTGGTGGTGGCGTCCGCGGTGTGCCGCATGGAGATGTACGTGGAGGCGTACGGGCTGACCAGGCTCAGGATCTCGGCCGTCGCCGTGGAGCTCTGGCTCGGCGTGATCATCCTGCTGCTCATGGCTGCCGGAGTGTGGGGCGCTCGATGGCTGCCGCGTGCCGTCGCCGCGAGCGCCGCTGCGGGGGTGATGGCCTTCGGCCTGCTCTCGCCCGACGCGATGATCGCCGAGCGCAATGTGCAGCGCTACGAGGACACCGGCAAGTTCGACCTCCATTACGCGCGGCAGCTCTCCGCGGACGCGGTGCCCGCCCTCGACGGACTGCCGGAACCGAAGCGCTCCTGTGCGCTCATGGACATAGCCGACGACCTCGGGACCGAGAGCGGCCCTTGGTACGCGACAAGCTTGGGGGAGTCCCGGGCCCGGCAGGTCATCGAGGCGCGGCCAGCCGAGCCGGACCTGGACGTCTGCGGCCGGACGAGCACTGGGACCCCATACACCTCGTATCCCTGACATCGGTCCACGCCCGTTGGTGTCGGTCGCTGCCCACCGCTTCGTATCGCTGCGATCGAGGCAGGGGCCGATGAAAGCAGCCGGGCAGGTGCCGGGCCGACCTCGCTGTCATGGTCGCCCCGGCACGCGCCCTGGCCTCCCTAGCAACCCCTGGCCCCGCCAGCAGCCCCTGGCCCCGCCAGCAACCCTTGGTCCCGTCGGCAGCCCCAGGCCCGTCAGCCGCCCCCTGGCCCGGCAGCGCTCGCCGTACCCGACAGGGCTTCGAGGTCGCTCTTGCGTACGCGGATCACCAGCGTGGCGGTAGCCAGGGCGAGCAGGGCCATGGCTACCGCCGGGATGAAGGCCGTCGAGATGCCCTCGGACAACACCTCGTGACCCCACGGCGCCGGGAGTTCGTGGGTCCTGGCGAATTCAGCCTTCTGTTCCGGAGTGCCGTGGGCCATGAAGTCCGCCATCTGTTCCTTGGCCTCGTCCCGGCTCGCGGTGCCGAAGACCGTGGTCAGGATGGAGAGGCCGAGCGAACCGCCGACCTGCTGGGTCGCGTTGAGCAGCCCGGATGCCGCGCCCGCCTCGTGCAGGCCCACTCCGGAGACCGCTGTCAGCGTCAGCGTCACGAAGTTCAGGCCCATGCCGAAGCCGAACAGCAGCATCGGACCGAGTACTCCACCGACGTACGAACTGTCCGGGCCGATCAGTGTCTGCCAGCCGAGGCCCACGGCGACGATGATCGAACCGGTCACCATGAACGGTTTGGGGCCGAGGACCGGCAGGAACTTCTGCGAGAGCGCCGCACCGATCGCGATCACGACCGTGACCGGCAGGAAGGCCAGGCCGGCCTCGATCGGGGTGTAGTTCAGTACGTTCTGTACGAAGAGCACGATGAAGAAGAACATGCCGAACATCGCGGCAGCGAGGCTGAGCATGATCACATACGTGCCCGAGCGGTTGCGGTCGGCGAACATCCGCAGCGGAGTGATCGGTTCCTTCGCACGGCTCTCGACCAGCGCGAAGGCGACGAGCAGGACGACCGCGGCCGCGAACGACCCCAGGGTGAGGCTGTCGCGCCAGCCCTCCTCGGAGGCCCGGATGAAGCCGAAGACCAGGGAGGTCATGCCCGCCGTCGAGGTGAGCGCGCCCAAGAAGTCGAAGCGGCCCGGGTGACGCTCGGATTCGTTGATGTAGAGCGGGGCCAGCACGGCGATCAGGATGCCGATGGGTACGTTCACGAAAAGCACCCAGCGCCAGTCGAGCCACTCGGTGAGCATGCCGCCGGCCAGTAGCCCGATCGCGCCGCCGCCCGCGGAGACGGCCGCGAAGACGCCGAACGCACGGTTCCGCTCCGGCCCTTCGGGGAAGGTCGTCGTGATGAGAGCCAGCGAGGTGGGCGAAGCGATCGCGCCTCCGACACCTTGCAGGGCGCGCGCGGCCAGCAGCTGCCAGGGCTCCTGGGCGAATCCGCCGAGGAGCGAGGCGAGCGTGAAGAGGAGGATGCCGGCCATGAAGACGCGGCGACGTCCCAGAATGTCCCCGGCCCGGCCGCCGAGAAGCAGCAGGCCGCCGAAGGTGAGGGTGTACGCGCTGACGACCCATGTCAGGTCGGTCGTGGAGAAGTTGAGCGCGCCCTGAATGTGAGGCAGCGCGATATTCACAATCGTCGCGTCCAGGACCACCATGAGTTGGCAGGCCGCGATGACGGTCAGGGCTATGCCGGGATGCCCCTGCCGGCGTGCTGCACCAGGCTTGTGATCTTGCGTCAGTTGAGAGGTAGTCACCATGATCCCCCGCAAGTGCCTTAGTGAACGGACTCGTTCACTGTTCTGAAGACGGTAGTGACTCACCTTCAGTGAACGCAACCGTTCACTCGCTCGCTCAACGGAGAGATATCGATGGTTACTTCGCGCTGGTCGGCCGTTCCCGCTCGGACGGTGTCCCCGCGGCGTCGGGGCCCTGTGCTCGAGCGGGCGATCCTCGACGCCGCCCTTGAGCAGCTCAGCACGGTGGGCTGGAGCGGGCTCACGATGGAGGGCGTGGCCGCGGGCGCGCAGACGGGGAAGGCCGCGGTGTACCGCCGCTGGCCGTCCAAGGAGGAGCTCGTCGTGCACGCGCTGCGGGTCGGGCTGCCGCAGATCGACAGCACCCCGGACCTAGGAGGCGTCCGGGAGGAGCTTCTGCAGCTGTGCGGACAGATTCGCGAGGCCATGTTCTCGCGCCCCGGATTCGCCCTGCGTTCGGTGCTTCACGAATGCGATACGGCAGCGGCGGAACGCTTCCATGAAGTGATCTTCGAGGGCGTCGTGGAGCCGAGCGTCAAACTGATCAAGGAGGTCGTGCGGCGTGGCATCGCGCGCGGAGAGGTGCGTTCCGGAGGTATGGACGACTACGTATGCGACGTCATTCCGGCCATGCTGATGTACCGCTCCAAGGTGTGCGGCAGCGAATGGACGGACGAGGAGTTCGAGGCCCTGATCGATCAGGTGATGGTGCCGCTGCTGCGTCGCTGAGGGAGGCCCGGGACGGGCCTGGGACGGGCCCGGGGCGGCCCGTTCGGGGGCCACCCGAGGGCCGATCAGGCCCGCTTCGCGTAGAGCGTAGGGCAGGTCTTCGCGTAGTACGCAGGGCAGGTCCATGAGCCGTTGTACGGACCCGCTGGAGAACCGTTCACGAAGGGGCTCAGGAGCGACTGGGCAAGCCTGGGTGTCGCAGGTGGCCTCCGGCGGCGTACGCTGTCTGGCGCCATGCCGTACGAAGCACCCACCCACACCGTCGAGCGCTCCTTGCGCGCCACCACCGGAGCGAAGATCGTCGCCGGTGTCGACGAGGTCGGGCGCGGTGCGTGGGCGGGCCCCGTCACCGTCTGCGCGGCGGTCACAGGACTGCGCAGGCCGCCCGAAGGGCTCACCGACTCCAAGCTGATCAGCCCCAAGCGACGCACCACGCTCGCGGAGGAGCTCGAGAGCTGGGTCACGGCGCACGCCCTCGGTCACGCCTCGCACGAGGAGATCGACGAACTGGGGATGACGGCCGCGCTGCGGCTCGCCGCGGTGCGCGCACTGGAGGGGCTGCCCGTCCGTCCGGACGCGGTCATCCTCGACGGGAAACACGACTACCTCGGCACTCCATGGCGGGTTCGTACGGTGATCAAGGGTGACCAGTCCTGTGTGGCCGTCGCCGCCGCTTCGGTGATCGCCAAAGTCCGGCGCGACAAAATGATGGCCGAACTGGGCATCGAACATGCAGACTTCGGTTTTGCGGCCAACGCCGGCTATCCGTCGCCGGTGCACAAGGCCGCGCTGGCGGAGCGGGGGCCCACCCCGTACCACCGGCTTACGTGGGCGTATCTTGATGCGCTGCCCCAGTGGCGGCACCTCAAGAAGGCCCGCAGCTGGGCGGACGGAAACGTTCCGGAAATCGAGGGTCAGCTCGGCTTTGAGTTCTGACCCTTTTCCGGCACGTCCGGTCGCACTCATGTGCCACCCGCCGACGCGAGTCGCATCGGCGTTTGATAGACAACACTTCATGCCTCTCATTCCCGAGGAGCCTCAGATTCACGAGAGTGCCCAGGGTCCCCGCGCCACGCAGGCCAGTGGCCGCACCGCGCCGACCCCCCGCCCCGTACCCGGTCCGCGTCCCGCGGCTCCGCCGCGTCCCGGCCGTCCGGGTCCCGCCCGGCCGATGCCGCCCGCGCAGCGCACGCCGCGTGATGCGGCCGCCAAGCCCGGGCTGTCCACCCCGGCTGCTTCCGGAGCCTCTGCTTCCGGAGCTCCGGCTCCAGGAGCCCCGGCTTCCGGAGTACCTGCCTCTGGAGTACCTGTTTCTGGAGCACCTGCTTCCGCAGCGTCCGCTTCTGGAGCGTCCGCCGACAGTGCCTCCGCGGCCTCGGTTCCGCAGATCCAGTTGATCCCGGCCTCGGCCGAGGGCGCGCTGGACGCGGCCGAGGAGGCTGTCGACCTGCTCCTCGACTCCGGGCGCGCGCCCGGGGACGTCCTGGTGATCACCACCGGCGAACCGCACCCGTGGGCCACGCACGAGCTGTCCTTCGGCGAGGCCGCCTACTGGGCCCAGCACGACGCGGGCGACGACGTCTTCTACGCCGACGCCGCCGCGCTGAGCCGTGCGGCGACCCGGCCCGTGGTCGTCGTCGCTGTCAACGGTGCCAGCGAGGAGACCGCGCTCGGCGCGCTGCCGACGGCTGTGACCCGAGCAGGCGACCTGTTGATCGTGTGCGGCGACCCGCAGCGGATCAACTCGATGCTGAGCGCGGGCGTCTGACGGTTACGCGTCTGGCGTCCTCGCCCGGCGGTTGTGTCGCCCGGTGGCCGCGTCGCGCCCGGTGGCTGCGTCCGACGTTCGACGTCCCGTGTCCGCCGGGGGTCGTGCGTCGGTCGGTGCGCGCCGTGCGGTGCCAAAGCGCGCCGTGCGGTGTCGACCCGTGCCGTGGCCCCCTGTGGTGCACGGTGATCAGTCGTGTGCCGCGCGGAGACGTGGCTGCTTCCCGCGTCCCGGCGCTGGATGCGGGGCACGCACTGGGGGCGAGGTCGCAGCGTGTGCGTGCGTGGCGCCTCAGAGTGCGCGTGCGTGGCGCGTCAGCGTGCCGCCGCGCGGCGGAGCACGTCCGAGGCGGCGCCTCCGGCGCGAGGCGCCGGCGGGTCGGCTCCGGTGAAGGCATCGGGCTGCGAGTCGGCGCTCGGCCTGCGGCCACCGCGCCCCTCGCCGAGCACCTGCCAGCCGTCGCGAGTCAGCGTGATGTACGCACCGCAGCGCAGCCCGTGCAAAGTGCAGGCGTCCCGCAGACCCCACATCCAGGCTCCGTCCTCCTGCGTCCAACGCGCGTCGCCCTCACGGCAGTAGAGCAGCACGGCGGTGCGCACCGGAGTGCGGCGCCGCAGGTCGTGCGGGATGATCCGACGCAATTGCGCGAGCAGCGCGTTACGGAAGATCCAGCCGTCCGTCGTGGTCGCGCGGCGGCTGAACGAGGCGCTCGCGCAGAGCCGGTCGTCCGGATCCAGCACCGCCACGACGGCCGTCGCGGGGGCCGGCCGATGCCGGGAGTGCAGGCCGCTCACGACCTCGCGTGGGTTGCGCAGCAGGGGGATTCCCGCGGCTGACCACTCCGCGGGCTCGAGCATCCGGGCCAGTCGGTGGGCGGAATCGGCGGACATCTCGGCCGGCGTCGAAGACTCCGGCAGCGAGGCCGCATCGGACGGAGCGAATGCGAAGGTCACGGTCCTCCCTTCGGCTACGCGCCCCCGACTGAGGGCGAGGGTCGGACTGGGGGAGCGCACCGCGGCACAGCCCTTCCGGGCCACGGGAACCGCGCGGGGAGCAATTCCAATTCTTCCCGTCGTACGTGCTTGCGGCAACGAGCATTTGGGCTCGCACGTCGGTATCGGACGATGCGTCGTGTATATCCTTCCCACCTTGCCGTCCCTCGACGCTCACTCCGTCCCTGTACAGCCAGGACCTTGTACAGCCAGGACCAGCGGCGACATGTCCATGGCTCCGGCGCGACGTCGGTCCGGTGCGACGTCGCCTCCTCATCGGGCCTGGTCACGTTGCGTGAGTTGGTCGATTGTCAGTGGTATCGGGTTGCATGGGGGCATGGACAACCAGGAGCTGCGCACTGAAGCCGACGCCATCCTCGCCGAGCTCGTCGGCGACCCGGGGGGTACGGCGCGGCTGCGGGAGGACCAGTGGCAGGCGGTGGCGGCTCTGGTGGAGGAGCGTCGGCGCGCCCTGGTGGTGCAGCGCACGGGCTGGGGCAAGTCGGCGGTGTACTTCGTCGCCACCGCTCTGCTGCGACGGCGCGGCTCCGGCCCTACGGTGATCATCTCGCCGCTGCTGGCGCTGATGCGCAACCAGGTCGAGTCGGCGGCGAGGGCGGGCATCCGGGCGCACACGATCAACTCGGCCAACCCGGAGGAATGGAACACCATCTACGAGGAGGTCGAGCGAGGCGAGACCGACGTCCTCCTTGTCAGCCCGGAACGCCTCAATTCCGTGGACTTCCGCGAGCAGGTGCTGCCCAAGCTGGCGGCCACGACCGGCCTGCTGGTGGTCGACGAGGCGCACTGCATCTCCGACTGGGGGCACGATTTCCGCCCCGACTACCGCCGCCTGCGGGCGATGCTCGCCGAGCTGCCCGTCGGCGTCCCGGTACTGGCCACGACGGCGACCGCCAACGCGCGCGTGACCGCGGACGTGGCCGAGCAGCTCGGGACCGGTGCGGGCGAGGCTCTGGTGCTGCGCGGCCCGCTGGAGCGGGAGAGCCTGCGCCTGGGCGTGGTCCAGCTGCCGGATGCAGCGCACCGGCTGGCCTGGCTCGCCGAGCACCTGGACGAGCTGCAGGGTTCCGGAATCATCTACGCGCTCACCGTCGCCGCGGCCGAGGAAGCCACCGCCTTCCTGCGGCAGCGCGGCTTCCAGGTGGCCTCGTACACGGGCCGTACGGAGAACGCCGACCGTCTGCAGGCCGAGATCGATCTGCAGGAGAACCGGGTCAAGGCGCTCGTCGCGACTTCCGCGCTGGGCATGGGCTTCGACAAGCCGGATCTCGGCTTCGTGGTGCACCTCGGCTCGCCGTCGTCGCCGATCGCCTACTACCAGCAGGTGGGCCGTGCGGGCCGCGGTGTCGAGCACGCCGATGTGCTGCTGCTGCCGGGCAAGGAGGACGAGGCCATCTGGCGCTACTTCGCCGATACGGCTTTCCCGCCCGAGACCCAGGTCCGGCAGACCCTGGCGACCCTCGCCGACGCGGGACGACCGCTGTCCGTGCCCGCCCTGGAAGCGGCGGTGGACCTTCGGCGCACCCGCCTGGAGACCATGCTGAAGGTGCTCGACGTGGACGGGGCGGTCAAGCGGGTGAAGGGCGGCTGGACCTCCACCGGGCAGCCGTGGGTCTACGACGCCGAGCGGTACGCGTGGGTGGCGCGGCAGCGCGCCGCCGAGCAGCAGGCCATGCGGGACTACGTGAGCACGTCCCGGTGCCGGATGGAGTTCCTGCGCCGGCAGCTGGACGACGAAGGTGCGATTCCCTGCGGCCGTTGTGACAACTGTGCCGGTGCCTGGGCCGATTCCTCCGTCTCGTCGGAGACGTTGACGGGAGCGGCGAAGGAACTGGATCGCCCGGGGGTGGAGGTCGAGCCGCGCCGGATGTGGCCGACGGGGATGCCCGCGCTGGGCATCAACCTCAAGGGACGTATCCCGGCCAAGGAGCAGTGCTCCACCGGACGTGCCCTCGGGAGGCTCTCGGACATCGGCTGGGGCAACCGGCTGCGCCCGCTGCTGGCCGAGAACGCGCCTGACGGTCCGGTCCCCGACAAGGCCCTACAGGCGGCGGTGGACGTGCTCGCCGACTGGGCGCGCTCTCCGGGCGGCTGGGCGCCGAACGTCCCGGAGGCCTCCGCCCGGCCGGTGGGAGTCGTCGCCGTACCGTCCCTGTCCCGACCGCAACTGGTCGGGTCCCTCGCCCAGGGGATCGCCACCATCGGCCGCCTCCCCTTCCTGGGCGCCCTGGAGTACACCGGCCCGGACGGCGCGCACACGGCACGCCGCAGCAACTCCGCCCAGCGCGTCAGGGCGCTCTCCGGCGCGTTCACCGTCCCTGAGGAGCTGGCGGCCGCCCTGCGGCGCTCACCAGGCCCTGTCCTGCTCGTGGACGACTACACGGACTCCGGCTGGACCCTGGCGGTCGCTGCCCGCCTTCTCCGCCAGGCGGGCAGCGAACAGGTGCTTCCCTTGGTGCTCGCTGCGGCGGGCTGAGCTTTCCCCCGGCCCTCTCCCGCGCGGACTGCAGCGGTTGTGACCAGGCGTACCAGGCGTAACAGGCGTGCTTTTGTGAGAGCGAATCGACAGGCAGCTCGTTCGGGTGAGATCCCAAAAGAGGAGCGTTCCTGTAATGGCCAAGATTCACACCGACGGTTCAGCTGGGGCGCCGCTGTGGGCACCGAGAAGAGCTCTTACGAATTCGAGGGAAACGCCGTCCAGGCGGACGTCGACGGCCCTCCGTTCGTGCTCGGTACATTCACGCACCACAACATCCCGATCTACATACCGTTCGAGCGTTTCCGGGCGGACCTCAAGGTCGCCATGACCATCCAGGACAGCACCAAGCGAGACTTCATCATCCGTTTCTCGCATTACGAGTCGCTGAATCGCGGACCCGTGGCGGCCCAGGCCGATGTGGTCGACCTGCCAAACGTCAAGGTGGAGAAGGCCGCACACACCTCTCGCGTCGCTCACACCTCCATGGCGTGCCCCTGACCAGAGTTATCCACAGGGGCAACCGGAACCTTGTGATCCGCGGGACAGTCGTCGCATGACGAATCACAGCGAAGCAACGGGACCGATCGACCCGAACGACGCCGCTCGTTCCGACGGCCCGACCGACCCCACCTCCAGCCCCGTCCGCCCCGGCTCCACCGACCCGGGCCCCGCCGAGCTTCGTCCCGGCGATCCGTTCGACGAGCCCTTGGTCACCCTGCGCACCCCTGCCGAACTGGCCGACGCCTTGCCGTACCTGCTCGGCTTCAAGCCCGAGGAAAGCATCGTGCTCATCGCGCTGCACGGGGAACGCGGGCGGTTCGGAGGCCGGGTGCGCCTAGGGATTCCCGAGCGCGCGGAGGACTGGCCGTGTGTCGCGCAGCAGCTGGCCCAGTGCCTGGTGGGCGGCTGCGAACGGAGGGGAGCCCGCCCCGACGGCATCGTCGCCTTCCTCTGCCGGGAGCCCGGCGAAGCGGAGTCCGGACAACAGGTCGTGCGGCGCCTACGGCCGCTGGCGCAGTTGCTGCGCACGGCGTGCGGCGCGCTCGACGTCCCGGTGTTCGAGGTCGTGTGCATTTCGGGAGGTCGCTTCTGGACCTACTGCTGTCCGGACACCCGGTGCTGCCCGCCGGAGGGCATCCCCCTGCTCAGGCCGGGCACCTCGGTCCTGGCGGCTGCGGCGACCTACATGGGCGTCCCAGCGGTCGCCGGCCAAGGCGAGATCAGGGCGCGGCTCATCCCCTGGGAGACCGCTGCGGCGATCGAGCAGGAGCGTGCGCTGGACGCCGCCGGCCTCGCGCTCATCCCCAGGATGCTGAACGAGGAGGCGCACGTAGCCGCCGCCGAGACGCTCGACCTGGCGCGTCGGATCAGGGCGCGGCTGGCTGCCGCACCGCCCGCTAGCGGCACGCTGGAGGCGGACAACAGGGACGACGAACTGATCGCGCACGACGAAGCGGCCGCACTGATCCTCGGCCTCCAGGTCCGGACGACACGCGACCGCGCGGCGGAGTGGATGGAAGGCGACGAGGCGCCTCCCACGCTCCGGCTCTGGCGGGCACTGGCGCGACGTTGCGTCGGTGCGTACGCGGAGCACGCGGCGGCACCGCTGGCTCTCGCCGGTTGGGTCGCCTGGTCCCTGGGCGACCTCGCGGAGGGCCAGGAAGCCTTGGACATGGCGTTGTGCGCCGACCCCGAGTACATGTTCGCCCAGCTCCTGAACCGCGCATGCAACGAAGACATGGACCCGGAGCCGATCCGTCGCTGTCTCCGCAGGAGGCACAGCGATTGCGATGACGATTCTGACGGGACCTCTGACAGCAATCCTGAGGGGAATGCGGCTTGGGAATCGCCGGGCGGCTCCTCCGAAGGCCCGGGGGCTGTGCGGTTGTCGGAGGCGACGGACTCGCCCGCGCAGGGAGGCGCTTCCAGGCGGCGTCGTCGCCGACTGCCTCGTTCGCCGGGCAGCGATGGCTCCCGGAGCTTCGACGCCCCCCGCTCCTCAAGCGGACCCGGCACCAGCCGTAGCCCAGGCGGCCCCAGCGGCCCCCGTGCCTCCGGCGGCGTCCCCGGCGCGGGCCCCCAGAACCGGCGGCGGACCATCAGGCGCGGCACGAGGCACGGCCGATGAGCGCGCCCGTGCGTGGGTGGGCCAGGTGGGCGGCGCCGCTGCGCTCAAGGTTGGCGTCCATAGGGAGATGGCTCCATGTGGTCGGCTTCCTGTGGGGGGAGCGTGTCTTGCGGCGGTGCGGGTCCGTTCACCTGAGTGGCGGTATCCGCGGCCGAGCCGCGTCGCTGTACCGCCTCCGACCTTCCGTAGCGCAGACAACGCCGAAGAAGCCGCCCCATGTCCCTTTCCGCTCCGTCTTCCGCGTCCGACAGAGAGGGGCCTCGCCGGCCCGCGCCGACCCCCGCGCTCCGGCCCGGCGCACCGCGTCCGTCCGGTCTACCGGCGCAGGCGTTGCGCCGCCCTGCCGAGCTCCCGCCCGCGCACGCGACCTTGATCTGCGTCGCCCTGCCTGCCTTCGCCGTCTCGACCGACCAGGGGCAGTTGACCGGCCGTGGGCTGGAGGGGTTCTACCGCGAGGGACGCCGGATCCTGTCGCGCTGCCAGGTGCGCGTAGCAGGGCGCGAGCCCGTCGCGGTGCAGGCCCGCATGGTCTCCGCGGACAGCGCCCGCTTCGTGGCGACACTGCGCCTGCCGACCGACGCCGGCCCCGACCCGGAAGTCGTCGTCGAGCGGATCCGCTACGCGGACGGTACGGAACGGATCACGTTGCACAGCGCGGCCGGGCGCCACCTGCGGCTGCCCGTCGAGGTCGCGCTCGGCACGGACCTTGCCGAGGTGGGACTCGTCGCCTCCGGCAGAGCCGGGCCCGAACTGCCCGCGAGCGTGCACGCCTCCGGCATGCGGTGGTCGTCCGCCACGGCCCACTGCGCGGTCACGGCTGACCCGGCGCCCGCGGACGCCCTGGCCTCGGCGGGGCTGTTGCGCTGGGAGGTGGACCTGCCGCCGGGCGCCTCCCGGAGCGTGGAGCTGCGGGTGAGGCCCGATGGCGCCGGGCCGATCCGCGCGGCGGGGCACGGCGCGATGCGTTCCGTCACCACAGCTCGAGCCGTGGGCGACGACCCCAGGGTCCAGCCGCTGCTCGACCGGTCCATCGAGGATCTGCAGGCGTTGCTGCTGCGGGACCCCGGACACCCCACGGACATGTACGCGGCCGCGGGTGCGCCGTGGCGCTGCGGACTCGCGCCCGCCGAGGCGCTGGCCGCCGCCCGCATGGCGCTGCCGCTTGGCACACGGCTCGCCGCCGGTACGTTGCGCGCCCTCGCTCGAAGCCAACTGGCGGGGCCCGGACCGCGGTTCGGCATGATCCCGGGGCCGCTGAGGGACGCGGGGCCGCACCTGCCACCCGGCTGCACCGGCATCGAGGCGACCCTGCTCTTCCCCGTGCTCCTCGCCGAAGCGCGGCGTTGGGGGCTTCCCGGACAGGAAGTGGAGGAACTGCTGCCCGCGGCGGAGAGGTGCCTGCGGTGGCTGCGCACCGCGGTCGGCGACGGCGTATTCCTGACGGACGCGCACCCGAATGGACCGGCGCGCTGTGAGACCCAGGCTCACGCGCACCGGGCCGCGCTGCTCGGCGCCGACCTGCTCGACGCATACGGCATCGAGGGCTCCGCGGACCTGCGGCAGTGGGCCCAGCGGCTGCGGTCCACGTTTCGGGAGGAGTTCTGGGTGGAGGACCGGACAGGTGGCCGCCCGGCCTCGGCTCGCCTGCGCGACGGCCGCCCCTTGCGGCACCTCACCGGGGGAGCGGCCCACCTCCTGGACACCGGCCTGCTCGGGTCGGGGACGCTCGCCCCGGGCCTGCTCGACAAGGTCCAGACCGGACAACTCGCCAGGCTGTTCGGCGGGCCCGCCATGGACTCCGGTTGGGGGCTGCGCAGCCTGGGGGCCAGAGAGGCCGCGTACAACCCGTTCGGGCATCGCGGCGGGACGGTCCGCGTACAGGAGACGGCGGCCGCCGTCACGGGCCTTGCGGCGGCGGGGTACGAGAAGGAGGCGAGTTCGCTGTTGCGAGGCCTGCTGTCGGCGGCCGAGCGCTTCGGCCATCGGCTGCCCGAGATGTACGCGGGGGAGCAGCGCACGGAGGGCGGGGCTCCGCTGGCGCACCCGGCTGCCTGCCGCCCGGCGGCGACCGCCGCGGCCGCCGGGGTGCAGGTCCTCACGGCGCTCGCCGGAATCCGCCCCGACGCGCCGGCGCGGACAGTGACGCTGAGACCGGTCCGCAGCGCACCGCTGGGGGAACTGGAGCTGACCGCGCTGAGCGTCGCGGGTGCCCCGTTCTCCGTGCGGGTGAGCCGACTCGGCCTCGCCATGGTCGAGGAGGCGGCCGATGGGTTGCAGTTGGGGGTGTGATGGCCCGGTTGGGCCTTTAGGAGGTATCCGGCGTGGGGGCGGGGACATGAGTGCGGAGAAGCGGGGACAACCGGACCCGGAGCTGCGGGTCAAGGAAAGAACCTGGTCGGAGAGGTGTGGACGAAGGGAGAGAACCTGGCCGGAAGCCATGGGCGAAGAAGCTGTTTATCGTCAGGCAGACGACTATGATCGCGGCATGTCCCCCTACGACCCGTCGGCCTTCCCGCCCTTCGCCGTCACTGTCGACCTGGTCGTGCTGACCGTGCGCCGTCACGCGCTCTGCGCGCTGGCCGTACGGCGCGGTGAGCAGCCCTTCCAGGGGCGTTGGGCGCTCCCCGGAGGATTCGTACGCCCTGATGAGGATCTCTCGGCCGCAGCGGCGCGCGAACTCGTCGAGGAGACGGGCCTGTGCGCCCATGACCCCGACACCCCGGCGCAGGCCAACGGAGCGCACCTGGAACAGCTCGCCACGTACGGCGATCCCAAGCGCGATCCGCGGATGCGGGTGGTCAGCGTCGCCCACCTCGCGCTCGCTCCCGACCTGCCCGCGCCCCGGGCGGGCGGCGACGCGCACAGCGCGCGATGGGCGCCGGTAGAGGCGCTGCTCAACGAATCGGGCTTCGGCCGTGACAGCGAACCGGCCGCGCCGCTGGCCTTCGACCACGGGCAGATCCTGGCGGACGGCGTGGAGCGCGCCCGGTCCAAAATCGAGTACTCGTCGCTGGCCACGGCCTTCTGCCCGCCGGAGTTCACCGTCGGCGAACTGCGTCGCGTGTACGAGGCCGTCTGGGGTGTCGTCCTCGACCCTCGCAACTTCCATCGCAAGGTGACCGGTACCCCGGGCTTCCTCGTGCCCACGGGTGGCACGACGACTCGGCAGGGCGGCCGGCCCGCCCAGCTCTTCCGCGCGGGAGGGGCGACGCTCCTCAACCCGCCGATGCTGCGCCCCGAGGTCTGACCGCCCGCCCTCGTCCTCGGCCGCCGACTGCCCCGCCCCGCCCCGCCCCAGCGGTTCCCGCGTTCCGCGTCGCTCGGTGGACACCCGCGACCCACCTCCTGCCCGAAAAGCCGGAAATATCGCGTTATCTTGCTGCAGTACCCGCGGGGTTCGTCCGCCCCCGACCCGGCGGACGGGCCCCGGCCGCCGAGCGGTCGCACATCCTGCGAGAGAAGCGATGATCCAGGCCATCGGACTGACCAGCAATCCCCGCGATGAGCTCCAGCCCGCCGTCGACGACGTGTCCTTCGAGGCGCGAGTCGGCCGTGTCACGGCGTTGCTCGGCGCCGAGGGCGCCGGTAAGACCACGGTGCTGCGGCTGATGCTCGAACTCCAACAGGGTCGCGGAGTCGCGTACTTCAGAGGCCGCCCCCTTCATCGCATCGCTCACCCCTCGCGTGAGGTGGGCGTGCTCCTGGGCGATGTCCCAGGGCACCCGGCGCGCTCGGTCCGTGGGCACCTGCGCATGCTGTGCGCGGCCGCCGGAGTATCCGGCCGACGTGCCGACGACGTCCTTGAGGCCGTGGGCCTCGTCAGCCTCCGGGACCAGCGCCTCGGCACCCTCTCGCGCGGCATGGACCGTCGCCTCGGGCTGGCCTGCGCGCTGCTCGCCGACCCGCACACGCTTGTCCTGGACGGGCCGGCCGGCGGGCTCTCGCCTCGGGAGGGCGCCTGGCTGCACGGACTCCTGCGTGCCCACGCGAGCCAAGGCGGAACGGTTCTGTTCACGACGGACAATGCCAAGGAGGCGGCGCGGACCGCCGATCGCGTCGTCACGCTGGAGGCAGGGCGGCTCGTCGCGGACCAGGAGGTCACGGACTTCGCGAGGACCAGGCTCCGCCCCCGCGTCGCCGTCCTGAGCCCCCACGCGGCCCGCCTCGGCGCGCTCCTCGCCAAGGAAGCCCGCGCGGGGCGGCGCTCCATCGAGGTGGTCAAGGAGGACGGCAACAGGCTCTCCGTATACGGCAGTAACTGTGCCGACGTGGGGGAGACCGCCTTTCGACACGGCATCCTCGTCCATCAACTCGCCGACGAAGTCGGCGACGCGGGGCCTTGGGGACCCCCGGAGCCCTCCGGGCCTTCAGGTCCTTCGGTGCCGTTGAAACGGCCGGAGCCGTCGATGCCCCAGGGCATCGCGTCCGAGGCTCAGGTCCCCGCCGACGAGCCCGCCGAAGCCCAGCCGCCGGAGGCAGCCTTCGAAGCTCCTGCGTCCCTCGCCCACCTCGTTCCGCCAGGGGGAGACGGCACGGTCCCGCTCACGAGCGGCGATGGCACTTCCGCTTCCTCCCTGCCGCCGCCCATCACCGTCCACCCGAGCCGCAGCCCCCTCCGCCCCCTGCGGTACGAACTACGTCGCCTGACAGGTGTGGGGACCGGCTATTTCACCCTGGCCGCCGTCCTCGCCACCTCTGCTCTGATCTGCGTCTTCCTGGCGCGGGCCGGGCACACGCCGCAGCCGCGCCTGCTCGCCGCCTGGCCCCAGGAGCTGCCCTTGCCGCCCGCCGCTCTTGGCGCGGGGTTGCTCGGCGCCCTCGCCTTCGGGGACGAATTCCGGCATCCCGCCCTCGCCGCGGACCGGGGAACCGTCCCGCGCCGCTTGGGGCTCCTCGTCGCCAAGCTGCTCGTCGCCGCCGCCACGGCTCTGCTGCTCGGTCTGCTCGCGGTGGGTGCCGACGCCGCGCTGCTTCACCTTGTATACGGAGAAGAGCTCACCAGAGTTCCCGGCGACTGGCTTTCCTTGAGCGGGGGTTGGGCGGCCCTGGTGACGGGGTGTGCCTGGGCGGGTGTGCTGGCCGCCGGTGTCTTCCGCTCCACGACCGCCGGGCTGGCCGCGGTCGTGGCGGTGCCGATCGTCGTCGTACCTCTCGTACAGAAGGCCGTTGAGGGGCCTGCTGTGCGGTCGGCGGCCGGACTTCCGGGGCGGTTGCGGGATCTCGCGCTGATGCAGTGGCCGTTCGGGGCCGAGCGTTACGTGGCAGGGGGAGTCCGCATGGTCGCGCAACCCGTGGGCGGCGCGCTGATGTTGTCGGTGACCGCTCTGCTCTGCGCATATGTGCTCACGGCGATGCGTGGCGGAGTCCGGTGACGACCGTCCGTCGTCTTCCGTTTCGGGGCTGCGCGCAACTCCCCGGACGGCGCTCGTTTCTTTCCGATAAGGCGTCAATTGCGGCGAGGTAAGCGATCACCCTTTCGTGTGCTTTTCACCAAAGACCTCAAGGGAGTTGGGAGCCACGCCGACAACTGATCCGTGAGTACCCTTGCGCACACCATGATGACCACCGCCCGCTCCGCCGACTCCGGCCTCGCCGGCCCGGGCGACCTCGACCGATACCCCTTCGCCGAGCCCCCCGGGGGCGGCGACCGTGTCGTCGCCCCCATGTGGGACGGCGCCGACCACGACCTGGGGCGTGTGAGCCGGCGCGCGTCCGGAAGCCGCGGCCGCGGGCTGCACGGCCAACTCGTCCAGCAGCTCGGCCAGATGATCGTCTCCGGCGATCTCGGCGCCGACCGCCCGCTCGTCCCCGAGGAGATCGGCCAGCGCTTCGAGGTCTCCCGCACCGTCGTCCGTGAGTCGCTGCGTGTGCTCGAGGCCAAGGGCCTCGTCAGCGCCCGGCCCAACGTCGGCACGCGCGTGCGTCCCGTCAGCGACTGGAACCTACTCGATCCGGACATCATCGAGTGGCGTGCCTTCGGGCCGCAGCGCGACGATCAGCGGCGCGAGCTCGGCGAGCTGCGCTGGATGATCGAGCCGCTCGCCGCCCGCCTCGCCGCCGGACACGGCCGCGAGGAGGTGCAGCAGCGTCTCGCCGACATGGTCGAGATCATGGGGCACGCGCTGGCCCAGGGCGACCCGATCACGTTCTCGCGCGCCGACGCGGAGTTCCACTCGCTGCTCATCCAGGTCGCCGGCAACCGCATGCTGGAGCACCTCTCCGGCATCGTCTCCGCCGCCCTGCAGGTCTCCGGAGGCCCGGTTACGGGCTGTGACCGACCCAGCGAGGCCTCTCTCGTGCACCACTCGCGCGTGGTCGACGCCCTCGCGGCGGGCGACGGGGCCGGCGCCGAGGCCGCCATGCGGCAGCTGCTCACCGTCCACCCGGAGGTGGAGCGCGTCGTGCCCGCCCCTCGCGAGCACTGACCCGCGCGTCGCCGCCGCCCGCCGTGCACGCGCCTCGCGACAGGCGCCTCGTCGTCCCCATGCCGTCGACGGCTCCGCCTCCGCACCGGGCGTCGCCGGATCTCCGCGGGCTCCCAGGGGCCCGGCGGGGTCCGGCGACGCGATCGTGAGGGTTGCATCGCGGGGCAACGGGGGATCATTCGTGCATGCCTATAGGTCGCTTTTGGCCGCATCTGGACGCTTTTGAGTACTTACGGGGTGTGACTCGGGCCACGTAGATTGGGCGTAACGCTCCAAGGAACAGCGCGATGACCTAAGAGGTGATAGCCGAGGAGGGAATACAGCAGTCGTTCGCGGCGCTGTGTAGCTCCCCGGCCCCCGCCCGCGCCGTCGGCCCGAATCCCTAGCCGCCGGTCGTCGGCTCCGGTCCACAATGGACGGGGCCGGAAGCCGTTTTCCAACGTTCCGAGAGGTTGTTCGTGTCGGCCAGCACATCCCGTACGCTCCCGCCGGAGATCGCCGAATCCGTCTCTGTCATGGCGCTCATCGAGCGGGGAAAGGCTGATGGGCAGATCGCCGGCGATGACGTGCGTCGTGCCTTCGAAGCTGACCAGATTCCGGCCACTCAGTGGAAGAACGTTCTGCGCAGCCTCAACCAGATCCTCGAGGAAGAGGGTGTGACGCTGATGGTCAGTGCCGCGGAGCCGAAGCGCCCCCGCAAGAGCGTCGCAGCGAAGAGCCCGGCCAAGCGCACCGCGACCAGGACGGTCGCGGCCAAGACCGCTACGGCGAAGCCCACCGCCACCGCCGCCACTGAGGCGCCGACCGCGGATGGCGCCGCCGAGGACGCGTCCGCGAAGAAGGTCGCTGCCAAGAAGACGACGGCGAAGAAGGCCGTCGCGAAGAAGACCGTCGCCAAGAAGGCCGCGGCCAAGAAGTCCACTTCCAAGAAGGACGCCGACGAGCTCCTGGACGAAGAGGGCACCGAGGAGACACCCGCCGCCGGCAAGTCCGGCGAGGGCGAGCCGGCCGAGGAAGGCGCCCAGGGCTTCGTGCTCTCCGACGAGGACGAGGACGACGCGCCGGCCCAGCAGGTCGCCGCGGCCGGCGCCACCGCCGACCCCGTCAAGGACTACCTGAAGCAGATCGGCAAGGTCCCGCTCCTCAACGCCGAGCAGGAGGTCGAGCTCGCCAAGCGCATCGAGGCCGGCCTGTTCGCCGAGGACAAGCTGGCCAACGCCGACAAGCTCGCGCCGAAGCTCAAGCGCGAGCTGGAGATCATCGCCGAGGACGGCCGCCGGGCCAAGAACCACCTCCTGGAGGCCAACCTCCGTCTGGTGGTCTCCCTGGCCAAGCGCTACACCGGCCGCGGCATGCTCTTCCTGGACCTCATCCAGGAGGGCAACCTCGGTCTGATCCGCGCGGTCGAGAAGTTCGACTACACCAAGGGCTACAAGTTCTCCACGTACGCCACCTGGTGGATCCGTCAGGCGATCACCCGCGCCATGGCCGACCAGGCCCGCACCATCCGTATCCCGGTGCACATGGTCGAGGTCATCAACAAGCTGGCCCGTGTCCAGCGCCAGATGCTCCAGGACCTGGGCCGCGAGCCCACCCCGGAGGAGCTGGCCAAGGAACTCGACATGACCCCCGAGAAGGTCATCGAGGTCCAGAAGTACGGCCGTGAGCCGATCTCCCTCCACACCCCTCTGGGTGAGGACGGCGACAGCGAGTTCGGTGACCTCATCGAGGACTCCGAAGCGGTCGTGCCGGCCGACGCGGTGAGCTTCACGCTCCTCCAGGAGCAGCTGCACTCGGTCCTGGACACCCTGTCCGAGCGTGAGGCGGGCGTGGTCTCCATGCGCTTCGGTCTCACGGACGGCCAGCCCAAGACCCTCGACGAGATCGGCAAGGTCTACGGAGTGACGCGTGAGCGCATCCGTCAGATCGAGTCGAAGACGATGTCGAAGCTGCGCCACCCGTCGCGCTCGCAGGTCCTGCGGGACTACCTCGACTAGGTCTCCTCAGTCGTCAGAGCGTTTCCCGGAAGGCCCGAAGTCTCGGTACGAGGCTTCGGGCCTTCCGCGCGCGGGTGCGCGGTATGCGCCGCTGGATGACTCTGGGTACGCGTTTGCAGCCCAGAGTGAGGAGATCGCATGCGTCGTTCCTTCGTCCGGTCGTGGACACGGGCACTGGCTCTGGCGGCCGCCGCCGCCCCACTGCCGTTGGCTTCCCCGGCACCCGCGGCCGCCGACAGCGTGGTCATCGGGGGCAGCCCTGTACGGATTTCCGATAATCCATGGATGGTGGCGCTCTCCAGCCGTGACCGGTTCGGGGGTACCCGCTCGGGACAGTTCTGCGGCGCCGTCGTCGTCGGGCGTACGACGGTCCTGACGGCTGCCCACTGCATGAGTGAGGAAGCGCTGGGCGTGCCCCTGAGCCGCGTCCTGGACCTGAAGGTCATCGCCGGCCGCGGAGACCTGCGTACGTCGGAGGGCAGGGAGATCGCTGTCCGTGACGTCTGGGTCAATCCGAAGTACGACGGCCAAACCAACTCAGGGGACGTCGCGGCGCTGACCCTGTCCGAGCCGCTACCGGAGAAGTACGTGATTGCGATGGCGGGGAGCGGCAACCCCGCATACGAGGCGGGGACGGATGCGTCCGTCTACGGCTGGGGGGACACCACGGGGTCGGGCCAGTACGCCCGGACGCTCCACGCGGCCAGGGTGCGGGTGCTGCCCGACACCGTGTGTGAAAAGGCGTACCCGGGCAGTGCCGCCGGGAAGTACGAGGCCGCCACCATGCTGTGCGCCGGCGAGATGGACGGCCGACGGGACGCCTGCCAGGGGGACAGCGGCGGGCCGCTGGTCGCGAAAGGACGACTCATCGGGCTTGTGTCCTGGGGGAGCGGCTGTGGGCGTCCTGGGAGTCCAGGCGTCTACACCCGGATCTCGGACGTGGCCAAGATGATCGGGGGTGCGCCTGAAGAGAGTGTTCCGCCGAGGTCACCGGCGGAGCCGCCGGTCCAGGAGGGCCCTGAAGGGGTGTGGGGCCTCTTGTGACGAGAGCGGGCGGCCGTCCCTGCCTGTTGGCAGGGACGGCCGCCCGTTCGCCGGCCTGGTGCGCCGGAGCTGGCTCGTCGTGGATGCGAGGTGTCAGCGTTCCTCTTCGGTGACGCTTTCCGGAACGGCGGTCAGGCGCTCCGTCTCGTCCTGTATCTCAGCGGCGATCTTCTTGAGTTCCGGCTCGAACTTGCGGCCATGGTGGGCGCAGAAGAGCAGTTCGCCGCCGCTCAGCAGGACGACGCGCAGGTATGCCTGGGCGCCGCAGCGGTCGCAGCGATCAGCGGCCGTCAGGGGGCTCGCGGGGGTCAGAACAGTAGTCACGTCGCCTCTTCTCTAGCTCGACGAGCTGTCGTACCAGGGTCAACATCCAACCAGGCCGAAAACGTTCCCGCTCGCGGCTTTTCCTCAAAATTTCTTTTTGAGGAGGTTGTCCGTTGCCGGTTGGCGGCGAATGTGCCGTATTGCGTCTCTTACGTGTCTTACGGTTTCGCGCTGTCTGTCAGGTCGGTGTCCTCCCGGCTGGCTTGCCGGTTGTTCATGAGGACGTGCCCGGAGCCTAAATGGTTCATGCCTCGAAGGGAACGTGACGTGCGCTTCACCCCATCGAGGGATCGAACATGCATACGAGTGTGGGCTAGTCTGAGTTGTGACGAGGGTGGCGTTACAACGGCTCTACCAGGCCTCGGTACCCTCTGACGGGCAACCGAAGCCGCGTCCTTACCCCAAAGGACTCCCCTTGAAATTCAGCGAGGAGCGAACCGCGTGACCGCCGAGACGTCCGTGCCGTCCACAGCGTTGCTGACAGGAGCAGATCGGGACGGTTCCAACTACACCGCGCGGCACCTGCTCGTCCTGGAGGGGCTCGAGGCCGTCCGTAAGCGCCCGGGCATGTACATCGGGTCGACGGACAGCCGCGGCCTCATGCACTGCCTCTGGGAGATCATCGACAACTCCGTCGACGAGGCCCTGGGCGGGTACTGCGACCACATCGAGGTCATCCTCCACGACGACGCCTCCGTGGAGGTCCGGGACAACGGCCGCGGCATCCCCGTGGATGTCGAGCCCAAGACCGGCCTTTCCGGAGTCGAGGTCGTCATGACCAAGCTTCACGCGGGCGGCAAGTTCGGCGGTGGCTCCTACGCCGCCTCCGGCGGTCTGCACGGCGTGGGCGCCTCCGTGGTGAACGCGCTCTCCGCGCGCCTCGACGTCGAGGTGGACCGGGCGGGCCACACGCACGCGATCAGCTTCCGGCGCGGTGTTCCCGGTGCCTTCGCCAAGGCGGGCCCCGATGCGCCCTTCGACTCGTCGGTGAAGCTCAGCAAGGTCAAGAAGGTCCCCAAGAACCGCACCGGCACGCGCGTGCGCTACTGGGCGGACCGACAGATCTTCCTCAAGGACGCCAAGCTGTCGCTGGAGCACCTCCATCAGCGCGCCCGCCAGACCGCCTTCCTCGTGCCGGGCCTGACCCTCGTCGTCCGCGACGAATTCGGCCTCGGCGAGGGTGGCACGAAGGGCGAGGAATCCTTCCGCTTCGACGGCGGCATCAGCGAGTTCTGCGAGTACCTGGCCCGGGACAAGGCGGTCTGCGACATCCTCCGGTTCTCCGGGCAGGGCACCTTCAAGGAGACCGTGCCGGTCCTGGACGACCACGGCCAGATGACTCCCACCGAGGTCACGCGTGAACTCGGTGTGGACGTGGCGCTGCGCTGGGGCACCGGGTACGACACGACCGTCAGGTCCTTCGTCAACATCATCGCCACCCCCAAGGGCGGCACCCACGTGAGCGGCTTCGAGCGCTCCCTCACCAAGACGATGAACGAGGCGATGCGCAGCCAGAAGGTGCTGCGCGTCGCCGAGGACGACATCGTCAAGGACGACGCCCTGGAAGGCCTCACGGCGGTCGTCACGGTGCGTCTCGCGGAGCCGCAGTTCGAGGGCCAGACCAAGGAGGTGCTCGGCACTTCCGCGGCCAACCGCATCGTCGCCAACGTCATCGCCAAGGAGCTCAAGGCCTTCCTGACGTCCACGAAGCGGGACGCGAAGGCCCAGGCCCGTGCCGTCATGGACAAGGCCGTCGCCGCGGCCCGTACGCGCATCGCGGCCCGCCAGCACAAGGACGCCCAGCGTCGCAAGACCGCCCTGGAGTCCTCGTCGCTGCCCGCGAAGCTCGCGGACTGCCGCAGCGACGACGTGGAGCGCAGCGAGCTCTTCATCGTCGAGGGCGACTCGGCGCTCGGCACCGCCAAGCTCGCCCGGAACTCCGAGTTCCAGGCGCTGCTGCCGATCCGCGGCAAGATCCTCAACGTTCAGAAGGCGTCCGTGACGGACATGCTGAAGAACGCCGAGTGCGGCGCGATCATCCAGGTCATAGGAGCGGGGTCCGGCCGGACCTTCGACATCGACGCGGCGCGCTACGGAAAGATCATCCTGCTCGTGGACGCCGACGTCGACGGCGCCCACATCCGGATCCTGCTGCTGACGCTCTTCCAGCGCTACATGCGGCCCATGGTCGAGGCGGGGCGCGTTTTCGCGGCGGTGCCGCCGCTGCACCGCATCGAGCTCAGCCAGCCGAAGAAGGGCCAGGACAAGTACGTCTACACGTACTCGGACCGTGAGCTGCGGGAGACCCTGCTCGAACTGCAGCGCAAGAACGTGCGCTACAAGGACTCGATCCAGCGGTACAAGGGTCTCGGCGAGATGGACGCCGATCAGCTGGCCGAGACCACGATGGACCCGCGCTTCCGGACTCTGCGCCGGATCAACATCTCGGACCTGGAGTCGTCCGAGCAGGTCTTCGACTTGCTGATGGGCAACGACGTCGCTCCGCGCAAGGAATTCATCACGAGCTCCGCGGCGACGCTGGACCGGTCCCGCATCGACGCGTAGCGGGCCAAGGCTTCACCTGATGGGGTGAAGCGCGGGGAGAGAAGAGTCGGGGATCTTCACGATCTGCCCATCCTTGGGCACGCGGACGAACAGGCTGCGGACAAGGGGGGTTCGGTGGAGAGGTACGACGGGCCCGATGCCGGGTCGGGCCGGGCTGGCCCGACCCGGCATCGGGCCGGTGATCTGAGGGATCCTTGGTACGACTCGCTCACCTCCGGCTGGGAAGAGCTGGACGGCACGGGGGCGCCGGCTCCGTTGTGTCGCCCGGGGCCGGGGCACAGCGGCGGGACGCGAGCGCGGCCGACATCTATCTGGAAGTGCGGCGCGGCGACGCTTTCCAGGAAGTGCGGAGCCGGTATCGGAGGTTCGCCTTCCCGGCGGTTGCCGTCTTCTTCACGTGGTACGTCGCGTACGTCGTGACCGCGACGGCGGCGCCGGGCCTGATGGCGCGTCCCGTCGCGGGAGCGGTGAATGTGGCGATGCTGGCGGGGCTCGGGCAGTTCCTCACGACGTTCTTGCTGACCTGGGCGTATGCCCGGCACGCTCGGTTGCGCAGGGACCGTGCGGCCCTTGATCTGCGGTGGTCCGTGTTCGAGCAGAAGCGAGAGCGGGACAGAGACCGGGAGCGGGGTAGCGATCGGGACCGGGGAGCCGAGCGGTGACCGGTGATCATCAGACCCTTGCTCTTCTGCTGTTCGGTGCCTTCGTGGCCGTCACACTCGCGATCACGACGTGGGTGAGCCGTAACAGACAGGGTTCGGCCGAGGAGTTCTACGCGGGCGGGCGGCTCTTCTCGCCGATGGAGAATGGTTTTGCCATCGCCGGGGACTACATGTCGGCCGCCTCCTTCCTCGGCATCTCCGGGCTGATCGCGCTCTTCGGGTACGACGGGCTGCTCTACTCGGTCGGCTTCCTCGTCGCATGGCTCGTGGTGCTGTTCCTCGTGGCCGAACTGGTGCGCAACTGCGGACGGTTCACGCTCGCCGATGTCGTCGCCTCGCGGATGAGGGAACGGCCGGTGCGGATCGCGGCGGGAACTTCCTCGGTGACCGTCTGCGTTCTCTATCTGGTGGCGCAGATGGTGGGGGCGGGCTCACTGGTCGCGCTGCTGCTCGGTGGGACGAGCGGGGCGGCGCAGTCCTGGACGGTGGTCGGCGTCGGCGCGCTCATGGTGATCTATGTGTCGTTGGGAGGGATGCGGGCCACCACCTGGATCCAGATCGTGAAGGCCGTCCTGTTGATGTCCGGCGCGATCGTTCTGACCGTGCTTGTCCTGGTGCGCTTTCATGGGGACTTCGATCAACTGCTGCGCACGGCAGCGGACCGCAGCGGCGAGGGTGAGCGGTTCCTGGCGCCCGGCCTGAAATACGGCGGGGACTGGACCGCGCGGCTGGACTTCATCAGCCTCGGGCTGGCGCTTGTGCTCGGTACGGCAGGGCTGCCGCACATCCTGTCCCGCTTCTACACCGTGCCGACCGCGCGGGCCGCGCGCCGGTCGGTCGTCTGGGCCATCGGTCTCATCGGCAGCTTCTATCTGATGACGATCGTGCTCGGCTTCGGCGCGGCCGCGATCGTGGGCTCCGAGGCGGTGCGCGGGTCGAACGCCGCGGGGAACACGGCGGTTCCGCTGCTCGCGCTCGACCTGGGCGGCGGCGCGGGCTCCACAGGCGGAACGGTTCTGTTCGCGGTCGTCGCCGCCGTCGCCTTCGCCACGATCCTCGCCGTGGTCGCCGGGATCACGCTCGCCTCTTCGGCGTCGGTCGCCCACGACCTGTACGCCTCCTTGCGACGGCGGAACGCGAAGCCGCGCGGTGAGGTGGCGGTGGCGCGTGTCGCCGCGGTGGGGATCGGTGTGGTCGCGATCGGGCTCGGCTTGCTGGCCCGCGACCTCAACGTCGCGTTCCTGGTGGGCCTCGCCTTCGCGGTCGCCGCGTCCGCCAACCTGCCGGTGCTGCTGTACTCGCTGTTCTGGCGGAACTTCACCACGCGTGGCGCGGTGTGGTCGGTGTACGGGGGGCTGCTGCCCGCGCTCGCGCTGGTCGTGCTCTCACCGGTGGTCTCCGGAGGGCCCAACTCGCTCTTCCCCGGGGCGGACTTCCAGTACTTCCCACTGGAGAACCCGGGGCTCGTCTCCATCCCGCTGGGGTTCCTCGCGGGCTGGCTGGGCACGGTGACCTCGCGCGAATCCGCGGACGAGGCCAAGCATGCGGAGACGGAAGTGCGGTCGCTGACCGGTGCCGGAGCGGCGTAACGATTCACTGGGCGTTCTCCAGTGGCCGACCAGTGGCCGACTAGACGCTCGCCGTCCACTCGTAACGGTGTTCCGGGCGGCCCGTGTCGCCGTACTTGAGGCTGAGCCTGACCCGGCCCGTGCGCTCCAGGAGCTTCAGATAGCGCTGCGCGGTCTGTCGGCTCAGCCGCGTGTGGTCGGCCAGCTCCTGGGCGGAGAGCGGGCCTTCCGCGGCCATCAGCGCCCGGCGTACCAGCTCCGCCGTGGTGGGGGAGTGCCCCTTGGGCAGCTCGGGTGCCGGGGTCGCCGAGAGCGCGCCGAAGATCCGGTCGACCTCGGCCTGCTCGGCCTCGCCCCCACCGTCCAGCGTGCGGCGCAAGGTCGCGTACGCGTCCAGCTTGGCGCGAAGACCCGCGTAGGAGAACGGCTTGACCAGGTACTGGAGCGCGCCGTGCCGCATCGCCGCCTGCACGGTGGCGACATCGCGCGCGGCGGTCACCATGATCACGTCGGTCTGGTGGCCGCGCTCGCGCAACGTACGTACGACCGACAGGCCCGTCTCGTCCGGCAGATAGTGATCCAGCAGCACCAGGTCGACGGGGACGGCCGCGACGAGGCGCAGCGCCTCTGCGGCGCTGTGCGCCTTCGCCACCACGCGGAAGCCGGGGATCTTCGCCACATAGGCGGCGTTGACGTCCGCGACCCGGACATCGTCGTCGACGACGAGGACCTCGATCATGGCGTCGCCTCCGTGCCCTTGATCAATGTTGATTCCTCCGTGGCGGCGAGCCCGGGCTCCGTGAGCGCTTCGGGCAGGGTGACGGTGAACTCCGCGCCTCCCTCGGGTGCTTCACCGGCCCGTGCGCTGCCGCCTTGCCGCTCGGCGAGTCTGCGGACCAGGGCGAGGCCGATCCCGCGTTTGCCGTGGGCCGGCGGCTCCTTGGTGGTCCAGCCCTCCGTGAAGATCGTCTCCCGCTGCCCGGCGGGCACCCCGGGGCCGGTGTCGCGCACCCGCAGGACCACGGAGCGTCCCTCGGTGCGAACGGCGACCTCCACGCGCGCGTGGCGGGTTCCCGCCGCGGCGTCGAGGGCGTTGTCGACGAGGTTGCCGACGATCGTGACGAGGCCGCCGGGATCGACGAGGCGGTCGGGCAGCGCGGTGTCGCGTGGCACGGAGAGCGCGACCCCTCGCTCCGCGGCGACCGTCGCCTTGCCGACGAGAAGGGCCGCGATCAGCGGATCGCGGATCTTCTCGGTGATCTGCTCGGCGGTCACGCGGTGGGCGCCGGCCACCTCGCCGACGAACTCCGCGGCCTCCTCGTACATCTCCAGTTCGATCAGACCAAGGAGCGTGTGCATGCGGTTGGCGTGCTCGTGGTCCTGGGCGCGCAGGGCGTCGATGAGGCCGCGGGTGGAGTCGAGTTCGCGGCCGAGCTGCTCCAGTTCGGTGCGGTCGCGCAGGGTCGCGACGGCGCCTCCGTCGTCGGTCGGCATGCGGTTGGCGACCAGGACGCGCTGTCCGCGGACGGTCAGCAGGTCGGTGCCGGTGACGCGTCCCGCGAGGACGTCGGTCGTACGTCCCGCGCCGAGCGCCTCGTCGAGCGGCCGGCCGAGCGCCTCCGTGCCGAGGCCGAGGAGGCGCTGCGCCTCGTCGTTGAGCAGCCTGATCCGGCCGCCGCGGTCCAGGGCGACGACCCCTTCGCGGATGCCGTGGAGCATCGCCTCGCGCTCTGCGAGCAGGGCGGAGATATCGGAGAAGGCCAGGTCACGGGTCTGCCGTTGCACTCTGCGAGAGATCAGATACGCGGCGAGCGCGCCGACGGCGAGCGCCCCGCCCGCGTAGGCGAGCAGCCCCGGGATGGAGTGGATCAGGCGGGCCCGCACGCTGTCGTACTCGATGCCTACGGAGACGGCGCCCACGATGTCGCCATGCGCGTCCCGCAGCGGCACCTTGCCGCGCGCCGAGCGGCCCAGCGTGCCGTTGTCGATCTCCATGACCTCACGGCCCGCGAGCGCGTCGCTGGGGTCGGTCGAGACGATCTTGCCGATCTGGGCGCGGTCGGTGTGGGACCAGCGCACGCCTTCCTTGTTCATGATCACGACGTACTCGGCGCCGCTGGCCCGGCGGATGCGGTCGGCCTCCGTCTGGACGGGCCCGTCGCTCGTGGGCCGCGAGGACTTCAGGTCCTCTGCGATCTGCCGGTGCGCGGCCGTCGTCTGGGCGATGGCGAGCGCGCGGCGCATCGCCTGGTCGTCGAGTTGGTCGCTGAGGGGCGCGAGGAAGAGCCCGGTGGCGAGCACCGCGACCCCGGCGGCGATCGCCAGCTGCATCAGCAGCACCTGCGAGAACACGCGCCGCGGCAGGCCGAGGCGGAGGCGTCGCGCAGGGGAGGTGGGGCTCATGTGTACGAACGGTACGGCCGGTGGCGGCCTACTCCGAAGTCAGTGTGGCGCGGATCTCGTATGTGGACGCACCAGCTCCAAGCGCCGACCGGCCCGATCCCCCCGCACGGCGCCCTACGGTGCCGGGCGCACCGCCAGCACGTCCATCCGCGCCGGGGACCCGAGAGCCGCTCCGCAGCTCTCCGGGCGGGGCGGTCGCGAGGCGCCCTGGGCCACGGTGACCCGCCACCGGCGGCCGTCGGTGTGCTCCACGGTCACCTCCCAGCGCCGGGCCGCGCCGTCCGTGCCGACGACGGTCAGGGTCCCCGCGGTGTCCTCGCCCGTCGATGCGCGCACCGCCAGCTCGGCGGCCTGCCCGGGGCGCTCCCACGCGGAGTTGCCCCGGCAGCTCTCAGTGATCACGCGGCCCGCACGGACGGCTTCGAGGATCTCCTTGACGGAGTGCGTCCCGGTCCGGCCGTACGCATAGCCGTACGGCAGCACCAACAGGGTGGGTGAGAAGCGGTGGCCACCCAGATGAGTGATCTCCCACGTTCCCTCTTCACCGGCGGCGGCGAGCTCGGCGGCGAGTGGCCTGCCGAGCAGGGCGCAGCAGCGGTCGCGCTTGCCGTTGGTGCAGACGAGCGCGAGCGGGGCGCCCGTGTGCGGGGTGCCGAAGCCGCCGTGGTCGCCCGCGCCGAGAGCCGGGAAGTCGAGGTCGAGCAGCCGGCGCGCATCGTCCGTCATCTCGGTGCGCAGCCAGGTGCGGCCGGGGACGGTGTGCGCCACGTACACCCGCTGCCGCGTCGGCGCGTAACGGTCCGCGTGGCGCCCGGGGCGGCGGATCAGCGCGACGCGCACGCCGGTGCCTTCAGCGGCCCTCTCCAGGGCGCGGCCGACCTCGGGGTCGAGGTGGCTGGACGTCAGTGCCTTGGCGCCCCAGGGGCCGGCTGCTCCAGCAGGAGCCACGTCCTGGCGGTGGCGGCGGTCCCCGCGAGAGGTTCGTCCAGATCCCGCGAGGCGGTCGCGCACGTACTCACGAAGGTGAGCCTAACCCGCCCGTTTCCCCGAGCGATTCACACCTCTCAGGAGGAGCCCGCCGGGGAAGGCGAGGAAGGGGTCGGCATCGGCTGGGGCGGGCGCACTCCGTCGTACTGGCCGCTGGGGCGCATGCGCAGCGGCCGTTCGTCGTACTCCTCCAGGGCATGTGCGATCCAGCCCGCCGTGCGGGCCACCGCGAAGATCGTCTCGCCCGCCTCGGCCGGCATCCCGGACGAGGCGGTCAGGACGGCCAGGGCGAGGTCGACATTGGCGCGCAGGTCCGTGTGGCGGGCCGTGGTGGCCACCACGTCACGGGCCGCGGCGAGGGCGGGGCCGGCCTTCGGCATCACTTCCAGGAGGCCGAACAGTGCCTGCGCGCGCGGGTCCTCGCCGGGGTAGAGGCGGTGGCCGAGCCCGGGGACGCGGCGGCCCGCGCGCAGTTCGTCGGCCACTACGGGGGTCGCGCTGCCCCGGTCGAGCACGTCGAGGAGCATGCGGTGGGCGAGACCGCTGGCCGCGCCGTGCAGCGGGCCCTCCAGGACGCCGAGCCCGGCCGACACCGCCGCGTAGGGGTGGGCGCGCGCCGAGGCGGCGACCCGCACGGCGAGTGTCGACGCGGCGAGATCGTGGTCCACGAGCAGCGCGAGGGCCGTGTCCAGGGCGTGCAGCGAGGCGTCGTCGGGCCTGACGCCGCTCAGCCGCGCCCACAGCCGCCGGGCCAGCGGGCCGTCGTCCCGGTGGCTGGGCAGGACCGGCGGTAGCGCGGCGACGAGCGTGGGGATCAGCGTGCGCGCGGTGCCGATGACCGCCTCTTCGGAGAGGTCGAAGCGGAGTGGGTCGGCCGCACCGGCGGAGATGGCCGCCACGCGCAGCCGGTCCGTGGGCCCACTGTGCTCGGGCAGGGCGTTGACGGCGCGACGGGCCGCGGAGACGGTCTCGCTCGGGGCGGTGAAGCCGATGCCTGGGCGCAGGACGCCCGTCCACAGCCACTCCGCGACCTCTTCGTAGGAGTGCGCCAGCGCGAGCTCGGTGGCATCGACGCCACGGAAGTAGTAGCGGTCGTCGTCGATGAGTGTGATGCGGGTGCGTACGGAGAGTTCGTTGGCGGCGGTCGAGGCCGTGGGGTTCCGCCTGTTCCTGCGGGCCAGCGCCTCGACCTCCTTGGCGTCGAACGTGCTGCCCCGTGCGCCTGGACCGCGGCGGCTGCTGAGCTGGCCGCGGCTTACATACGCGTACACGGTCTCGGGTTTCACACCGAGCAGCTCGGCGGCTTCTTTGGTGCTCAGCCGCCGCCGACCGTCGTGCCCGGTTCCTTGATCCGTCATGGGCGACACCGTATCCGCATCCCGACAACTGTATGTCATATTGATTCAATCAATATTGACAGAGCTTCAGTCAAGCATGGACAGTCGAATCAAGTCCAGGGAGGAAGTCGAGGAACAACATGCCGATCAATGGCTCCGCCGTCACCCCCACCGAGCCCGTCGAGGTCCCACGAGGACTCGCGGGTGTCGTCGTCACCGAGACCGAACTCGGAGACGTGAGGGGATACGAAGGCTTCTACCACTACCGCCAGTACTCGGCCGTCGAGCTCGCGCAGAACCGCAGCTTCGAGGACGTATGGCACCTGATGTTCCACGGCGGCTTGCCGGATGCCGCCCAGAGCGCCGCCTTCGCCGCGCGGACCGCGCCCTTGCGCCATCTCCCCGAGGAGGTCCGTGACGCGCTGCCCGCCATCGCCCGCGCGAGTGCGCTGTCGGGGCCGCTCTCCGGGCTGCGCACCGCCCTGTCCCTCTTCGGGGCGTCGAAGGGCTTCCGCCCGGTGTACGACATCGACGACGACCGGCGCCGCGCCGACGCCCTGGCAGCCTCCGCCATCGTGCCGACCCTGCTCACCGCGCTGTACCGGCTCGGCCAAGGGCTCGAACCGGTGGAGCCGCGCGAGGACCTGTCGTACGCCGCCAACTACCTCTACATGCTCACGGGTTCACAGCCGGACGCCGTCCGCGCCCGGGCCATCGAGCAGTACTTGATCTCAACCATTGATCATGGGTTCAACGCGTCAACGTTCACGGCCCGGGTCATCACTTCGACCGGAGCGGATGTCGCGGCCTGTCTGGTGGGCGCCGTCGGCGCGCTGTCGGGGCCGCTGCACGGCGGAGCGCCGAGCCGGGCCCTCGACACGCTGGACGCGATCGGCACCCGCGACCGCATCGACGGCTGGATCCGTGAGCGTGTCCTCGCGGGCGACCGCATCATGGGCTTCGGGCACCCCGTCTACCGCACGGAGGATCCGCGTTCACGCATGCTGCGGGACATCGCGCGGCGATTCGGCGGTGACATGGTGGAGTTCGCGGTCGAGGTCGAGCGGCAGGTCGAGGCGATCCTGGCGGAGCTGAAGCCGGGACGGGAGCTGCACACGAACGTGGAGTTCTACGCGGGCGTCGTCATGGAGCTGTGCGGGCTGCCGCGCGAGATGTTCACGCCGACGTTCGCTTCGGCGCGGGTCGTGGGCTGGAGCGCCAACATCCTGGAACAGGCGCGGGACTCGAAGATCATCCGCCCGGCGGCGCGGTACGTGGGGGAGACGCCGCCCGTGCCGGTGCCGCCGGCTGCGGTGCCGCCCACCCCGGAAGAGCTTGCTCCGGTGCCGCCGACCGCTGAGCGTTAGGAACCGGTTGGCGGTGTGCCGCGCTGCCGGTCCGCCACAGCCTGCTCGAAGGCCCGGAACACTCGCCCCTCCAGGCTCTCCGGCGGCAGCGCGGCCTTGTGCGCCCGTGTCGCGTTCCAGTAGCGACGGAACGCGATGCTGTTGCGCGGGTTCGAGGCGTGCACGACCATTCCGCTTCCGTATGGCTGCCCCAGCTGTACGCGAGTACGTAATAGCTGCCCCAGCTGTACGCCAGTACGTAGTGATTGAACGTCAGGTTGGCGACAGGTCCGCGGAATTCTTTCCCGGGCCGAGCACGGGAAACGGGTCCGGCCCCTGAGGGGGGCCGGACCCGTGAGGGTGGCTGCGCGGCCGGGCCGTGGAGCCACCCGTCGGCGATCGCCGTTATTCGTCCGGAATGTCGGGCCCGGACGGCAGAGTGCCGCTGAGCGCGTCGGTCATATCGGTCCCCACCACCGCGAAGTCGCCGTCGGCGAGATCGAAGATGTCGGGACATGTCTGGCCTGTGAAGCTGCCCCGTTGCTTCGGGGCGACGCCTATGCGGGGTTTTGTGAAGAGTTCCATGGCGTTCTTGTGCCCGAGGCGAACTGCCATTCTGCGACTCCTTGCGGACGGGCAGGGAATGACGGTGAACAAATGGCACTGACTGTGAAGGAGTGCTCACAAGGTGCGATGAGGAGTCGCCGTCGGAATGCTGGGTGTGGCACGACGGCGAGTTCGGCGCGGCTCAGGTCTCGGGGATGTCGACCTTGGCTCGGATGAGAGTGTCCCGGCTGATGACGACGATGCGTTCATAGGCGGCACGTGCAGCATCGGCCGGCAGTTCGCCATCGAGCGCCTCGGTCCTGTCTGTCCCGATGACGGCGAAACTGCCGTCGCTGAGCTCGAAAATGTCGGGACAGGTCTGGCCGGTTGCGCTGCCCCGCTCGCGGGGAGACGCGCCGATGCGGCGCACGATGTTCAAGGGGATCCCGGTCCTTGGGCGGTAGAGGAGTAAGGGCGCAGCCAGGTTAGCCCTTGATGTCGCCGAGGTGGGTGCGCCGTCATCCAACTGGACCTATTCGGCGGGAGGTTCGCCCACCACCCACCACTCGTCGGTGTCGGCCTCCTGCAATTCCCTGTCCAGGCGATCCATCATCCGGCCCAGCTTGGCCTCGTCCGAGGACCGGTCCAGGCTCGCGCGGTGATGGCGCGTGGCATCCCAGTAGTGCCGGAAGAGCGGGTTCTGGCACATCACCCGAAGGTGTCCGTGCAGCTCTCCCAGCGTCATGGCGCCGATGCGATGCGCATGCAGCGCGTTGATGTAGAGGGCATTGGCGAAGAGGAATTGCCGCTGTTTCTCAGGGGGGACGTCGTCGTCGTACGTGTCCAGGACGGCGGCCAGCGTCGCGTCCTCCATGGCTTTGCACAGCAGGTCGAAGTGCAGCCGGTGCTGCTCGGTGAGTGCGGCGTTTCTGCGCTCCGCGTCGGCTGCGGCGATCTCTCGCTCGGACGCGAGGCGCTTGTGTTCCACCGCGCGTGCGGCCTGCTTGCGCTCCTTTGCCCAGTGCCATGCAAACGTTCCGGTCGCGAACGCGAGCCCGGCGACGGCTGCCGAACCCACCCCCCGTACCCAAAAGTTCTGTGTGGTCATGTCAACCCCCGATTCAGGCGACCGTCCGCCGGTCGTCGGGTGCGGGGCGACAGGGAGCGGACCGGCGAGCGGTGGGCGGTGCGCTTGCCGTCTCCCAGGGTGCCGAGCGGCTCTGATCGACGGGGAGGCGGAGAGGAGGCGCACAGAGGGAAGTGGTGGTCGCACATCCCGGCGCCGTGCCCAATGTGTGCCCCGCGAGCGCCGCTAACAATCGTTCACTTCGCGCCCGTCCGCGCCCGCCTATCCTGGGGCGGTCTTCATTCTTCATACGGGTTCCGGCGACGTCCCGTATTCCGCGTACGGGATCTTCCGAGGTCCGCACTCCGTGTGCGGGGTCCGCCGCGGCCCGTAGAACGTCGGTACGAAGGGTCCACGGTTGAACAAGCAGCAGATCCCGGTCGTCGTCCTCGCCGGATTCCTGGGTTCCGGCAAGACCACCCTGCTCAACCATCTGCTGCACCGCAGCGGCGGCAGCCGGATCGGGGCGATCGTCAACGACTTCGGATCGATCGAGATCGATGCGATGTCGGTCGCGGGGCAGCTCGGCGACTCCACCGTCTCGCTCGGCAACGGCTGTCTGTGCTGTGCCGTGGACGCGAGCGAGCTCGACGAGTACCTGGAGCGGCTCGCCCGGCCCTCCGCGGGGATCGATGTCATCGTCGTCGAGGCGAGCGGGCTCGCCGAGCCGCAGGAACTCGTGAAGATGCTGCTCGCGAGCGAGAACCCGCACATCGTGTACGGAGGGCTCGTCGAGGTCGTCGACGCCGCGGAGTTCGACGCCACACGGGAGCGGCACCCCGAGGTGGAGCGGCATCTGGGGATCGCCGATCTCGTCGTGGTCAACAAGGCGGACCGGGTGGCCGACGAGGAGCGTGAGCGGCTTCTGGGCGTGGTCCGGGGCTTCACCGACCGTGCGGCCGTGGTGGCCGCCTCGTACGGGCGTGTGGACGTGGAGCTGCTCCTCGACCGCAAGCCCGTGGGGGAGCGGATCGGGCAGCTCTCGTTCGAGGACCTGCGCGAAGACACGCACTCCGGAGCCGAAGCCGAGACCTGTGAAGACGGCTGTGGTCACCGGGACCACCTGCACTCCGCCTACGAAAGCCTCGCCTTCACCTCCGAGGTGCCCATGGGCCCGCGTTCCTTGATGGCCCTGCTCGACAGCAGGCATGAAGGGCTCTACCGCATCAAGGGGTACGTCGATTTCGGCGCCGCCGACCCGCGGAACCGGTACGAGGTGCACGCCGTGGGGCGTTTTCTGCGCTTCTACCCGGAGCGGTGGGCTCCGGGTGAGCCCCGGCTGACCCAGCTCGTACTCATCGGGTCGGGCATCGACGTACCGGCCCTGGAGAAGGAGCTGGAGGCCTGTCGCGAGTACGCCCCACAGGCCGATGAGCGCGGCATGTGGGGCGTACTGCGCTACGTCCAGGACCCGGACGAGGGGCCGGATCAGGAGTCGGACGAGGACCCGGACCAGGAGCCGGACGAGGACCCGGACCAGGAGCGCGGCGCGGAGTACTAGCGGGCCGGGCTACACCGGGCCCGCCACCGCCGCCACCGGCTTCGCGAGCGAGACCCCCGAGCCGTCGCGGCGCGGGTCGATCTCCGGCAGCTCGGCCGGCGCGCCGTTGCGCTGGGCCGCGCGCGGCGGTGTCGGGCCCGCCCAGGCGATGCTCAGGCAGTCCTCGCCCTTCAGGAACCGCTGGACGCGCACACCACCCGTGGCGCGGCCCTTGCGGGGGTACTGGTCGAACGGCGTGAGCTTGGCCGTCGTCTGCACCGAGTCGTCGAGCGTGCCGCGCGAGCCCGCCACCGTGAAGACGACCGCGTCCACCGCCGGGTCCACCGCCGTGAAGGAGATGACCTTCGCGCCGTCGGCGAGCTTGATGCCCGTCATGCCGCCCGCGGGACGGCCCTGGGGGCGCACCTGGGAGGCCTGGTAGCGCAGCAGCTGGGCGTCGTCCGTGATGAAGACCAGGTCCTCCTCGCCGGTGCGCAGCTCGGCCGCGCCGACGATCCGGTCACCGTCCTTGAGGGTGACGACCTCCAACTCCTCCTTGTTGGTCGGATAGTCCGGCACCACACGCTTGACCACGCCCTGCTCGGTGCCGAGCGCCAGGCCCGGTGAGGACTCGTCGAGCGTCATCAGGCAGATGAGCTTCTCGTCCCCGGTCAGCGGAAGCAGCTCCGAGACCGGCGCTCCTCCGGAGAGGTTGGGCGCGCCCATCGTCTCCGGGAGCTGCGGCAGGTCCACTACGGAGAGGCGCAGCAGCCTGCCCAGGGACGTGACCGCTCCCACCTCGCCGCGCGCCGTGGCAGGCACCGCCGAGACGATGGCGTCGTGCTTGACGCGTTTGGTCTCGCTGTCCGTGAAGGGGTCGCCGTTGGCCGTGCGTGCCAGCAGGCCCGTCGACGACAGGAGTACGCGGCACGGGTCGTCCGCCACCTGGAGCGAGACCGTCGCGGCGGGGGAACCCGCCGACTCCAGGAGCACCGTACGCCGGTCCGTGCCGAACTTCTTGGCGACGGCGGCCAGTTCCGAGGAGACCAGCTTGCGCAGCTCGGCGTCCGACTCCAGGATGCCGGTCAGCTCGTCGATCTCGCCGTTGAGCCTGTCGCGCTCGGTCTCCAGCTCGATGCGGTCGAACTTGGTCAGCCGGCGCAGCGGGGTGTCCAGGATGTACTGCGTCTGGATGTCGCTCAGCGAGAAGCGTCCGATCAGGCGCTCCTTGGCCTGCGCGGAGTTGTCGCTGGACCGGATGAGGCGGATGACCTCGTCGATGTCCAGGAGCGCGATCAGCAGGCCGTCGACCAGATGCAGGCGGTCGCGCTTCTTGCCGCGGCGGAACTCGCTGCGGCGGCGCACCACGTTGAAGCGGTGGTCGAGATAGACCTCCAGGAGCTCCTTGAGGCCGAGGGTGAGGGGCTGGCCGTCCACCAGCGCCACGTTGTTGATGCCGAAGGACTCCTCCATCGGCGTCAGTTTGTACAGCTGTTCCAGGACGGCCTCCGGGACGAAGCCGTTCTTGATCTCGATGACCAGGCGCAGGCCGTGCGAGCGGTCGGTGAGGTCCTTGACGTCGGCGATGCCCTGGAGCTTCTTCGCGCCGACCAGGTCCTTGATCTTGGCGATGACCTTCTCGGGGCCTACGGAGAAGGGCAGTTCGGTGACGACGATGCCCTTGCGGCGTGCCGTCACGTTCTCCACGGTGACCGTCGCCCGGATCTTGAAGGAGCCGCGGCCGGAGTCGTACGCGTCCTTGATGCCGTTCAGGCCGACGATCCTGCCGCCCGTGGGCAGGTCGGGGCCCGGCACGTACTTCATCAGTGTCTCGAGGTCGGCCCCCGGGTGCTTGATGAGGTGGCGGGCCGCGGCGATGACCTCGCCGAGGTTGTGCGGCGGCATGTTCGTCGCCATGCCGACCGCGATGCCCGACGCGCCGTTGACCAGGAGGTTCGGGTAGGCCGCGGGGAGTGCCGACGGCTCCATCTCCTGGCCGTCGTAGTTCGGCTCGAAGTCGACGGTGTTCTCGTCGATCGACTCCGTCATCAGGGAGGTGGCGTCGGCCATCTTGCACTCGGTGTACCGCATGGCGGCCGGCGGGTCGTCGTTGCCGAGTGAGCCGAAGTTGCCGTGGCCGTCCACCAGCGGGAGGCGCATCGAGAAGGGCTGGGCCATGCGCACCAGGGCGTCGTAGATCGACGCGTCGCCGTGCGGGTGCAACTTACCCATGACCTCGCCGACGACACGGGCGCACTTCACATAGCCGCGGTCGGGGCGCAGACCCATCTCGTTCATCTGGTAGACGATCCTGCGGTGCACCGGCTTCATGCCGTCGCGGGCGTCCGGCAGGGCCCGGGAGTAGATGACCGAATACGCGTACTCGAGGAAGGAGCCCTGCATCTCGTCGACGACGTCGATGTCGAGGATCTTCTCCTCGAACGAGTCGTCGGGCGGCGGGGTTTTCGTGCTGCGGCGGGCCATCGCTGCTGCGGCTCCTTCACCAACAAGTGCGGGATCTGACGCCGACCATTGTGGACTGTCCCACTGACAACGCCGACCACGACCCGTGCGGTGGCGTCACTCGGGACCGCGCCGAGGCGGGACCGGCGCCGACGCGGGACTATGCCGACGCGGGACTATGCCGTGGGCGGACCGGGGAACTTCGCCAGGTGTCCGCACGCTTGCATACAGTGGCAGGACTGGCAGCAATTGTTCTGGTCCAGCGATGATCACCATGATCCAGCGATCGAAGGGACGTACATGCCCATGGGTCACACGGCCACAGCCGAGGCCGGCTCCGGCGGCCTGACAGCGACCGAGCACCGGCTGGCCAATGGCCTGCGCGTGGTGCTCTCCGAGGACCACCTGACCCCGGTCGCCGCGGTCTGCCTCTGGTACGACGTCGGCTCCCGCCACGAGGTCAAGGGGCGTACCGGCCTGGCTCACCTCTTCGAGCACCTGATGTTCCAGGGATCGAAGCAGGTGCACGGCAACGGCCACTTCGAGCTGGTCCAGGGAGCGGGCGGCTCGCTCAACGGCACGACGAGCTTCGAGCGCACCAACTATTTCGAGACGATGCCCGCCCACCAGCTGGAGCTGGCCCTGTGGCTCGAAGCCGACCGGATGGGCTCACTGCTGTCCGCGCTCGACGACGAGTCCATGGAGAACCAGCGCGACGTCGTCAAGAACGAACGCCGTCAGCGCTACGACAACGTCCCGTACGGCACGGCCTTCGAGAAGCTGACCGCGCTCTCCTACCCGGAGGGCCACCCCTACCACCACACGCCGATCGGCTCCATGGCCGACCTGGACGCGGCCACTCTGGAGGACGCGCGCGACTTCTTCCGCACGTACTACGCGCCCAACAACGCCGTCCTGTCGGTCGTCGGCGACATCGACCCGGAGCGGACGCTCGCCTGGATCGAGAAGTACTTCGGGTCGATCCCCTCGCACGACGGCAAGCAGCCGCCGCGTGACGGCTCCCTCCCGGAGCGCATCGGCGAGGAGCTCCGCGAGGTCGTCGAGGAGGAGGTCCCGGCCCGCGCGCTGATGGCCGCCTACCGCCTCCCGGAGGACGGCACGCGCGCGTGCGACGCGGCGGACCTGGCGCTGACCGTCCTCGGCAGCGGCGATTCCTCCCGGCTCTACAACCGGCTCGTGCGCCGCGACCGCACCGCCGTCGCCGCGGGCTTCGGCCTGCTGCGCCTGGCCGGTGCCCCCTCGCTGGGCTGGCTGGACGTGAAGACCTCCGGTGACGTCGAGGTGCCGGTCATCGAGGCGGCCGTCGACGAGGAGCTCGCCCGCTTCGCCGCGGAGGGCCCCACTCCGGAGGAGATGGAGCGCGCCCAGGCCCAGCTGGAGCGCGAGTGGCTCGACCGGCTCGGCACGGTCGCGGGCCGCGCGGACGAACTGTGCCGGTACGCGGTCCTGTTCGGCGACCCGCAGCTCGCCCTCACCGCCGTGCAGCGCGTCCTCGACGTCACCGCCCAGGAGGTCCAGGAGGTCGCGAAGGCCCGCCTGCGCCCCGACAACCGCGCGGTGCTCGTGTACGAGCCCGTGACGGCCGCCGAGGAGATCGAAGAGACCGTCGCCGAAGGGACCGGCATCGACGGACTCGCCGGCGCCGAGATCGAAGAGGATGAGGAGGCGGCGAAGTGAGCGAGGCCGCGACGATGCAGTTCCACCCACAGCCCGAGGCCGGCACGGCCAAGCCGTGGGCCTTCCCCGCCCCCGAGCGCGGCGCGCTGCCCAACGGCCTCACGGTGCTGCGCTGCGACCGCCCCGGCCAGCAGGTCGTCGCGGTGGAGGTCCACCTGGAGGCGCCGTTGGACGCCGAGCCGGAGGGCCTCGACGGCGTCGCCACGATCATGGCGAGGGCCTTCAACGAAGGCACCGACAAGCACTCCGCCGAGGAGTTCGCCGCAGAGCTGGACCGCTGCGGCGCCACGATGGACGCGCACGCCGACCACCCCGGTGTCCGCGTCTCCCTCGAAGTCCCCGTCTCCCGCCTCCCGAAGGCGCTCGGTCTGCTCTCCGACGCCCTGCGCGCCCCCGCCTTCGCGGACAGCGAGATCGAACGTCTCGTACGCAACCGCCTGGACGAGATCCCGCACGAGGCCGCCAACCCGGCGCGCCGCGCCGCCAAGGAGCTGTCCAAGCAGCTGTTCCCGGCGAGCTCGCGCATGTCCCGTCCCCGCCAGGGCAGCGAGGAGACGGTCACGGCCATCGACTCGGCGGCGGTGCGCGCCTTCTACGAGAAGCACGTCCGCCCCGCGACGGCCACCCTGGTGGTCGTCGGCGACCTCACGGGCACCGACCTGGACGCCGTCCTGGCGGACACCGTCGGCACCTGGACGGGCGGCACGGCCGAGCCGCGTCCGGTGCCCGCGGTGACCGCCGACGACACGGGCCGCGTGGTCATCGTGGACCGTCCCGGAGCCGTGCAGACGCAGCTGCTGATCGGCCGCGTCGGCCCGGACCGGCACGACCGCGTCTGGCCCGCCCAGGTCCTCGGCACGTACTGCCTGGGCGGCACCCTCACCTCCCGCCTGGACCGCGTCCTGCGCGAGGAGAAGGGATACACCTACGGCGTACGCGCGTTCAGCCAGGTCCTGCGCTCCGCGCCGGACGGTACGGGCGCCGCGATGCTCGCCATCAGCGGATCGGTCGACACGGCCTCCACGGGGCCCGCGCTGGACGACCTCTGGAACGTCCTGCGCACCCTCGCCGCGGAGGGTCTGACCGACGCCGAGCGCGACGTGGCGGTGCAGAACCTGGTGGGTGTGGCCCCGCTCAAGTACGAGATGGCCGCCTCCGTGGCGGCCACGCTCGCCGACCAGGTCGAGCAGAACCTCCCGGACGACTTCCAGGCGCAGCTGTACCGCCGGTTGGCCGCGACCGGCACCGTGGAGGCCACCGCGGCCGTCGTGAGCGCCTTCCCGGAGGACCACCTGGTGACGATCCTCGTCGGCGACGCCGCGCAGATCGAGGAGCCCGTCAGGGCGCTCGGCATCGGTGAAGTGAGCGTGGTCAGCGGCTGAGTGCCGGCCGGGCACCGTCAGCGGTGACGGACTGAGCGACAGTCAGGACATATCGGACCCCGGTGACCGTTACGGCCGCCGGGGTCCTCATATGCCCGAATTCGTATGGAGGTTGCCTGTCTGCCGTGTGGCGTGCGCAACAAAAGTGGCGTTGTGTTTGTCGATTGAAAGCAGGCGCGCTTAGCTTCGATCCGGCTGTTCGTCACGCAGTACGTCGCATCCGCGGCACCGGACAGTCATCGCCGAGTCCCCGTACGGCGCGAGCCAGGGGAGCCGGGGACCCACATGTCCCCTGGGGTGAATCGGGCACCTTGCCGTCAGGCGAGGGACTCGTAGGAGACCTTCCTGCTCCGAACCCGTCAGCTAACCCGGTAGGCGAGAAGGAAGGAAAGGATCAGCCGCTTCATGGCGTTCACCCGTGCCACCGGGAAGCACCGTCGTCCCAGCCGCCTCACCCGCACCTCCGCGAACGTCGCGGGTGTCGCCGCGCTCACCACGACCGGCGTCATCGGAGGCCTGGCCGCTCCGGCGCTGGCCGCCGCCGACGACGCGGCCGTCGAGCACATGGGACTCACGCAGGCGATCTCCGTAGGCGACTCGCTCGCCGAGAGCATCGACGCGCAGGCCGCCGCGCAGCGGCAGGCGGCCGACGACGCGGCCGCCGCCAAGATGGCCGAAGCGGCCGCCAAGAAGAAGGCCGCCGAGGACAAGCGCAAGGCTGAGGCCGACGCCAAGGCGAAGGCCAAGAAGGAGCGCGAGGCCAAGGAGCGCGCCGCCCGCGAGGCCGAGCGCAAGCGCCTGAACACCTACGTCTCCCCGATCTCCGGCTCGTACGTCTCCACGGGCTACCAGACCGGCGGTGCCATGTGGTCCTCCGGCAGCCACACCGGCGTGGACTTCCACGCCGCGTCCGGCACTCCGGTCCACGCGGTCGGCTCCGGCACCGTCGTCGAGGCCGGCTGGGGCGGCGCCTACGGCAACAACGTCGTCATCAAGATGAACGACGGCACGTACACCCAGTACGGCCACCTGAACTCCCTCGGCGTCACCGTCGGTCAGACGGTCACTCCGGGCCAGCAGATAGGCCTCTCGGGCTCCACCGGCAACTCCAGTGGCCCCCACCTCCACTTCGAGGCCCGCACCGGCCCGGAGTACGGCTCGGACATCAACCCCGTGACGTACCTCCGCTCGCACGGCGTCAACGTCTGACCCTTCGCGCCTCACCGAAGGCCCCGGCTCTCCCGAGCCGGGGCCTTCGTCGTTTCCCCGGCCCGCTGCCTTCGGCCACCCGCCCGCCTTTGGCCAAAAGATATCCATGGATTCCGGCCCGCCATCGGAAATTCCGAAGCTCTGCAATAGAGTCACCGAACGAGCGTCGGTCGACCGCGTTTCGCGGGGATTAAGGCGGAGGTCCGGACATGCGTATTCCCGCGCATTCGGTGTGCACGGCCATCCGGGACGACATTGTCTCCGGTGCCCACGAAAGAGGCGGCCGGCTCACCGAGGAGGTTCTCGCGCGCCGCTACGGCGTCTCCCGCGTTCCCGTGCGCGAGGCCCTGCGCACCCTGGAGGCCGAGGGCTTCGTCGTCACGCGCAGACACGCGGGCGCCTGCGTCGCCGAGCCCACGCAGCAGGAGGCCGCCGACCTCCTGGAGCTGCGCATGCTGCTGGAGCCGCTCGCCGCGGCCCGCGCCGCCCAGCGCCGCACCGACGCGCATCTGAAGGTCCTGCGCGGTCTCGTCAGACTGGGCCTTGAGCGCTCGAGGAGGGGGCAGGGGGAGGATCTGCGCTCGCTGGGCGGCTGGTTCCACGAGACGCTCGCCCAGGCCTCCGGCAGCCCCGGGCTGATCGCGCTGCTCACCCAGCTCCGGCGCAAGACCGCCTGGATGTACGTCGTCGAGGCCCCGGTCGCGCCGGTCGACTCCTGGTCCGAGCACGCGGCGATCGTCGACGCGGTCGCCCGCGGGGACGCGGAACGGGCCAGGGCGCTCACCGCGGGGCACACGGACCGGGCGACAGCCGCGCATCGATTGCGCCATTCATCGCGGGGCAGCCGTGTGAGCAATGTGCAACATGCCGTAAACACGGCGGGCCTGCCGAATTAACGTGGGCGCCGTATACAAAGAGAGCCGTGAGGAGGGGGCTTTGGTAAAGCCAATTCCGGGCGGTTGTCTGTGCTGCCCGAATTCAGGCGCCGCATTCGCCGGATGAGTGGCAGATAAATCGAAGGGCCCACCCCGTGTTCCAGGGTGGGCCCTTCGAAGGGTGCTGCGTGGCGGTTCAGACCGTCTCCGGGAGCTCCTCAAGGCCCTCCGCGACCAGCTTCGCCAGACGGTCGAGGGCGGCGTCCGCGCCCTCGGCGTCGGAGGCGAGCACGATCTCCTCGCCGCCCTGGGCGCCCAGGCCGAGCACCGCCAGCATCGAGGCGGCGTTGACCGGGTTGCCGTCGGCCTTGGCGATCGTCACGGGGACGCCGGCGGCCGTGGCCGCGCGGACGAAGATGGAGGCGGGTCGGGCGTGAAGGCCCTCGGCCCAGCCGACGTTGACGCGGCGCTCAGCCATGTGTTGCTGCCCTTCCAGGTGTCTCACACTTGTCTAGACCATTGTCTCATGCCGTCACGGGTGCTCCGTCGGCCGCCTTCGGCCTCTCCCAGCCTGCCCCGGCCCGAGCGGCCCCGCGACCCGTACCCTGGCCCCATGCAGACCCCGTCGGATCAGCAGGATCGGCATCGGCAGGACCGGCACGACCACCCGTCGCACTGGGAAGCCGATGTGGTGCTGCGCGACGGAGGCACCGCCCGGATCAGGCCCATCACGGCCGAGGACGCCGACCGCCTGGTCAGCTTCTACGAGCAGGTCTCGGACGAGTCGAAGTACTACCGCTTCTTCGCGCCCTACCCGCGGCTGTCCGCCAAGGACGTGCACCGCTTCACGCACCACGACCAGGTCGACCGGGTGGGTCTCGCGGCCACGGTGGGCGGTGAGTTCATCGCCACCGTGCGCTACGACCGCATCGACGAGCGCGGCATGGCCGCCAGCGCGCCCGCCGACGAGGCCGAGGTCGCCTTCCTCGTGCAGGACGCCCACCAGGGCCGGGGCGTGGCCTCCACGCTCCTCGAACACATCGCGGCGGTCGCCAGGGAGCGCGGTATCCGGCGCTTCGCCGCCGAGGTGCTGCCCGCCAACACCAAGATGATCAAGGTGTTCACGGACGCGGGCTACCAGCAGAAGCGCAGCTTCGAAGACGGCGTCGTCCGCCTTGAGTTCGACCTGGAGCCGACCGACCGCTCGCTCGCCGTGCAGCGCGCCCGCGAGCAGCGCGCCGAGGGGCGCTCGGTACAGCGGCTCCTGACGCCGGGTTCGGTCGCGGTGATCGGCGTGGCCCGCACCTCCGGCGGCGTGGGCCGCAGCGTGCTGCGCAACCTCCAGGAGGCCGGCTTCACCGGCCGCCTGTACGCGGTGAACAGCGCGTACGACGAAGGCGCCGAGGTCGACGGGGTACCCGCGCACCGCTCCGTGGCGGCCATCGAGGAGCCCGTGGACCTCGCCGTGATCGCCGTACCCGCCGACCGGGTGCCCCAGGTCGTCGCCGAGTGCGGTGAGCGCGGGGTGCAGGGCCTTGTGGTGCTCTCCGCCGGGTACGGCGAGAGCGGCGCGGAGGGCCGCGAGCGACAGCGTGAACTGGTGCGCCGGGCGCGGTCGTACGGCATGCGCATCATCGGACCGAACGCCTTCGGTGTCATCAACACATCCCCCCGTACGCGGCTCAACGCCTCGCTCGCTCCCGAGCCTCCCGCGCGCGGGCGCATCGGTCTGTTCACCCAGTCCGGCGCCATCGGCATCGCGCTGCTGTCCGGTCTGCACCGACGGGGCGCGGGCCTGTCCACGTTCGTCGGCTCCGGAAACCGCGCCGACGTCTCCGGGAACGACCTCCTTCAGTACTGGTACGAGGACCCGGACACCGACATCGCCTTGATGTACCTGGAGACCATCGGCAATCCCCGCAAGTTCACCCGCCTCGCGCGCCGGGCCGCGACCGCCAAGCCGCTCGTCGTGGTGCAGGGCGCCCGGCACAGCGGAATCACGCCCACGGGACACGCGGTCCAGGCCACGCGCCTGCCGCACGCCACGGTGTCGGCGCTGCTGCGCCAGGCGGGCGTCATCCGTGTGGACACCGTCACCGAGATGGTCGACGCGGGGCTGCTGCTCGCGGGGCAGCCGCTGCCGTCCGGCCCCCGGGTGGGTATCCTCGGCAACTCCGAGTCGCTGGGGCTCCTCACGTACGACGCGTGTGTCGCCGACGGGCTGCGTCCGCTGCCGCCCCGCGACCTCACGACCGGGGCCACGCCGGCCGACTTCCGGGCCGCGCTCGCCGAGGCGCTGTCCGACGACGGCTGCGACGCGGTGATCGTCAACGCCATTCCCTGGGTGCGCGAGGACGGGGTCGCCGCCGACCCCGAGACACTGGCCACGGAGCTGCGGGCCGCCGCTGAGGGGTGCCCGGCGAAGCCGGTGGCCGTCGTCCACGTCGAGCTGGGCGGGCTCGCCGAGGCCCTGTCCGCCGCGACCAGCACCCGGCCGGGCGCCCCGCCGAAGGAGCCCGGCACCGCCGACCGCGCCGACCCGGTCGCCCCCGCGCGGCCCGTGCCCACGGCCGGGGGCGAGACGCCGCCGGGCGCCGCACCGGGGGTGGCCGAACCCTCCGCGGAGCGGCCGGGCGCCGCACCGGGGGCGGCCGAACCCCCCGCGGAGCAGTACCGCATCCCGGCCTACCCCGCCGCCGAGCGAGCCGTCCGCGCCCTCTCCGAAGCCGTCAAGTACGCCCAGTGGCGCCGCGAGGCCGCCGAGCCCGGCAAGGTGCACGAGTACGACGACATCGACGAGAGCGGGGCCGCCGAGCGCATCACGGAGCTGCTGGCCCAGGAGGGCGACCCGCGCGGTGCCACCCTCGCCCAGGCCGACGCCCACGAACTGCTCAGGCGGTACGGCATCCGCGTACGACGTGCCCTCCCCGCCCCCGACCCGGACGCGGCCGCGCACGCCGCGCGCACGCTCGGCTACCCCGTGGCCCTGAAGACCACCGCCCCCCATCTGCGCCACCGTGCCGACCTCGGCGGGGTCCGGCTCGACCTCGCCGACGAGGAGCAGCTGCGGCGGGCGTATCAAGAGTTGATCAACGCGTTCGGCAAACCCGCCGAGCTGCGGCCCGTCGTCCAGGGCATGGCGCCGCGCGGCGTCGACACCGTCGTGCGCGCCGTCATCGACCCGGCGGCCGGAGCGGTGCTCTCCTTCGGGCTCGCGGGCGCCGCCTCCGAACTGCTCGGCGACACCGCCCACCGCCTCATCCCGGTCACCGACCGGGAGGCCGCCTCCCTGATCAGATCCATCCGGACCGCGCCGCTCCTGTTCGGCTGGCGCGGCTCGGCGCCCGTCGACACCCGGGCGCTCGAAGAGCTGCTCCAGCGGGTCTCCCGGCTCGTCGACGACCACCCCGAAGTGGTCGGCGTCTCCCTGGAGCCCGTGGTCGTCGCCCAGCGCGGCCTCTCCGTGCTCGGCGCCTCCCTCCGGCTCGCGCCCCCGCCCGTCCGCGACGATCTCGGCCCGCGTACGCTCCCGGGATACTGAAGCGCGCCTTCCGGGCACAGGGGCGGCCATGGGGCACCGTGCGCCCCGCGCCGGGCCGTAGGATGGACGGCATGGCAAAGACCGGTACGACGACCCAGGGGCTGCGCGCGGCGATCGAGCGCAGCGGCTACTACCCGGCCCTCGTGGCCGAGGCGGTGGAGGCCGCGATCGGCGGCGAGGCCATCGGGTCGTACCTGGTCCACCAGGAGACGACGTTCGACGCCAACGAAGTGCGCCGGCACGTCACGGTCCTCGTCCTGACCGGCACGCGCTTCATCGTCAGCCACACCGACGAGCAGGCGGCGGACAGCACGTCCCCGACGCCGTACGCGACGACCTCCACGGAGTCGGTCAAGATCGGCCGGATCTCCTCGGTCGTCCTCAGCCGCGTCGTCGCCAACCCGGAGAAGTACGTTCCGGGCACGCCGCCCCGCGAGGTCGTCCTGACCATCGGATGGGGCGCCGTCTCCCGCATCGACCTGGAGCCCGCGGCCTGCGGCGACCCCAACTGCGAGGCGGACCACGGCTACACCGGCAGCTCGACCGCCGACGACCTGAGCCTGCGCGTCAGCGAGGCCGGGGACGGCCCCGACGCCGTCCGGCAGACCCTCGCCTTCGCCCAGGCCCTGTCCGAGGCGACCGCGGAGACCGCTCGCTGATGTCGCTGCCCGCCTGGGACGACGTGGAACCGATCGCCCTCGACACGGCCCCCGTGCCCGCGTACGGCTCCGGCTCGCTCGCCGACCTGCTGCCCACACTCGTCGCCCACCAGGGCGTGCCGGGCTACGAAGCACCGGCCATCGCGGAACTCGCCCCCGCCGACCGGAACTGCGTCTTCCTGATCGACGGCCTGGGCTGGGAACAGCTCAAGGCACATCCGGCCGAAGCCCCCTTCCTGACCTCGCTCCTGCACAGCTCGCGGGGCGGCACAGGGCAGCCCATCACCGCGGGCTTCCCCGCCACCACCGCGACCTCGCTCGCGTCGGTCGGCACGGGCCTGCCGCCCGGCGCCCACGGCCTGCCCGGCTACACCGTGCGCGACCCCGCCACCGGCGAGCTGATGAACCAGCTCCGCTGGATCCCCTGGACCGACCCGCGCAAGTGGCAGCCCTACCCGACGGTCTTCCAGCAGGCCCACGACGCGGGCGTGCACACCGCCCAGGTGTCGTCCCCGACCTTCGAGAACACTCCGCTCACCAAGATCGCCCTGAGCGGCGGTTCCTTCCGGGGCAAGCTCTCCGGAGAGGACCGCATGGACCTCGCCGCTCAGCAACTGGCGGCGGGCGACCGGTCCTTGGTCTATACGTACTACGCGGAAGTGGACGGCAAGGGCCACCGCTTCGGCGTCGACTCCGACGCCTGGCGCGGCCAGCTCATGTACGTCGACCGGCTCGCCCAGCGTCTCGCCGAGCAGCTGCCGCCGCGCAGCGCCCTGTACGTCACCGCCGACCACGGCATGCTCGACATCCCCTTCGACGACGCCTCCCGCATCGACTTCGACGAGGACTGGGAGCTGCGCGCCGGCGTCGCCCACCTCGGCGGCGAGGGCCGCGCCCGCCATGTCTACGCGGTGCCCGGCGCCGTGAACGACGTCCTGACCGTGTGGCGCGAGGTGCTCGGCGAACAGTTCTGGGTCGCCTCCCGCGACGAGGCGATCGCGGCGGGGTGGTTCGGTCCACACATTGATCAACGTGTGTACGAGCGCCTCGGTGACGTCATCGCCGCCGCGCACGACGACGTCGCGATCATCGCCTCGGAGCGCGAGCCCAAGGAGTCCTCGCTGGTCGGCATGCACGGCTCCATGACCCCTGTGGAGCAGCTCGTCCCCCTCCTCGAAGTACGCTCCTAGCCGTACGCCCCTCTGCCGGCGCCCCCGACTCCGCACGCCCCCCGAAAGGTCCGCGACCCCCCATGCCCGAGCTGGTGTTCTTCTCCGGAACGATGGACTGCGGAAAGAGCACTTTGGCGCTCCAGATTGGGCATAACCGGTCGGCGCGGGGCCTCCAGGGTGTGATCTTCACGCGCGACGACCGGGCGGGCGAGGGCAAGTTGTCGTCGCGGCTCGGGCTGGTGACCGAGGCCGTCGAGGCGCGTCCTGGGCTGGATCTGTACGGGTACGTGGTGGATCAGCTGTCGCGGGGCGGCCGGGTCGATTACGTGATCGTGGACGAGGCGCAGTTCCTCGCGCCGGACCAGATCGACCAGTTGGCGCGGATCGTGGACGACCTGGACCTGAACGTCTTCGCGTTCGGGATCATGACGGACTTCCGTACGCGGCTGTTCCCCGGCTCGCAGCGGTTGATCGAGCTGGCGGACCGGCTGGAGACCTTGCAGGTCGAGGCGATGTGCTGGTGCGGGGCGCGGGCCACGCACAACGCGCGCACGGTGGGCGGCGAGATGGTCGTCGAGGGCGAGCAGGTCGTGGTCGGTGACGTGGACCATCCGGCGGAGGCGGTGGGGTACGAGGTGCTGTGCCGGCGCCATCACCGAAGGCACATGACGAGCGCGTCGGCACAGGCCGGGGCGCTGTCACCGGATGTGCTGCCGGTTTCCTCCAGCTGACTTCAGGGGAGGCGCCGACGCGTAGGAATCCGAGGTGGGCCGTACCCGGCGTACAGCCCGACTCGTCTGTCTTTGTGGCACCGCGGCCGCGGTGCAGCGTGGGGCGTACGGCTTCTGGGCGAGCGCAGTGACCTGGTCGCGGGTCGGGACGACGGGGACACCGCTGGCGTTGAGGCACATGACGGCCACGGTGCAGACGCGGTCAAGTTGGATTGCTCCAGCCAGCGGCACAAACCCGGGTTGTGCGGGATGAGCATGGTTAGATCTTGCCCTCGGCGGTCTCGACCTCGGTCATGTCGCCGTACGAGAGCAGGTCCGGAGCGATCGCGTCGAAACGACGGTGCACCAGGTCAGGGCCGCCCTGTGCTTGCCCTGCCGGGTCAGCGACTTCCGCCACCCCGGCGGCTTGCGCCCTTGCAGGCCGAGCTCGGCCATGATCTCCGCGACGGTGTTCTCCGCTGGCCAAGGTCGTCTCGTTGATCCCCGGGTCCTCCGCGACCTCGCCCACCGACTTCCCCGTCTCACTCACGATCCGAACCACCCCCTCGCGGAACTCGGCATCGAACTTCCGGCGCTTCTGAGTCATGACCCTCAACTACCTCTCCGGGCAACGACTCCACGCCACGAGGGGAACCTCAAATCGAGTCTCCATTCGAACCGAGGCGATTCACGGTGCCTGGCCGAGTGGCATTCGAGTTCCTGCCCAGATGGCTGTTCAAGACTCGACGGAGCCGTGCGCAATGCCGGAGGCGGTCGTGGAGGCGCATGCGTCGGACCAGCCGGGCAGGATTGCGGTGATCCATCTTCACGGCAAGCGGAAGAGTCGTATTCGCTATGGAGAACTCGCCCTGAATGGGCCTGCCATGGCGGTGGCGGTGCTCGGTTGTCTGCTCGTGGGTGTCCGCCGCCGTCTTCGCCGTCGCTACGCCTTCGGCCGATGAGCGGGTCGTGGTGGTCTACGTGGTGAGTCAGAGGTGCACCGAGCCCGCTCGGCTCGCAGATACCGTGCGGGCGACTCCGCGTGACGGGTTCAGGATGAGCGTTGAGAGGTCGTGCTGGTCCGGCCAGGCACGGTGCGCCGCCCGACGAGCGGGAAGGTGCGCAGGCCCGTGATGCTGGAGATGCGTCTGGCGGGCGAGCTGCGGCCGTTGTACGTGTGTGTGGGACACGGCCAAGCGGAGAGCGGATGACGGTCGGCAACGAAGTGGGCCGGGACCAGAGGTGTGTGAAGACCCGGGCCGGCACGAGAATTGCCCGGGAGTGGGCCCGGGGGGCGGTTTCGCCCGGGCCGACCTGCTGGAGACGCTGCTCGGAGACCCGTACGACTCCGGCAACCCCACCGGGCTGGGTGCCCTGCTCGGTGCCGAAGGCAGGGGAGAGCGGCACGAGGCGGCCGAGGAGGTGCTCGGGCGGTTCGGACTCGGTGCCGAGTCCGTGCCGACCGGTCGGGGAGGTCGGCTGGCGCGTGCCGATGAGCTGGCCGCCGTCCTTGCACCGGTGTTCCGGCGCGACTTATCGGTGGGGTTCGGATACGGCGTCACCTCACTGTTCGCCGCGTTGCCGGTGTGGGCGGCGGGCAGCTCCGGACAACGTGGCGGCATGGCGAACCTGCTCCGTACGGGCGGCCGTGCCGCGATCGTGCACCATGCATCCAGTCGAGGAAACGCCCTGTACCACGGGGAGATGACAGTTTGGCGGGAGGGCGGCCGGTTTGTCGTCGACGGGCGAAAGGACGTCGTCATGAACGCCGACCGTGCCGAACTGTTCACGGTGTACGCCCGCAACGCCACTCCGCGCGGCTCCGGCTAGTTGTGCGTGCTGGCGCTCGACCGGACCGTATGGGAAGAGGGCGGTGGCGACCGACTGCTGGGGCGCCGCTCGGTGCACGGGCTGCGCGGTGGGTACGTCGGCGGGACGGCTCTGGACCGACATGTCGTCGGCGAGGAGGCACTGGTCGGCACGAGGGGCAGGGCGGGAGGCTCGCCCTGCAGACCTTTCAGCTCAGCCGGACGTCGGTGGCGGGTGCTCTGGTCGCGGGTGCCGACACTGTGCTGCGGACCGCGGTGGGCACCGTGCTGCGGGACCCCCGGGGGGTGGGCTACGTGCCCTTCATCTCGCTTCCCGAAGCGCGCATTTGGCATCCGCTGCCGGGAAGTACCTGGCCCGGAGGTCGTCCGGGACGTCTTGGAGGATCTCGCGGGAATCCTCGGTGCTGCGACCGGGACCGCCGACGACGGTGCCGGGCAGCTGTTCAAACTGCTGCGGGACATGCCGGCCGCAGGACTCGGCCCCGTCGGCACCGCCGGCTGCCAGGCGGTCCTGGGACCCCAACCGCACTGGCTGGCCGACCGGTCGTGGTTCACAGCGCCTGAGCCGCCGGCCGACCTCTTCACCCGGGATGCCGGGGCGATGCCGTCCCTGGAACTCAGGGCGCTTGCCGTGGCGGGTGGTGACGACACCCTGGCCGCCGCCCTGGTGCACGGTGCCCGTCGAGTGCTGGACCGGCCCGCCTCCGGGACGTACGGCACGGTCCTGCACACCCTGGCCCGCGCTTTCGTGACGGAGTTCAGGCGGCTGCGGGACCGGATACACGCCCTCGCCCGCGACGGCCGTCCGGTACCGCCGGGCCCGGCCCTCTACTCACTGACCGACCGGTACGTCCATCTGGCAGCGGCTGGAGCTGCCTTGGTGAGCTGGGAGTTCGCCGCGTCCGGTGCCACCTTCGCCGGTCAACCCACCTGGCTCACGCTCGCACCGCACCGGCTCGGCCACCGCCTCTGCCTCCCGGGGCTGCCGGAACTGCCCGCCGGGACCGTGGCCGACGTGCTGGACGAGGCGGTGGAGCGACGGCACGAGGGGCGCGGTTACGACATGCGCGGCCAGGAGCTCAGGCCCGCGCGGTGCGAGGGACACGTCCCACCTGACCTGTCCGCGGCAGGGCGCCCGTGAGGGGCGCACTCGGTGCCCCGGTCGAGGTTCCGGGACCCTCATCAGCCCCCTGGACGCGGCTGGTCGGTGACATGGCCGCCCACGGTACCGCTCTCGCGCACGGTGAGTGGGCCGGCTGGCTGCCGCCGGACGTCGGTGCGCCCTGGGTGCGCGAACACCTCGGGCCCTACGACTGGAAGCGGGCCGGACTGCTGCGGAACCCGGTGGCCCGGGGCCGGTTCGTGGCGACCCGGCTGCTGATCCGGCACGCCGCCGGCGCGGTGCTGGGTGTCGCGCCGGACGAGGTGGACCTGGCGTACCGGCTGGAGCCGCTCGACCGGCACCTGGCGTACGAATCCGTACGCCGGCTGCTGTGCACCCCGGCGGAACAGGAGTGGCTGGGGCGGCTCACGGACTCGGAATGTGCCCGGGAACTGCTGCGGCTGTGGACGCTCAAGGAGGCTTGCACCAAGGCCATCGGGCAGGGCATGCGCATGGGATTCACGGGTTTCGGGTTCACTCCGGACGGTGCCGGCCTGGTGTCGGCGGACGGGAGTCCACACTCGGCCGACACGACAGTGCACTGCATGCTGGACGCAGATCTGGTGGACGAAGTGCTGCTTGTCCTGGAGGAACAGGCGGGGTGAGGGCCTTGCCGTGGGCGCGGTTGATCCCGTACCCGCGTGGGATCTGCGACTCCATTTTTTCCCGTGGCTGGATTTGGCTGATTAGAATCATGGAATCGGGGAGGCAAGGGTGCGGTCGGCGCGCCAGGAGGGCCTGTCTCAGGGCGGCAGGTACATGAGCGGCGGGCTGTTTTTTGGGGGAAGCCGATGATCGGCGTATTGATTGCAGAAGACATGCTCATGCTGCGCAAGGCACTGGTGGCGCTGATAGAGATGGAACCGGACATCGACGTGGTGGCGGAGGTGTCCGACGGCCTGGATGTCCTGCCGCGGGCCCGGAGCGTGCTGCCGGACGTCGCGGTCCTGGACATCGATCTTCCTGGCATGGACGGCCTCTCGGCCGCCGCGGAGCTGAAGCGGGAACTGCCGCAGTGCAGGACCCTGATGCTGACCAACCTCAACCGTCCGGGCAACCTCCGCCGGGCACTGGCCGCGGGAGCCTCCGGCTTTCTGCACAAGGACGCAGAACCGGACAGGCTCGTCGCCGCCATTCGCTCGGTCGCCGAGGGGCGCCAGGTGGTCGACGCCAAACTGGCGCTCGACGCATTGCAGAACGGTCCCGAACCGCTGGCCCCGCGTGAGCTCCAGGTGCTACGGCTCGCCGCGGAGGGCGAGGAGGCCGGCCAGATAGCGGGGCGGCTCTTCCTGTCGGTCGGTACCGTGCGCAACTACTTGTCCAGTGCGGTCACCAAGCTGGGGGCCCGCAACAGGATTGACGCGGTTCGCATCGCTCGCGACGCCGGCTGGATCTAGTGCTCTGCGCCCCTGGCTGACCGTGGGTTGTGAGGTGGGTTCCGCTCCGGCGGGCTGGTCTTCCGTCGGGGGAGGTTCAGCCCTTGCTGACTGCGGTGAGGATTTCCGGGAGGCGCGCGGCCGCCTGCGGGGCGGCCACGCGCAGGCCTGCGCAGGACGTGAGAAGCCCCCAGGCGGCGCCTACCGGCAGGAGGAGCCAGAAGAGAGGCTGGCCGGAGGCGTGGAGCCATACGGTGAGGGCGATGACGGGGGTGCAGAGGAGTACGCCCGCGATCATGCCGCCGAAGATGGAGAGGGCGGCAATGGTGCCCTGGCCAGGGACGATGTTCTTCCTGCCTTCCTGGGGGATGGAGTACGGGGCACGGACGGAGGCGACGGCCCCCGTGCCGAGCACGGAGCCCAGGAATGCGCAGGTGAGACCGATGGACTCAGGGACCGTAGTCATGTCGCCGAGCATCAGCGCCGTCACGATGACCGTCAGGATCGAGTGGGGGACAGCGACCAGTGACAGGGCCAGCGCCCGGCCGCGTAGTTCGAGGGAGGCGTCCCGGGGCGAGCCGATTGTCTGGAGCACCATCCAGAAGCCCGAGTGGTCCTGGCCGAACTGGTTGTACATGACCGTCCCCAACATGGCGGGCGCGCAGCACGCGAGGTAGATCGTCCCGCGGCCCTGGAGGGCATTGAAGACGGGCACGATCAGCCCGATCGCAAGGGCGATGACCAAGGCCCCCCTGGTTTTGGGATCCCGCCGCATGTACCGCAGTGATCGCTCCATCACCGTCCCGGTCCGTCCACCGGGCAGCCACCGGGGCCCGGTGGCGCCATGGCCCGACCGTCCCTTCCGGCCTGGCCCGGCCGCTGCGACCGTCGATGCGTCGGGGCTGGTCATCAGCCTGACGAGCGTCCCCCGCCACCATGCCAGCAGCAGGAGGAGCAGCAGCCCGGTGAGGACGAGCTGGGCCACTGCGGCCCCGTACGAGCCCCTCGCCGCCGAGTCCACCGCGCCGATCGCGGACGCCGGCGGCACCCACCGCAGCACCGCTTCGAGAGGCCTCAACGCTTCCAGGTCACCGGCCCGGCCCAGACTTTGCGCCCCGAAGCTGACCAGCTGGGCACCGATCGCGATCAGCAGTCCGCTGAGTACGGCCAGGTCGCGGCCACGACGGGAGGTGAGCAGCCGGGTGTTGGCGGTGGCCACGGCCCGCGCGAGGGCCACACAGACGACGAGCGTCAGCGGTACGGCGACGACGGCTGTGGTCCAGGCCGCCGGTCCGTACGCGACGGCGATCACCGAGCCGAGCAGCACGCACAGCGTGTACAGAGGTCCGATGCCGACCAGGGACGCGGCGAGCAGAGCGCGGACCAGGGTCCGCGGGTCGAGCGGCAGCATGGCGAGCCGGGTCGGATCGAGGGTCTCGTCGCCGCCGGTGGCCAGGAAGAGCGGCATCACGGCCCAGCCCAGTGAGACCACTCCCGCGAGCAGGACCACGACGACGGTCGCGTCCTCGTGGCCGCGGAGCAGGACCAGGCCGAAGATCTGGGCGGCGGCGAAGAGGAGGGCGAGGACGAGGGAGGCGAGATAGAGGGCGCGGCGGCCGGAGGACTGGCGCAGGCCGTTGACCAGGAGGGCGAGTTTGAGGCGGGCGAAGGTGGCGGTGAGCGCGGCAGGGGTGGGTGCGGTCATCGGTCGCTGCCTCCGCCGAGCCAGTTCAGAGTCTCGGCGTCGGCTGTTTCGCGGGCGCCGACGAGTTCCAGGAAGGCGGTCTGGAGGGAGGGAGCATCGCCGCGGACTTCGGTGAGGGGGCCCTGGGCGCGGATGTGGCCGGCGGACATCACCGCGACCCAGTCGCAGAGGGACTCGACGAGTTCCATGACGTGGGAGGAGAACACGACGGTGGCGCCGGAGGCGGTGTAGCGCTGCAGGACGCCGCGGATGCTCTGGGCGGACACGGGGTCGACGCCCTCGAACGGCTCGTCCAGGAAGAGGACTTCCGGGTTGTGGAGCAGTGCGCAGGCCAGGCCTATCTTCTTGCGCATGCCGGTGGAGTAGTCGACGACGAGTTTGTGCTGGGAGCCGGTGAGGCCGAGAACGTCCAGGAGCTGGGTGCTGCGGCGCTCGACCTCGGTGGGGGCGAGGCCACGGAGGCGACCGTTGTAGAGGAGGAGTTCGCGGCCGGAGAGGCGCTCGAACATGCGAAGGCCCTCCGGGAGGACGCCGATGTGGGCCTTGACCTCGACAGGGTCCTGCCAGACGTCGCGACCGCCGATCTCGACCCGGCCCTCGTCGGGGCGGAGCAGACCGGTGATCATCGACAGCGTCGTCGTCTTGCCCGCACCGTTGGGGCCCACGAGGCCGATGAAGCGGCCGGCGGGGAGGGTGAGATCGATGCCGGCCACGGCGGTTTGGTCGCCGAAGCGTTTGCACAGTCCGCGGACGTGGACGGCTGGCGGTGGGCCCGGCTGTCCGGACGTCTGCTTGCGGTTCGCGTCGGAATCGGTCCCCGACAGGTTCCTGTGTGTCGCACCCGTGGTCATGGAGCAAAGCTAGGGCGTGCCCGGCGCATCTCGGTCGAGAATGCCTTGACCTCGCGATTGCTGGCCCCACGGCTCCCTGTGCCATGGTCTGCTGCCCACCCGCCTGTCCCGGGAGGGGGCCGTCAGGAACCCACCGGCTCGCGAGAAGAGGGCGTGGGCCCCGGGCGGAGTTCACGCCGCAGCGGTGATCCTCCTCTGCCGTTCCCCCCGGTGCACGGGGAGTTCGAGCTCGGCGACCAGGGCGAAGGAGTCGTCGTTGCGCATTCCCGCGGTGAGCCGGCCGCCCAGTTCCTCGATGCGCGCGGTGAGGTTCGCAATGCCACTGCTGATCGCTGTGTCCCGGTCGTCGCGCTGGAGCCGGGCCTGCCGGCCCGCACCGTCGTTGACCACGCTCAACCGCACCGCCGTGTCCGTGCGTGCCACGGCGATCGTGACCGTTTCGGCATGGCTGTGCCCCAACGTGTTGGTGAGCGCCTCGCGCAGCACGATCGCCAGCACCGAGTCCACCGTCGGGGGCAGGGCGTCGCAGTCGATTTCGATCGTGGCCCGTATGCCCAGCGATTCGAGCAGCGACCGGGCGGCCGCCGCCTCCGAAGCCAGCGTGCTGTCGCGGTGGCCGCGGGCGAGGCACCGTACGTCGGCCGATGTCTGGCGCACCAGGCGCAGCACCTCGGCCAGTTCCTCCTCCGCGCGAGAAGGCCGGTGGCTCACCAAACGGTGGGTGAGTTCACACTTCAGGGCGATCGCCGTGAGGCTGTAGCCGAGCTGGTCATGCAGGTCGCGGGCGAACCGTAGCCGTTCCTGGGCGATGGCGAGCTGGGTCAGCCCCGCGCGCGATTGGTACGCCTCGCGGACCATGGCGCTCAACCGGGACAAGCCGTAGATGATGAGGGCGGTCTGGAGGGCGGTCGTGGTGGTGAGCGCGATGGTGTCGAAGGAGAACCCGAGGTGGACCGCGATGAAGTCGGCCGAGGCAATCTCGACGGCGACCAGCGGCCACGAAAGGGCGCCGGGCAGCGCCAGCAGCGTCGAGGCGGACAGGAAGCCCGGCATGTCGAGCCACGCCTTCCCGAACAGCATGAAGGGGATGTAGGTGAGCACGGCCATCGCCATGAGGCCGCGCTTCCTTCCGCGCAGCATCCTCGGCGCGAGTCCGGGGAAGGAGTACAGGAGTTGGACGCAGAACAGGACGGCTGCGATCAGCAACGGCCCCGATCCGATGTGTGCCGCGAGAACGTAGGTGGTAGCGGTGACGAAGAGGGTGGCCAGTGCTCCGGCGGAGAGCAGGCCGGCGACCCGAGAGGCAGTGCCGAGGCCCGTCGCCCGTGAATCCTTCGTGAGTGACCGAAGAGCTTGGTCGATCCGCATGAGGCCCCCTGTGCTGAACTACGGCAATCGAACACCGCGTGCGATCTTAAATGATCATGTGTGTTTCCGGTGCTTCGGGCGACCGTGACATTCACATCAGAGCCTCCGGCTGTCACTGGGCAGTGCGCGGAGGTACACCGGTGCCGCCCTCACGGACGAGTGGTGTGAAGAACTCATGGTGGATGCGGGAGCGGGTCATGCCCAGAATGGGGAGGGAGGCACTGGAATTCGTGACCTGTGTGGGCGAGGCTCAAAAAGCGTTCGGTTCAACGTTCGCTCAATGGGGACAGCCGGTCTGGGGTGATGGCCCTTGGACGGCACAGTGAGGGGAATCATGGAGATCAAGGTCCTGGGGCCGCTGGAAGCCGAGGTGGGAGGCCAGTCCGTCGTCCCGAGCGCGGCGAAGCCCCGGCAGATTCTTACGCTGCTCGCGGTGCGTGCCAATCAGGTGCTTCCCGTGTCGACGCTGATGGAGGAGATCTGGGGGCACGACCTTCCGCGCAGCGCCTCCACCACTCTGCAGACGTACATCCTCCAGTTGCGCCGCAAACTCATCGCCGCCTACGGCACCGACTCGGCCCACGTCGCCCGAGAGGTGTTGGTCACCCGGCACGGCGGCTACCTCCTGCAGCTCCAGCCGGGCGAGGTGGACGTCGAGGAGTACGACCGGCTCGCCGCGCTCGGCCGGGACGCCTTCGAGCGGGGCGACGACGAGGCGGCGTCCGCCCATCTCGGCCAGGCACTGGGCCTGTGGCGGGGGCAGGCGCTGGTCGACGTGCGGACCGGGCCGATCCTCGAAGTCGAGCTGGCGCGTCTGGAAGAGAGCAGGCTGTCCGCCTTGGAGCGCAGGATCGAGGCCGATCTGCGGCTCGGCCGGGACAGTGCGCTGCTCAGCGAACTCAGCGAACTGACCATCCGTCACCCGCTCCACGAAGGTCTGCACGCCCAGCGCATGGTGGCCCTCTACCGATGCGGCCGCCCCTGGCAGGCGCTGGAGGTCTACCAGCGGCTTCGCGGCCGCCTCGTGGACGAACTGGGTCTCGAACCCTCCCCCCGGCTGCGTCGTCTCCAGCAGGCGGTGCTCTCCGCCGATCTGGCCCTGGAGCCGGACAGGAGCAGCGACCGCCGCCGCGTGCTCAACCTTTTCGCAGCCTGACCGGACGTCGAGACGGGGTTGTCCCTGCTCGGGGCGACCCGTACTCGACTTGGTGTCGAGCTTCGGGGGGCAAGGTGCGGGGGGTGGTCCGACCGGACCGTGACCCGCATCGAACGGCCTAGGGGGCTGCCTTGCCCGAAGTACGCGTCATTGATCTCTCCTCGCCCGTGGACGCCTCGTTCTGGGAGCCCGACCCTGTGGTGCACGAGATCCTGACACCTGCCCAGGGTGCGCGGCACATGGCCGACGAGATGAAGGAGCACTTCGGGATCGAATTCGATCCGGGGGACCTGCCGGGCGGTGAACTGCTCTCGTTGGACACGCTCACGCTGACGAGCCACACCGGCACCCATGTGGACGCCCCCGCGCACTACGGCTCGGTGGGCGAATACGGGACGCCGCGCACCATTGACCAGATGCCGCTGGACTGGTTCCTGCGGCCCGCGGTCGTCCTGGACCTCACGGAATCCGGCGTCGGCACCATCGGTGTCGAGCAGATCGAGAAGGCGATCGCCGAGGCCGGGTACCGGCCGCAGCCGCTGGACATCGTGCTCCTGAACACGGGGGCTTCCCAGTGGGTGGGCACCCCGCGCTACTTCACCGACTTCGCAGGCCTCGACGGGGCCGCCACCGACCACCTGCTCGATCTGGGCGTCAGAGTGATCGGCACCGATGCGTTCAGCCTGGACGCCCCGTTCGGACACATGATCCGTACGTACCAGGAGACCGGTGACCGCTCGGTGCTGTGGCCCGCGCATTTTGCCGGGCGGCGCCGCGAGTACTGCCAGATCGAACGGCTCGCCGGCCTCGCCGAGCTGCCCAGGGCACACGGATTCAAGGTCTCCTGCTTCCCCGTCAAGATCGCGGGAGCGGGGGCGGGATGGACTAGGGCAGTGGCCCTGGTCGAGGAGTGAGCGGTGACTCACGCCCGCCGCTGCTCCTCTGCTTCCACCATGCGGGTGCCGGGGTGTCGGCCTTCACGCGCTGGCAGACGGAGTTCGGCGCGGCGGCCGAGGTCGTGCCGGTGCTGCTACCCGGACGCGACACCCGTGTTCGGGAGCCCAGGGTCACTGAACTGTCCGCCCTGCTCGCCGAGTTGGAGACATTCGCCGCCCTCGCTGAAGGGCGCGACCTTGTGCTGTACGGGCACAGCCTCGGTGGACTCGTCGCGTACAGCTTCGCCGCGGCCCGCCAGCTCACCGGGTGTCCTCCCCGTGCGGTGGTGATCGGCGCGGCCGTACCCCCGCATCTGCGCTCGCCCCTCACCGGGAGTGAGGAACTGGTGGACATCGGGCTGCTCGGTCTCCTGGTGGAGAAGGGGATCATGCCACCGGAGGCGATCGACGAGGAGCGGGCTGCGGGAATCTTCCGGCGCCGAGTGCTGCCGCCGCTCCGCGACGACCTGCGGCTCGGCCAGGACCTGGTGCGCCGCGCCGGGGCACGGCTACGGATGCCCGTTCTGGCGCTCGCCGGCGCCGACGACCCGGTGGCACGGCCCGAGGCGGTCGCCCAGTGGGGTCGTTACGCGGCTGCCGGTTTCCGCACGCGCACCGTCGACGGTGGCCACCTCTTCGTACGGGACCGGTCGCTGCCCGCGTTGCTGCGTACGGAACTGAGCGGCATCTTCCCGGGATTCGCCCCCGGACCGAGCCTCTCCCGCATTCCCCGTCCCCGGATCTCCATCTCAAGTCGAGCCCCGTTTGAGCAGGTGGGAGCAGGGTCGGCAGAGCAACAGCAACACTTCACAGGACCGGGCAGAGAGGTCGTACGGACGTGAGAGGACAGCAACCGCGATGCGTCGCGGCGGGAGCGGCGCGTCAACGGAAGGGACAGGCATGAGCCGACGTGTGGTCATCACCGGGATCGGGGTGGTGGCGCCCGGCGGGGTGGGCACCGAGGAGTTCTGGTCGCTGCTGACCAGCGGGCGCACCGCGACGCGTGCGATCAGCCACTTCGACGCCACCTCGTTCCGCTCCAGGATCGCCGCCGAGGTCGACTTCGACCCGGTCGCTGCGGGCCTCGGCCCCCAGGAGGTGCGCCGGATGGACCGGGCCGCGCAGTTCGCGGTGGTCAGCGCCGGGGAGGCGGTGGCCGACAGCGGCCTCGACGTGGAGCGGCTCGACCCGTTCCGCACCGGCGTCACCATCGGCAGCGCGGTCGGTGCCACCACCAGCCTCGACACCGAATACAACGTCGTCAGTTCCGGCGGGTCGAAGTGGCTGGTGGACCCCGAGTACGCGGTGCCCCATCTCTACGACTACTTCGTGCCCGGCTCCTTCGCGAAAGAGGTCGCCTGGGCGGTCGGCGCGCAGGGCCCGGTCGCGGTGGTATCCACGGGATGCACCTCCGGGCTCGACTCCGTCGGCCATGCCGTGGAGCTGATCAGGGAGGGTACCGCCGACGTGATGATCGCGGGCGCAACCGACGCCCCGATATCGCCGATCAGCGTGGCCTGCTTCGACGCGATCAAGGCCACGTCGCCGCGCAACGAGGACCCGGCGACCGCGTCTCGCCCCTTCGACGCCACCCGCAACGGCTTCGTGCTCGGGGAGGGGGCGGCGGTGTTCGTCCTGGAGGAGCTGGCGGCCGCACGGGCGCGAGGCGCCCACATCTACGCCGAGATCGCCGGCTTCGCCTCGCGCAGCAACGCCTACCACATGACCGGGCTGCGCACGGACGGCAGGGAGATGGCGGAGGCGATCGGGGTGGCCCTGGACGAGTCACGCCTGGACCGCACGTCCGTCGACTACATCAACGCGCACGGCTCGGGCACCAAGCAGAACGACCGACACGAGACCGCCGCGTTCAAGCGGAGCCTCGGCAGCCACGCCTACGCGACACCCATCAGTTCCATCAAGTCGATGATCGGCCACTCGTTGGGCGCCATCGGTGCGCTGGAGATCGCCGCGAGTGCCCTGGCCATCGAGCACGCGGTAGTCCCGCCCACCGCCAACCTGCACGAGCAGGACCCGGAATGCGACCTCGACTACACCCCGCTGGAAGCCCGGGACCGGCGTATCGACACCGTGCTCAGCGTCGGCAGCGGATTCGGCGGATTCCAGAGCGCCATGGTGCTCACCCGGCCCGAGAGGAGGACCACCGCGTGAGCGGCGACGTCCTGGAACGAGACAGTGGGAGCAGCGTCTCCGCCGCCCGGCAGGGCGCCGCTCGCGCGGTGTTCACCGGCATCGGCGTCGCGGCGCCCAACGGCCTGGGCACCGAGGCGTGGTGGGCGGCGACGCTGCGCGGCGAACACGGCATCCGGCCCGTGAAACGCTTCGACGCCTCCGGCTACCCGGCCAACCTGGCCGGCGAGGTGCCGGGATTCGAGGCCCGAGAGCACATCCCCAGCCGTCTGCTTCCGCAAACCGACCACATGACCAGGCTTGCCCTGGTTGCCGCTCAGGAGGCCCTCGACGACTGCGGGGCGGACGCCGGGGCGCTGCCCGAGTTCGGGGCCGGCGTGGTCACCGCGGCCTCCGCCGGCGGCTTCGAGTTCGGCCAGAAGGAGCTGGAGGCACTGTGGTCCAAGGGCGGCCAGTACGTCAGCGCGTACCAGTCGTTCGCCTGGTTCTACGCCGTCAACACCGGCCAGATCTCCATCCGGCACAAGCTGCGAGGTCCCAGCGGGGTGATCGTCAGCGAGGGGGCCGGAGGGCTCGACGCGGTCGCCCAGGCGCGGCGCCAGTTGCGCAAGGGCAGCAGCCTCATGGTCACTGGCGGCGTGGACGGGGCGGTCTGCCCGTGGGGCTGGACGGCGCAGCTCGCCGGAGGCCGGCAGAGCGTCAGCGACGACCCGGGCCGCGCCTACGTCCCGTTCGACGCCGAGGCCTCGGGCCATGTGCCCGGCGAGGGCGGTGCCATCCTCGTCCTGGAGGACGCGGAGGCGGCGCGCGAGCGAGGCGCTCGTGTCTACGGGCAACTCGCCGGCTACGCGGCCACGTTCGACCCACGACCCGGCACCGGCGGCGAATCCGGACTGCGCCGCGCGATCGAACTCGCCCTCTCCGACGCCGGGTTGACGCATGGCGCCGTCGACGTCGTCTTCGCGGACGCTGCCGGGGTGCCGGACCTCGATCGTGCCGAGGCGGAGGCGATCACCGCGGTGTTCGGCCCGTACGGCGTGCCGGTAACGGTCCCGAAGACGATGACCGGACGGCTGTCCGCGGGCGGCGCGTCGCTGGACCTCGCGGCCGCGCTCCTCTCCATCCGGGACCGGGTGCTCCCGCCGACGGTCCATGTCGGCCGGCTCGCCGACGGCGTTCAGCTCGATCTGGTGACGGGTGTCCCGCGCCAACGCCGCGACCTGCGCACCGTCCTCGTCCTCGCACGGGGAGCCGGTGGTTTCAACGCGGCGGCGGTGGTCCGGGCGCCGGGTACCGCCGCCGGCTGAGTGCCTGCTCAACGTCCGAACCGCATAACGAATCACAGAGTGGAGCAAGGAAGATGACCGAGATGACACTGGAACAGCTGACCGGAGTACTCAGGGAGTGCGCGGGCGAGGACGAGACGGTCGACCTGGGCGGAGACGTCCTCGACACGTCCTTCGACGAACTGGGCTACGACTCGCTCGCGGTGCTGCAGACCACCGGTCGCATCGAGCGTGACTACGGCATCCAGCTCTCGGACGACACGGTCGCCGAGGCGAGCACACCGCGGCTCCTGCTGGAGTTCATCAACGCGGCGCTCGCTGTGGAGCAGACCCGCGCGGCCTGACCCGGCCGGACGGGTACGGCGACGGCCGAGGCACTTCGGAGTGCCTCGGCCGTCGCCTTCGTCGTACGTCCCGAACATCGTTCCTGCCCGTCGTACGCCGTCCCGCAGCGCACGGACATGGCGCTGCCCCCGTCCCGAGGGGGATGCGGGACGGGGGCAGCCGTTCAGGTGGGGCCAGGGGCCTGCTCGGCCCGGGAGGGTCAGAGCAGGTCGTCGCGGGTGACCTGGCGGTGTTCCACCAACCAGTTGGCTCCGTCGCGGACCAGCCTGTCCTCGCACAGCGTGCTCACCCGGATCGCGGCCTGACCGCCACGCGGGGTCTCGATGACGAGTGCGTAGCAGCGCGCCGAGACGGAGCCGTCGGCACTGGGCTCGACCGAGACCATGCCGAGCCAGTGCCGACGCTGCACGCCCTTGGCCCGGTACTCCTCGGCGGCCTTGGCGGCGGAGGCGTGGATGCCGGCGCGGCCGACGGCCGGCTCGGGGTGAGCGTTGGCGGCGAACACCCCGTCCTCGGTGAACGTACGGGCCCATTCCTCCGCCCGCCCGTCGTCGAGCAGCTGCATCTGCCGCGCGTAGAACTGCTGGATCTGGTGGTAAAGCGCACCGGTGCCGGAGGTGGTTGCCTCGTCCGTCACAGTCATGGTCGTCCCTTTTCTCCCCGGTGAACACGCATGGTCACCATGGTGGTGACGCACCGAGCCTGGGCCGTCCGCCTCGTGCCCGTCTCGAACGCGGGTCGACCGGCGAACGTCCACCGACGCTCGATCGCGGGTCGAGTACCGGCCCGGATATTCACAGGCGGTTCTTTCTTCAACTTCCTATTTCTTCACTTTCCAGAGGAGCACCGAGCATGTCGGGTACGGAGCAGAAGGTGGCCCTGATCACCGGGGCGACCAGCGGCATCGGCCTTTCCGCGGCGCGTGAGCTCGGCCGTGCGGGCCTGAAGGTGTTCATTTGCGCACGCAACGCCGAGAATGTGTCTCTCACCGTCAAGCAGTTGCGGGACGAGGGGTACGAGGCCGACGGCTCAGCCGCCGACGTCCGCAGTGCGGAGGACGTGCGCGAGCTGGTGGACACCGTCGTCGCGCGGCACGGCCGTATCGACGTCCTGGTGAACAACGCGGGTCGCTCCGGCGGCGGAGTCACCGCCGACATCGAGGACGAGCTGTGGGACGACGTCATCGCGACGAACCTCACCTCCGTCTTTCTCGTGACCCGCGCCGTGCTGCGCCAGGGTGGCATCGGTGAGCGGGGCTGGGGCCGCATCATCAACGTGGCGTCGACGGCGGGCAAGCAGGGCGTGGTCCTCGGCGCCCCCTACTCAGCGTCGAAGCACGGCGTGGTCGGCTTCACCAAGGCGCTCGGCAACGAGCTGGCGCCGACCGGGATCACCGTCAACGCGGTCTGCCCCGGCTACGTCGAGACCCCGATGGCGCAGCGCGTACGGCAGGGCTACGCAGCCGCGTACGACACCTCCGAAGAAGCGATCCTCACCAAGTTCCAGGCGAAGATCCCGCTCGGCCGGTACTCGACCCCCGAGGAGGTGGCCGGCCTCATCGGCTACCTGGCCACCGACACAGCCGCCTCGCTCACCTCCCAGGCCCTCAACGTCTGCGGCGGCCTCGGCAACTTCTGACATCCCTGTACCACGAGAGAGCTGAGGAAGACCCCCATGACCATCCGCGAGGTTGAGCACACCGTCACCGTGCAGGCGCCGGCCGCCGAGATCTACCGGCTGATCGCCGACGTGACCGGCTGGCCGGTGATCTTCCCGCCGAGCGTCCACGTCGACCGTGTGGAGGAGAGCGGGAGCGAGGAGCGCATCCGGATCTGGGCCACCGCCAATGGGGCCGCCAAGAACTGGACGTCGCACCGCATCCTCGACAGTGAGGCGCTGCGGATCACCTTCCGTCAGGAGGTCCCCGCGCCGCCGGTGGCCGCGATGGGCGGCACCTGGATCCTGGAGCCCGTCGACGAGCAGACCACAAGGGTCCGGCTGCTCCACGACTACCGCGCCGTCGAGGACGACCCCGAGTCCTTGCGCTGGATCGACGAGGCCGTCGACCGGAACAGCAGGTCGGAGCTGGAGTCCCTCAAAAGGAACGTCGAACGTGCCACCCACGAGGCCGAGTTGACCTTCTCCTTCGAGGACTCCGTGCGCATCGAGGGCGCCACCAAGGACGTGTACGACTTCCTGAACGAGGCCGACCGGTGGACAGAGCGCCTGCCGCACGTCAGCCGGGTCGAATTGACCGAGGACGCCCCGGGGCTCCAGGTCCTGGAGATGGACACCCTCGCCAAGGACGGTTCGGCGCACACCACCAAGTCGATACGTGTCTGCTTCCCGCACGAGCGCATCGTGTACAAGCAGATCACGCTGCCCGCCCTGCTCCTGCTGCACACCGGGTACTGGCACCTCGTCGAGGACGGCGACGGCCTGCTGGCCACCTCCCAGCACACCGTTACCCTCAACACGGCCAACATCGCCCGGATCCTGGGCGAGGACGCCGGGGTCGCCGAGGCCCGCACGTTCATCCAGGGCGCCCTGAGCACCAACTCACGCGCCACGCTCGGCCACGCCAAGGCCTACGCGGAGGCCCGTCGTGGCTGACCGCGCGGGCTTCCGGCTCGACCTCCTGGTGACCGAGGCGGCCGCGGCACACCCGGAGCGCACCGCGATCCGGTCCGGTGGGCGCAGCGTGGACTTCGCCGGCCTGGAGCGTCAGGTCGACGCGGCCGCGGCCGCGCTGCGGGAACTCGTCCCGGAGCAGGGCGCGACGGTTGCCGTCGCCTCCGTCCTCGACCCCGACTTCGCCGTCGCCTACTACGCGTCGGTCCGGGCAGGCCATGTCGCCGCCGTGGTCAACCCGCTGCTGCGCGAGGAGGGGATACTGAAGGTGCTCGCCCTCTGCGAGGCACAAGTCGCCCTCGTCGACGCGGCACTGTACGCGCGGCTGGTACCGCTCAGGGACCGGTTGCCGCACTTGCGACACCTGGTCCTCATCGGCCCCGCGCCCGAAGACCCGGTCCCCGGCGCCGAGACCCTCGCCGGCCTCATCGCGCGCTCCGCCCACCGCGCGTCGGCCGCGTCGGCCCCGGACCCCCTTCCGGACCCGGACGACGTGGCCTGTGTGCAGTTCACCAGCGGTACGACCGGCCGGCCCAAGGGCGTACGGCTGACGCACCGCAACCTGACGGTGAACGCCGCACAGATCGCCGAGGCGCACCGACTGGACGCCGGCTCGGTCACCCTCAACCATCTTCCGACGTTCCACCCGATGCACCTCAACTCGGCCATGCGGGCGGCCGCCACCCAGATCCTCTGCACCGCGCCCGACCCGGCCGACGCGGTCCAGGAGGCCAACCGCGCCGGGGCGACGCACTTCTACAGCCTGCCGGTCCGGCTCGCCCGCCTCGCCGGGGCGCCCGGCCTCGACGGGGTCGCCCTGACGTCGGTGCGCCTGATCGCGTCCGGTGGCTCCGCGCTCCCCGTACCGGCGGCCCGGGCGCTGACCGAACGCTTCGGTGTGCCCGTCATCCAGGGGTACGGACTTGCCGAGACGTCGCCGCTGACCCACAGCGACGACCCCGCGGATCCGGTGCACGGTTCGGTGGGACGGCCGGTGCGGGACACCGAGTGCCGGATCGTCGACTTGGAGTCCCGGGCCGTGCTGCCCGCCGGCTCCTTGGGCGAGGTCCAGTTGCGCGGGCCGCAGGTGATGAAGGGTTATCTCGGGCTTCCCGACGGCTCGGGCACGGACGGGGCCGGCTGGTTCACCACCAGCGACGTGGGCCGGATCGACCAGAGCGGCCGGCTGTTCGTGGTGGACCGGCTGCAGGACGTCTTCAAGTGCGACAACTTCCTGGTGGCGCCCCTGGAGATCGAGCGGACCCTCGCCCGACATCCTCGGGTGCGCGAGACGGTCGTCGTGGGGGTTCCCGACGAGCGTCGTGGTGCGGTGGCCGCGGCCCAAGTGGTACTCACCGAAGGGGCCTCCCCCGACCTGGACCTTCTGCTCGGCGAACTGACGGCGTACGTCGCGGAGCGCCTGCCGTACTACCAGCACCTGCACCACGTGGAGTTCGTGCCTGGCATCGAGCGTTCGGGCAACGGCAAGATCCAGCGACGGCTGATCGCGGACGAGTTCGCGGCACGGCTTGCCGCCGGGGCGCAGCAGGAGGCGGTGGCATGACCGACCACGCGTTGCGGGACGGCGGCAGCCTCGGCCTGGAGGACCGTGTCGCCGTCATTACCGGCGCCACCCGGGGTGTCGGCCTCGCGGTCGCCCGCAAGCTCTGTGCGGCCGGCGCCCAGGTGGTGCTGACCTGGGCGCACAGCGAGGCCGACGCGGATGCGGCCCTCGCGGAGATGTCAGGCCTCAGGGGCGGAGCCGTCGCGGTGCGCGTCGACGTCACCCGGCCCGAGGAGCTGAGGGCCCTGGTCGAACGGGTTCGCGCGGACCACGGCGGCATCGACGTGTTCGTGCACAGCGCGGCCTCCTGGCACCCCTCTCCGGCTGTGGGCGCGGACCCCGACCTGGTGGGTGCCGACATCGCGGCCGGGGTCGGCCCGTTGCTCTCGGCGGCGCCGCTGCTCGCCGGGGCGATGGCGGGCAGGCCCGGACGGATCATCGCGGTCTCCAGTAGCGGAGCCCGCTCGGTGATTCCCCAGTACGTGGGGCAGGGCCTGGCCAAGGCGGCCCTGGAGAGCCTGGTGCGCTATCTGGCGGTGGAGCTCGCCGGCCGCGGTATCGCCGTCAACGCCGTCGCCACCGCGAAGATCGACAAGGGGCCCGGCACCGTCAACCCCGGTGCGTTGGCCGCGCTCGCGACCCGTACCCCGGCGGGACGGCTGACCACTCCGGACGACATCGCGGACGTCGTGGCGCTGCTCTGCACGGACGAGGCCCGCTGGATCCACGGCCAGGTGATCACCGCGGACGGTGGCCTCGGCCTGCTCTGACGGTCGTCGGCTCCGGGCGGGACGGCGAAGGCAAGACGAGGAAAGGCAGAAGGGCGGACAATGAGCTCCGAGAAGATCGCCACTGACATCTGCATTGTGGGCGGCGGCCCCGCGGGGCTGGTCCTGGCCCTGCTGCTGCTGAAGTCCGGCGTGCGGGTGGCCGTGGTCGAGAAGCACGGCGGCGCGCAGCGGGAGTTCCGTGGGGAGATACTCCAGCCGGGCGCGATGAAGTTGCTCGACCGGCTGGGCGTCCTCGGAGGGGCCCGCGCCCGGGGAGCACACGAGCACGAGCGGTTCCGCCTTGTCGACCGGGACCGGGTGCTGCTCGACATCGACTACCGGACGCTGCCGGCCCCCTACGACCACCTGCTGAGCATTCCGCAGGACCACCTGCTCAGCGAACTTCTCCTGCACTGCCGCCATTTCGCCGATTTCGCCTACCTGGACCGGCGTCGGCTGTCCGCGCTCCCGCGCGAGGGAGGCCGGGTGGCCGGGGTGCGGGCTGACGGCGCGGGGGGCCCGGTCGAGGTGCGCGCGCTGGCCGTAGTGGGCGCCGACGGACGGTTCTCCAAGACCCGGCAGCTCGCCGGGATCGGTGCGGGCCGTGTCGAGGCGTTCGACTTGGACGTCCTGTGGTTCAAGCTACGGCGCTCGGAGGCCGAGCCGGGCCGTACCAGGGACGTACGGGTGTTCCGGGCAGGCGGCAGTCCGGTCCTCGCGTACGACTCCTTCCCCGACCGGATCCAGGTCGGCTGGACGCTGCCGCACAAGGGCTACCAGGCGGTGCTGGGGCGCGGATTCGGGCATGTCAAGAACGAACTCGCCCGCGCGGTACCGGAGTACGCGGACCTCGTCCACGAACAGCTCTCCTCCGTACGCGACGTGAGCCTGCTCGATGTGTTCTCAGGGCGCGCCGACCGGTGGGCCGTCGACGGGCTGCTGCTGATCGGCGACGCGGCACACACCCACAGTCCGATCGGTGCCCAGGGCATCAACCTGGCCGTGCAGGACGCGGTGGTGGCTCACCCGGTTCTGGTGGACGCGGTACGCCGGGGTGACGCCGGCGCGGCGGCGCTCGGCGTGTTCGAGCAGCGGCGGGCACCCGACATCGCCCGGGTGGCACGGCTTCAGTCCGTCCAGAGCAAGGCGATGCTGTCGCACGGCACCTTCGCCACCCGGGTCCGCCCGAAGCTGGCCGCCGCAGTGCGGCACACCCCGCTCTACCGGAAGATCCTGAACGCCGTCGCGTACGGCAACCAGGACATCCGCATCGCTGAGGAACTCCTCGACTGAGCGGCGGAGCAGAGAGGGATCGATGCGGAAGGGGCGGCATGGCCGCCCCTTCCGCATACGCGCGCCCGGGTGTCCAGGCGCCCTTGAGGCCGCTTCGAGCCCCTCGGGCCATGCTCACGGCTGCCCGTTGAAGGATCACTCTCCGAGAAAGGCGGTCAGCCATGGCCGGCAAACCCGATGCCACGTGCGGCCCGAAGCTCTTCACCGTCGTCAACACCTTCACTCTCAAGGACCCCGAGAACGCCGGAGACTTCGAGCGCCGGTTCCTCCAGCACGTCGCGTGGATGCGCGAGCAGGAGGGCTTTGACTCGCATCAGGCAGTGCGGCTCACCGAGCGCCCGGACGTCTATGTGAACATCGGACGCTGGCGCACGCCGCAGGATTTCCAGAAGGTGCTCGGCGACGAGGTCTTCCAGGCGCATGCCGAGGAGTTCCACCAGCTCGTGGACGTCGTGGCCGAGCCGTCCATGAACGTGCTGCGCGCCGGTGAAGCCGTACCGCTCACCCCGGTCGTCGTCGTGGAAACCCTGCTGAGCGAGCTGGACCCGGACTCCTGCGAAAAGGCCTGGGCCGGGTACGTGGCCGAGCTGGCGGGCCGTGAGGGCTTCCGCCACGCCGACCTCAGCCGCTCGCTGGTCAAGCCCGGGTTGTACACGTTCGCGTCGTGGTGGACGACGGCCGAGGCGTACCGCGAGGCCCGCGCCGTCTGCGCGGCCCCCGCCATCGGGTCGGCCGATGAGGCAGTCCACGTGACTGCCCATCAGGCCGCCCGGTCCTTCGCTGCCTGACTCCCGTTCGCCCACGTTCCGCATCCCGGGTTCGAGCAGGGCGCCCGGACCCGGGTGCGGGGGCGGCAGCGGTTGTCCAGCGTCACTCCACCATGACCTCACATTCTCAACCTGCTGTCCGCCAACACCTTGAGAATCACCTTGAGAAGAGGACTTCATGAAGGCTCTGGTGCTGTCAGGCGGGTCGGGCACCCGGCTTCGCCCCTTCACCTATTCCATGCCCAAACAACTCATACCGATCGCCAATCGCCCGGTGATCGAATACGCGCTTGAGAACATCCTCGCGCTCGGCGTCACCGAGATCGGGGTGATCGTCGGTGAGCACAGGCCGGAGATCGAGGCCGTCCTCGGCGACGGGTCACGGTTCGGCGCACGGATCGTCTACATCCCGCAGGAGCGTCCGCTCGGACTCGCCCACTGCGTCGCCATCGCCCAGGACTTTCTCGGCGACGACGACTTCGTGATGTACCTCGGCGACAACATGCTGCCGGAGGGCGTCACCGAGATCGCTCAGGACTTCCGGGCGGGCCGGCCGGCCGCCGAAGTGGTCGTGTACAAGGTCGCTGACCCGCGTGCCTTCGGCGTGGCGGAGATCGCCGCTGACGGCACTGTGCTGCGCTTGGTGGAGAAGCCGCAGGAGCCGCAGAGCGATCTCGCGCTGATCGGCGTGTACTTCTTCACCCCGGAGATCCACCGGGCGGTCGCCGCGATCGAGCCGAGCGCCCGCGGTGAGCTGGAGATCACCGATGCCATCCAGTGGCTGGTCGCCGAGGGCGCGGACGTACGGGCCCGGGAGTACGCGGGCTACTGGAAGGACACGGGCCGAGTCGAGGACGTACTGGACTGCAACCGCCAACTTCTCGACGGGCTGAGCGGTTCGGTCCAGGGCCAGGTCGATGCCGACAGTGTGCTGGTGGGCGAGGTCCTGGTGGAGACCGGGGCCCGCATCCTCAACTCGCGCATCGAGGGCCCCGCCGTGATCGGCGCGGGCAGCGTCGTCGCGGACAGCGACATCGGCCCGTACACCGCCATCGGCCACAACTGCGTGCTCACCGGCAGCCGGCTCGGGCACTCCATCGCGCTGGACGGTGTGACGGTCTCCGGGGTGCGCGATGTCCACGGCTCCCTCATCGGCCGCGGCGCCGCCGTCACCGGCGTGCACAGCACGGGCCGCCACCGTCTGGTGGTCGGCGATCACACCCAGGTCGAGGTGGCTGCCTGATGCTGAAGCCAAGCGACGAGACGGAGTGGGGGGCGGACCGCGCAGGGGCAGCCCTCGTTCCGTTCGCGGTCGGAGAAGGCACGGGAGGCCGGATCCGGCAGAGCCAGGTCAGCGATCCGGAAGAAGTGGTGGAGCAGGGGGCACAGCCATCTGAGCCATCGAGGGCAGCCGGCGTGAAAGCCATCCCTGCCCCACCCGCGCAGTCCCGGAGTCGCGGACTCACGGGACCCACTCAAGAAGGCAGGGCGGCATGAGAATCCTGGTCACCGGCGGAGCCGGTTTCATCGGGTCTCACTACGTACGGACCATGCTGACGGGCGGCTACGCCGGCTACGAGGACGCCCGGGTGACCGTCCTCGACGAACTGACCTACGCGGGCAACCGCGACAACCTCCCGGCACCCGGGCCGAGGCTCGACTTCGTCAAGGGCGACGTGTGCGATCTCGACCTGCTGCTCGGGCTGCTACCCGGCCACGACGCGGTGGTGCACTTCGCCGCCGAGTCGCACGTCGACCGTTCCCTGGCGTCGGCCGCGGAGTTCGTACGCACCAATGTGGGGGGCACCCAGAACGTCCTGGAGGCCGCGTTGCGCACCGGCGTGGGCCGTGTCGTGCACGTCTCCACCGACGAGGTGTACGGATCCATCGAGGAGGGTTCCTGGACGGAGGAGTGGCCGCTGCTGCCCAACTCCCCCTACGCCGCGTCCAAGGCCGGATCCGACCTGATCGCCCGTGCCTACTGGCGCACCCACGGCCTGAACGTCTCGATCACCCGTTGCTCCAACAACTACGGGCCCTACCAGCACCCCGAGAAACTGATACCGCTCTTCGTCACCAACCTTCTGGAAGGCCGCGAGCTGCCGCTGTACGGCGACGGCGCCAACGTCCGCGAATGGGTGCACGTCGACGACCACTGCCGGGCCGTTCAGCTCGTGCTGACCGGCGGCAGACCGGGCGAGATCTACAACGTCGGCGGCGGCGACGAGCGGACCAACCGGCAGATCACCGAACAGCTCCTCGACGAACTGGGCGCCGACTGGAGTTCGGTGCGCAAGGTGGCCGACCGCAAGGCCCACGACCTGCGCTACTCGCTCGACGACACGAAGATCCGGGAGGAACTGGGCTTCGTCCCGCGGATTCCCTTCGCGCGGGGTCTCGCGGACACCGTCGCCTGGTACCGGGACAACCCTGGCTGGTGGAAGAAGGCCAAGCACGATCAGGAGAACGGAGCGGGCGCATGACCGACAGCGCACAGGTCCTCGTCGTCGGCGCGGGCCCCGTCGGCCTGTCCGCCGCCCATGAGCTGGCCCGGCACGGGGTGCGGGTCCGGATCGTCGACGCGGCGGCCGGGCCGGCCGTCACCAGCCGGGCCCTGGCCACGCACGCGCGGACCCTGGAGACGTACGACCAGATGGGGATCCTCGGCGAACTGCTGCCGCGAGGACAGCGTGTCGAGCACTTCACGTTGCACCAGAACGGTTGCCGCCTGGTCCGCTTCGACACGGACTACAGCAGGCTCCCCACCCGCTTCCCGTTCACACTGATGGTGGACCAGGTGGTCACCGAGCGGGTGCTGCGTGCCGCACTCGCCCGGTTCGGGGCCGAGGTGGAGTGGGGGGTGAGGCTGGAGTCGTTCGTGGACACCGGTGACACGGTCTCGGTGACACTCCGTCACCCGGACGGCACCGAGGAGACGGTTACTCCCGACTGGCTGGTCGGCTGCGACGGTGGACACAGCACGGTCCGCAAGCAGCTGGGTATGCCGCTGATCGGCGAGAGCAGCGAGACCTGGCTGATCGCCGACGCGGTGGTCGATTGCGGCCTGCCGCGCGACAGCATCCACTGGATGCGCACCCCGGCCGGCACCGTGATGATGGTGCCGTTCCCGGACCCCGGCAAGTGGCGGCTCCTCGACACCGCCGACGCGTCGTACGAGAGTGACGAGGCCGTGGCCCGGCGGTTCGCCGCGAAGATCGAGGCCGGAACAGGGCGCCGGGTCATGGTCGAACCGCCCAGCTGGGTATCAGTGTTCACCATCCAGCAGCGCATGATCGAGCAGATGAGCAAGGGCCGGGTCTTCCTGGCCGGAGATGCCGCCCATGTACACAGCCCCGCTTCGGGGCAGGGCCTCAACACCGGTGTGCAGGACGCGGTCAACCTGGCCTGGAAGCTGGCCTCAGTGATCCACGGTGAAGCCGGCGCCGGGCTGCTGAAGTCGTACAGCACCGAGCGGGTGCCGGTCGGTGCGACCTTGTTGAAGTCGACCCGCATGGCCACCCTGCTGGTCCAGCTCCGGAGCCGCACGGCAGCTGCCTTCCTGAGGACCGCGTTCACCTTCCTCCGCTCCGTGCCGCCACTGAAGTCGAAGATCGAGCGCAAGATCATGGGCGGCATGTCGGCCCTCGGCCTGTCGTACGCCGACAGCGCCCTGTCCGTCGGCTCACCGTCCGGCGGAGTCCTGGCACCGGGCGACCGCGTCGCCCGGGTCGACGCGGACGGGCTCACTCGGGTGCCTGCCTGGCAGGAACTGCTGGCCGAGCTGGGCCGCCCCGGCTGGACGCTGCTCGCGTTCCCCGAGCCCGGCCGGTACACGGAGCTTGAGCGGCTTGTGGAGGCTTACCCGTCCCTCTCGGTGCGCTCCGCTGTGGCGACCGGCGGCGGGGCGGTGTCCCACGGGCTCGTCGGCCCGGCAGCGCCCGGCGCGCTCGCCGACCCCGGCGGGCGGCTCGCCGCCGACCTCGGGGTGACCGCCGGTGGATGGCTGCTGATACGCCCGGACGGCTATCTCGCCGCCGACGGACCGGATCTGACGGCGGGAGCTCCGGACGCGGCGCTGGCCGAGTGCGGGCTGCGCCCCGGGGCCGGACGACGGGTGGCGGCGCAGGCCGCGGACCGCGCCGGGTCGGGCGGCGCCGCTTCGCCGAGCGCGGCCGCTGAAGTCAGGTGATGCGGAAGCGGCCGCCCGGCGGGCCCGCGCCCTGCGCGCTCCGCACGGCGGAGCAGGACCGGCGTGCGGCCTGGAGCGTTTTCCCGGAGGTGAACCAGGTGAACCTGGCGGGAAGGCCCGGGGCCGCGCGGATCGCGGTGTTCGGCGGCACCGGGTTCGTGGGCCGCCGGGTCTGCCTCGTCCTGGCCGGGCTCGGTCATGACGTGCTGGCGGTCAGCCGGTCCGGGCGGGTGCCGGTGCCCGGCGTCCGCCCGGTCGGGCTGGATCCCGTCGCCGCAGGCCCGGTCGAGACCGCGCGGCTGCTGCGGGCCGAGCGGGTGAAAGCCGTCGTCAACGCGGCAGGCGCCGTCTGGGGCGCGGGGCCCGAGGAGATGGAACGGGCCAACTCCGCGCTCGTACGCACGCTGGTGAGCGCGGCCACGGCACTGCCGGCCCCGCCGCGGTTCATTCAGCTCGGCTCGGTGCACGAGTACGGGCCCGATCGGGGCCGGCTCCGCGAAGAACTGGTGCCGCGCCCCACCACACCGTACGGGGCGACCAAACTCGCCGGTACCGAGGAGGTGCTCGGTGCCGCCCGCGACGGGCGGCTCACGGGTCTGGTGCTGCGCCTTGCGAACCTGGTGGGGCCCGGCGCCCCCGGCGAGAGCCTGCTCGGCTCCGTCCTGGCCCAGCTCGCCGCCGCCCGCGCGGGTGGAGGTCCCGCACTGCTGCGTCTCGCCCCGCTCGGTGACCGCCGGGACTTCGTCGATGCCGATGACGTGGCGCTCGCCGTGGCCTCCGCGGTCCGCGGCCCCGTGAGCGGTGAGGTCCTCAACATCGCGGGGGGCAACAGCGTACGGGTGCGCCATCTCGTCGAGCTGTGTATCGCCGAAGCCGGCCTGTCCGTACGCCTGTCGGAGATGTCCGCTGCGGCGCCGCGGCTGCGGGCGGTCGGTGGCACCCAGAGGGTGGACATCGGCCGGGCCCGCCGCCTGCTCGGCTGGGCGCCGTCCCGCCCGCTCACCGATTCGGTGCGGCTCGCCTGGCGGGACGTGGTCGGCACCCGTGCGTCGAGCAGCAGTTGAGCGGACTTTCACAAGATGTCAGCGAGCCGGAGAACAGAGAGCAAGAGGGAGAGCACGGGTATGGAGATCATCGGGAGAGGATTCCTGGCCGGGAACCTGGCACCGCTCGCCGGCCGCCACCCGGGTGTGTGCGTGCTGGCGGCGGGGGTGTCCGCCACCGGCGACACCTCCCTGGCGGAGTACGGCAGGGAGGCCGAGCGGTTGTACGAGCTGATGGAGCGCTGCGCCGACGACGGCCGGAAGCTGGTCTTCCTGTCGACGGCCTCAGCCGGCATGTACGCGTTGCGGGGCGGGCCGGGGCGGGAGGACGGCCCGGTGCGTCCGGGTACCGCGTACGGGCGGCACAAGCTCGGCCTCGAAGCGGTACTGCGCGCCTCGGGTCTCGAATGGCTGATCCTGCGCCTGGCCCACGTGGTGGGGCCCGGTGAGCCGCCGCATCTGCTGTTGCCGGCGCTGACGAGCCAGATCGTCTCCGGGACGGTCCGTGTGCTGCGTGGCGCCTCGCGCGACCTCATCGACGTCACCGATGTCGTGCAGGTGATCGACGAGCTCCTGGAGCGCGGGGTGAACCACGAGGTGGTGAACGTGGCCAGTGGCCATGCGGTGCCGGTAGAGGAGATCATCACCTGCATCGAGCAGCGGCTCGGCACCCGTGCCGTACGCGACTACGTGCCCGCCCGGGCGGGCCAGCCGGTGTCGACCGAGAAGCTGCGTGCCCTGGTGCCGGCGGTCGCGGGAATGGGCTTCGGCCCTGGTTACTTCCGGGGCGTGCTCGACAACTACCTCGACGCCTGTGTTCCGGAGCTCACCGCCCGCTAGGAACCGCACCCCGGCCTCCGGGCGGGACGTCGGCCCCCAGGACCACGACCGGGTCCTGGGGGCCGACGCTTTCGGGTGGGCGAAGTGTCGCCATGGCGGGAAGGACGCGTCAGCCGGCCGACGGGGCGCGGACAGCTGCGGCCGGTGCGGTGTCGGTCTCGTCGTGCACCTTGGGCTCGGGGAAGAAGAGCGCGCACGTGAAGGCCAGTGCGAGCGTGCCGGCACCGAGCAGGAACGCCGAGTGCAGCGCGTCGAGGAAGGCGCCCAGTGCCTCGCTCCGGAGAGCGGGGGAGAGCGCGAGCAACCCCGTGACGTTGATGTTGCCGTCGTCCGCGGCGGCCCCCTGGGCAGCGGCCGGCAGCTGAGAGGTGAATGCGGCCGCGACGACCGAGCCGAAGATCGCGGGGCCCAGGGACTGACCCATCATCCGAGCGAACGCCACCGCCGTCGAGGCGGTGCCGACTTCGGAGAAGTCCACCGTGTTCTGCACCGCGGCCGTCGGAACCTGCGTCAACTGGCCGATGCCGAGGCCGAATCCGACGAGGTAGATGCTGAGCAACCAGGTTGAGGTCGTGGTGGTCAGAGTCGCGCACAGGCCGATGGTGACAGCCGCGAGGGCGCTGCCGATCAGCGGGAAGGGCCGGTACCGGCCGAACCGTGAGACCAACGAGCCGGTGATCAGCATGCCGAGCAGCATGCCCAGGATCATCGGCAGGAGATGCAGGCAGGTGTCGAGTGAGTCGAGTCCGCGCACGATCCGCAGGTACAGGGCCATGTAGAAGGCCATGCCGAGCAGGGCGAAACCGCCGAGCAGCGAAATGGGCACCGTGATTCGGAAGACCTTGTTGCGGAAGAGGGCCAGCGGGAGAATCGGGTCCCCGGCCCGGGACTCCTGCCGTACGAAGGCCGCCAGGAGTACGAGGGCCGCGGCGCCCGTGCCGATCACCGGCAGCGAGGTCCAGGAGTACCGGCTGCCGCCCCACTCGGTCACCAGGAGCACCGCGCACACCGCGAGGACGATCAGGCCGCCGCCGGTGAAGTCGATCCGGGACGTGCGCCGCTCGACCGGGACCTTGGGGGAGAGGGCCAGGGCGGCAGCGACGAGGACGGTGAGCGGGACGTTGATCAGGAATGCCCACCGCCAGGTCACGGTCAGCCCCAGTATCACGTGGGTGTCCGCGAAGAAGCCGCCGATCACCGGGCCGATCACGATTCCGAGCAGGGTCACGCCACCGACGTACCCGCCGAACTTCGCCCGGTCCTTGGGCGGTGCGATCTGCGCGACGATCACCATCGCCACGGTCATCAGACCGCCGGCGCCCAGGCCCTGCAAGCCCCGGAAGACAATGAGCTGGGGCATGCTCTGGGCGATGCCGCACAGCAGCGAGCCGGCCAGGAACAGTCCGAGCGAGACGAACATGACCGACTTGCCGCCGAGCCGGTCGGCCAGCTTTCCGTACAGAGGGGTCGCGGCGCCCAGCGCGAGGGTGTAGACGGTCAGAACCCAACGGCTGTCGTCGACACCGTGCAGGGGGTCGAGGTCCTTGATGATGGAATACATCGCCACGTTGACGACCATCATGTCCATCGCCGCCAGCAGTGCGGCCAGCACGAGCGCGCCGACGATCGCTCTCAGCCGGCTCCTCGGCAAGAGGGGCTGCGTTGCCAGTGAAGTGTCCGACACGTCGGTATTCCTTCGTTCCAGAGGGCCAGTGGCACGGGGCGGTTCGGCGGTGCCGCCCATACGGTATGGGGAGATTCCACTTGCTGCCCGTGCCGTGGTGGAGCCTTGCTTGAGTGCAGCTTGAGTGCAGCTTGAGTACGGCACGAGGGCTGGGTCCGGCCGCCGAGCCGGGGGTGCGACGGGATCAGAGCAGCGTTTCGAGCTTGCGGGCCACCTCGGCGGGGGCCGGGCAGTCCGCGATCTCCTGGCGCAGCCGGTCCGCAGCCGTGCGGTGGGCCGCGTCGCCGAGCAGCTTCTCGACGGCGGTCTTCACGTCGAAGGGGTCCGACTCCCGCTGCTCCAGGTGGAGTCCAGCACCTGTGCTCGCCAGCTGTTGGGTGTTGTACAGGCCCTCGCGGATCGAGGTGATGCCGAGCTGCGGGACCCCGTGGGCGGCGGCCGTCATCAGGACGCCGGTGCCGCCGGTGTGCACGATCGCGTCGGAGCCGGCGAGCAGCGCGTTCAGCGGGGCCCAGCCGATGGGACGGACGTGCTCGGGGAGCGGGCCGAGCCGGTCCACCAGTTCCCTGCCCGCCTCGCCCAGGGTCAGCACCACCTCGGCGCCGGTCGCGGCGACCGCGCGCACCACGTCGCCGAAATAGTCGGCGACGGCCGGTCCGAGCTTGCGTTGCTGCGAGGTCCCCCAGGTCACCACCACACGCGGCCGGTCCGTGGAACCGGTCAACTCGCGCGGTACCGTTCCGGATCCGTTGTACGGGATGTAGCGCATCGGCAGGCGATGGCGCAGCGGTGCGGCCGGCAGCCCGGTGACGTGTTCGGACCAGATCAGGCTGGCGGGGCGCGGATCCACCCACGCCACGGGCTCGGTGACCGGCTCGGCACCGACGCCCTCGAACAGCCCGGCGTAGTCCTCCCAGCGTTCGCCGCCGATCAGGTCCTTGAACTCGGGCCGAAGCCAGCGTGCCATGCCGTACAGATGCCCGACCACGGGTACCCCCAGGGCCTGACCGGCGACCAGACCGTTGAAGGTGATCGGGTCGTGCACGATCAGGTCGGGCCGCCAGCTGCGGCCGAATGCGACGAGGTCGGCCGAGGTCGCCCGGGAGAACGCGAAGAGCAGCCCCGCCATGTTGCGCATCACGCGCTCCTCGACGGCGGCCTGCGACTCGTCCGGGTGGCGCTTGACCGGAGCGAGATCACCACGGGCCAGGACCGCCTCGATGTCGATGTCCTGGCCCACCGGGACGGCTGTGAGACCGGTCGCTGAGATCGCGTCCGTCAACATCGGGGAGCTGGCCACCCGGACCTCGTGGCCCTCGTTGACCAGCGCCCAGGCGAGCGGTGCGAGCGGCAGCAGATGGGCACGCTCGGCGTAGGTGGTGAACAGCACCCGCATGTGGGGCCTCTTCCCGTGAGAAGTGTCAGGAGTGGGGCCCGAGGTTGCCAGCGGGGACTCGGAGCCGGGTCGAGCGCGGCCAGGCGGCGGACCGGGATGTTCGAGTCCGGCTCGACCGATCCTGCGAGCCGCCCGCCCTACCGTCTCGGCCATGCAGAAGCTGAGAGTGGGATTGCTCGGTGCCTCCAGGGTGACACCGGGTTCAGTGGTCGGTCCGGCCAAGCGCCTCCCGGAGGTAGAACTGGTTTCGGTCGCCGCACGGGACCCGGAGCGGGCGCGCCGCTACGCCGCGAAGCACGGGATCGCCGGATCGGCCGCCGGTTACGCCGAGTTGGTCGCTTCGCCCGACGTGGACGCTGTCTACATCGCCCTGCCGAACTCGCTCCACGCCGAGTGGACGATCAAGGCCCTGGAGGCGGGCAAGCACGTGCTGTGCGAGAAGCCCTATGCGGCCAACGCCCAACAGGCGCAGCAGTCCGCGGCAGCGGCGGCCGCCGCTACGGGGCTGACCGTCATGCACGGCATGCACTACCGCTACCACCCGTTGATGGAAGCCCTCGAAGAGACGGTGCGGGGCGGAGAGCTGGGAGAGGTCGAGCATGTGGAGGCCCATCTGTGCTTTCCCAATTTCCGTACCGACCCCGTTATGGCCGGCTATGAACTGGGCGGCGGAGCGACGATGCTGTGCGGGGTCTACCCGCTGGACGCGCTGCGCGTTCTCGGCCCCGGGGAGCCGGAGGTGGTCGCGGCCCGTGCCACGCTCCACTCCGACCAGGTCGACCGCACCATGGAGGTCGATCTCCGCTTCCCGGGCGGCGCGACCGGCCGGGTCACGTGCTCCATCAGCCCGGTTCCCAGACCGCGACTCTCGCTGACCGCCGGAGTGGTCGGCGAGCGCGGCTCGGTCAAGGCCCGCAATTACCTCGTTCCTCAGCTGTGGAACCGCCTGGAGACCCGGATCGACGGGGCGGTCAGCCGCCGACGGGTGCGCGGACTGGCCACGTACGACTACCAGTTGAAGGCGTTCGTCGACGCGGTGCTGCACGGCGGTCCGGTCCGTACGGGTCCGGACGACGCGGTCGCCACCATGCGTCTGGTGGACACGGTCTACGAGGCGGCCGGACTTCTGCCCCGAGGCCTGTCGCGCGAGGCCACGCAGCAGGCCTGACGCCCGCCGAGTCCCCGCGCGTCCGCCGTGCCTCGGTCCGCCCCGGCTCCTTGAGCCCGTACTCGACCCCACTCATCCCGTCATCCCGCGAACCTCTACACGAAATCAGGGTGTATCCATGACCGATCAGTCCCTCCACGGCCGCGTCGCGCTTGTCACCGGTGCCGGCAGCGGCCTCGGCGTCGTGCTGGCCAAGGACCTCGCCCGGCGTGGCGCGGCCGTGGCCGTCCACTACCACAGCTCCTTCGACGCGGCGAAGCAGGTCGTCCGGGAGATCGAGAAGGAGGGAGGCCGCGCGGTTGCCGTGAAGGCCGACCTGACCGACCAGGCACAGGCCGACCTGCTCGTCGCCAAGGTCGGCGGCACGCTCGGCGAGCTCGACCTGCTGGTCCTGAACGCCACCGGATACCCGGACGTGCAGCGCGGCCCCGCCGTCAAGCACACTCCCACCCAGCTCGCCGACAACATGCGGGCCCACTACCTCACTTCCATGACTCCGGTCCATGCCGCCCTGCCCGGCATGGTGGAGCGCGGCAGCGGCTCGGTCGTCTACATTTCCGACACCTTCCTGCGCCGCACCACGCTGATGGGCCTGGGCCACGCCCTGCCCAAGGCCGGTGTGGAGAGCGCGATGAAGCACTTCGCGCAGGAACTCGGCCGCTCCGGCGTCCGTTTCAACACGGTGATCGCGGGCGCCGTGCGCAGCCCCGCCCTGGAACGGGCCTTGTCCGACGAGTCGGTGAAGGCCCACGTCGAGAAGTTCATGACGGAGATCCCGCTCGGCCGGGTCGCCGAGCCCGAGGACGTCGCGAACGCTGTCGCGCTGCTCGCGGGTGACCAACTCGGCTATGTGACGGGTGCGTTCCTCCCGGTCACCGGCGGCCTTCTGCTCATCTGACGGTCCGTAGGTGAGTCGCGGGAGACATGGAGGAAACCGACCGTGCGAGTACTGTTCACCACCACCAGCTGGAAGGGCGCGTACTTCTGCATGGTGCCGCTGGCCTGGGCGCTGCAGGCGGCCGGGCACCAGGTCCGGCTCCTCTGCGCACCGCACCAGGCCGGCCCGATCGGCCGGGCAGGCCTGGTGGCGGTGCCCGTCGCGCGGGAGCTCGACGTCATGCGGATGGAGCGGTTCGCCCGGTACGCGCAGGAGTCGGCCGGGCCGCGCACCGACGAGTTGCCGCTGCTGCATCCCTACACCGGTCAACCGGTCGGTGAACCGGGGGAGTTCGATACGGCCGCCGAGGCGGAGCGATTCTGGAGCGGCTGCGCCGGAGTGATGGGCCACAACGCCGACGCGGCGGTGCGGTTCACCCGCGACTGGCGCCCTGACCTCGTGGTCCACGACTTGATGACCCCCGAGGGGGCACTGGCCGCCCGGGTCGCCGGGGTGCCGTCCGTCTTTCACTCGCCCGGCATGTTCGGCACGGTGGAGGACGGCGGCGAGGCCGACCTGGAGATGGACGACCCGAGCGGCGCCTTCGCCCGGCACGGCGTCGGTCCCTGGGACCGTACGCAGATCGGCTGGGCCGTCGACCCGTCCCCGCCGGGGCTGCTGCCGCCGTTCGGCACCGCCGAGCGGCTGCCGATGCGGTACGTCCCCTACAACGGGCCCGGTGCGATGCCGCTGTGGGCACTGGAGCGGCCGAAGAAGCCGCGGATCTGCCTGATCTGGGGCAACTCGGCGACCGCCATCTTCGGCCCGCGGGTCCCCGCACTGCGCCACGCCGTGGACGCCGTGGTGGCCTCGGGGGCCGAGCTGGTCCTGACCGCAGGTCCCGAACAGGTGGCCGCGCTGGGTGCGTTGCCCGACTCGGTGCGCCTGCTGGAGGACTTCCCGCTGCACCTGCTGCTGCCGGCCAGCGACGCGATCATCCATCAGGGCAGCGTCAACCCGCTGATGACCGCGGCGGCCGCCGGGGTCCCGCAGCTGGTGCTCGGGCTCACCGACGACCAGCGGGTCATGGGGGGGCGGTTCGCGGAGGGCGGCTCCGCACTGGTCCTGCCCGGGCTCACCGCCGGACCCGATGACATCACTCAGGCGGTCGGTGCCCTTCTGGAGAGCACCGCGCTCGGTGCGGCGGCCGTCCGGATCGCCTCCGGCATCGCCACCCGGCCCACCCCCGCTCACACCGCGCGGGTCCTGGCGGAACTCGCCGCCGCGGGCCTGCCCGGCTGAAAGCCCGTGGGCGGCCGCCCCTGCCGCGAACCCGCGGGAGGAGGCCGGTTCCGCGCGCCCCCACATCCCGTATGTACGCGAAGGCGTCCGTGCCCATCCACTTCGACCGTATCCGGTCGGTGAGCAGAAGGAACCAACTTCAATGACTGTCATCCAAGAGACCGAGGTCACCGCTGCCGGTCTGCACGGCGTCATGCGCGGCTACGTGAACGCGAGTCTGCTCCGAGCCGGCCTGGAACTCGGGGTCTTCGACGCCGTTCACCAAGGACTTCAGACCTCGGACAAGATCGCCGAGCACGTCGTGGCGGATCCGCGCGGCACCCGCATCCTGCTGGACGCGCTGGCCGCCACCGGCCTGTTGCGCCGGCGCGGTGCGGACGAGTACGAGCTGGCGCCCGGCGGCGAGACCTACCTCGTCAGCACCAGCCCCCAGTACTTCGGCGGCGCCGTGAAGATCGGCGTCAGCAAGTGGGAGTGGGACGCCCAGTGGCGGCTCGCGGAAGCGGTCCGCAAGGGCGGCGCCGTCATGGACACCCACGCGCTCACCCCTGACTTCGACTACTGGGAGGAGTTCGCCGAGCACATGAACTGGTGGCAGAATGGCGCCGCCAACGTCATGGCCGAGCAGCTGCTGCCGTGGGCGAAGGACCGCGACTCGGTCGACGTCCTGGACGTCGCGTGCAGCCACGGCTCGTACGGCTTCTTCTTCGCCCGGCAGGAGCCCCGTGCGAAGGTGACCGGGCTGGACTGGCCGCACGTCCTCAAGTACACCGAGCGCAATGCCGAACGCCTGGGGCTGCGGGAGCGCTGGGACTCCATTGCCGGCGACATGTTCGAGGTCCCGCTGGAAGGCCCGTACGACATCGTCATGCTCACGAACGTGCTGCACCACTTCTCGCGCGAGGAGTCCACGGAGCTGCTGCGTCGCATGGCCGAGGGCCTGAAGCCGGGCGGCAGGATCGCCATCACGGGCCACACCTTCAAGGACGGCGTCCTCCCGCAGGACAATCCGCTGCCGTTCATGTTCTCCGTGATCATGCTCACGATGACCTTCACCGGCGAGACGCACTCCATCAGCACCTATGAGGAGATGCTCCTCGACGCGGGCTTCATCAACCCGACGGTGCATCAGGACGCCAAGGCGATGCACACCGTGTTCATCGCTGAGCGCGCCTGACAGCGGCTCACCCACTCACCATCTCAGCCTCAACCTCAACCGAAGATAAAGGCGGTGGACGAATGACCGGCAACAACAGCGCTGTCGCGGCCGACGTGCTGGACGAGCTGCGCACGTGGCTCCTCGACGAGCACGGCGAGACCGTGGACCCGGACCGGCTGGGCTACGTACGGGCCGAGGTGGAGCGCATCGTGAAGGAGGACGTGCCCGGCGCGATCGTCGAACTCGGCTGCTTCCGCGGCGCGATGACCCTCTGGATCCGCAGCATCCTCGACTCCCTCGGTGACGACCGGGACATCCACGTCTACGACTCCTTCGAAGGGCTCCCGGACACGGCCGAGCAGGACGAGATCGTGCTGCCGTCCGGACTGATGGCCGCGACTCCCGAGGAACTGCTCGCGACCTTCGAGAAGTGGGGCAGAGCCGCCCCCCACATTCACCCGGGCTGGTTCGAGGACACCCTGCCCGACGGGCTCCCGGAGCAGATCGCCTTCGGCTACCTGGACGGCGACCTCTACACCTCGACGGTGGTCTCCCTGGAGACCTGCGTGCCCAAGCTGGCCCCGGGGGGTGCTCTGCTGCTCGACGACTACGCGGACCCCGAGGCGAACCCGAGGACCGTCGTCAAGTTCCCCGGCGTCAAGCAGGCCAGTGACGAGTACTTCGGCGCCGCGTCACCGGTGGAGGTGCTAATCGGAGAAGGCGACCTGGCGTACGGGCGGTACGTCCGTCCTGCCGCCTGAACAGGCTGAACATCCCTGCCACGGGGCGGCGGACCCGGAACCGGGTCCGCCGCCCCGTGCTGTCCCCGGACGTCCCCGCGCCCGGCCTTGAGTAGGAGACCTCTTATGCGCGTCCTGTTGACCACCTCCGGCTGGGCCGGCGACTACGTCTGTCTGGTCCCGTTCGGCTGGGCCCTGCAGGCGGCCGGCCACGAGGTCCGGGTGGCCTGCACCCCGGCCCAGACAGCCGCCGTCCGCGGCGGCGGACTCGTCCCGGTGCCCGTCCTGGACGCCGCCGACATGATGCGGATGGCCCGCCTCGGCCACCTGCTGAAGTCGGCGGCCGGCAGCCGCATCGAACCCGGTCTACCGTTCCCGCTCCATCCGGTGACCGACGAGCCGGTCGGCAGCCTGGACGAACTCGACCTGACCGCCCTCCAGATGGAGCTGTGGCTGCCGCTGGCCGAGGCGGCCAGGCGGAGTGCCGACGGCATCGTGGGGTTCGCCCGCGCCTGGCGCCCGGACCTCGTACTGCACAGCCTCAACAGCGAGGAGGGGCCACTTGCCGCCCGGGCCGTCGGGGTCCCCGCGGTGTACTGCCCGCCGGGCTTCTTCGGCGCCGTGGAGACCGGCGCCCTCGATCTCGGCCCCGACGACCCGACCGGCAACTTCCCGCGCCACGGCCTCGCCCTCTGGTCGCGCGCCGGCATCCGCACGGTCGTCGACCCCACGCCCGGCGGTGTGGCACTGCCGCACGGTGGGGCCGACGTCCACGCCGTGCGGTACGTCCCGTACAACGGCGCCGGCCACCTGCCCGAGGGGCTCGACCGGGACGGACGGCGGCGCGCCGTGGTGCTCTGGGGGCGTTCCGGCAGCGGCATCTTCGGCACCGAACTGGCTGCCCTGCGGTACGCCCTGGAGGAGACCGCCGCCCTCGGCCTCGACGTGCGGCTCGCGGCCGGCGCCGACCAGATCCGGGCGCTCGGGCCGGTGCCGGACGGCGTCAGCGTCCTCGGTCAGGTCCCGCTGCACCTGTTCCTTCCCGGGGCGGACGTCCTCATCCACCACGGCAGCGCGAACGTCCTGATGAACGGCCATCTCGCCGGAGTCCCCCAGATCGCCCTCGCTCTCGCGGACGACACCATCGAGGTCAGCCGCCGTTCCGACCGCACTGGCGCCTCTCGCACCCTGCCCGGCCTGCTCGTCTCCCGCGCCCAGGTCGCCGAGGCGGTCGCTGCGGCTCTGGACGACGGTACACAGCGCGAGGCGGCCCAGCGGACGCGTGCCGGTCTCCTCGACCGGCCGTCGCCCGCCGGGCTGGTCCCGGTGTGGGAGGAACTGGCCCTGGGGACGAGGGCCGGCTGAGCCAGCGAGCACGAGCACCGGCCGACCGGGCGCAACGGCGTTGGCACGCGACCGGCCCCAGCGTGCCCGGCCTCCGGCAGGAACCCTTGGTACCACCACTTCGGCCAGCCGTTCGCTGTCCGTCTCGGTCGAAGGTCTTTGCCAGGACAGTGAGCCCGGCTCTGTCGCCGGGGACCTTGCCGATCTCCACCTTCCGCCGGTAACGCTTGTCCCACTCCGGCGCGATCAGCGCACGCGGCCAGTCCCCGTCGGCCTCGGCCGATTCCTCCCACGCGGCTCGCAGTGGTCCGCCGACCAACTCAAGTCGGCCGAGCGTACGCACCGCAGAGAGCACATGGGTGGCATCAGTTCGCTGACGGCCCCGACTTGTTCTACGCCGTGGCAGTGCCCAAGTCGCAGCAGATCCACGGCCCGCGCATCGACTGCCTCACCGGCCAGGGCCCGTCCGAGGCTTGGCATCGTCTGGATGCTCGCCCGCCGCAGCATCACCTGCCCCGAGGGGATCGCCTACTGCCTGGCCAGTGCCCCGTTGGATGCCATCGTTGCCGACCTGGCCCGCGTCGCGGGCTGCCGCTGGAAGATCGAGGAGTGCTTCCAGAGCGCGAAGAACGAGTGCGGCCTGGGCCAGTACGAAATCCGCCGTTGCGTCGGCTGGCACCGGCACGTCACTCTCGTCATGCTCGCGCACATCTTTGTCGCGGCGATGGTCGGCCAGGCACGCGAAAGGGGGGGCGACACGGCCGCCCCCCGTTATCTTCTTCGCGGTCCTGGAAGAGGGCCGCTGGCCTCCGGGCCCGGCATGACGCGAACACGCAGTCAGATGGTCACTCTGGAGACGCCGTCACCAGGCACGCGCCCCTACACTGGCACTGCATGCGGCGTGGTCACACCTCCCCACCCAAGCCGTTGGCCAGCACTGATGCGGAAGCGTGACTGGAGTACTAGGCGGCTATGGCCACCAGCTGAGGTACGACTTCCGCAGGGCTCGGACGGGACTCGATGTCTTCGCGGATCACCCGTGCCGCGTCCTTCAGGGACGGGTCGGTCAGCAGACCGGCGGTGAGGGCGCGGACCTCGTCCGGCTCGGCACGGAGCCCGGGCAGGGCGAGCGCGGCGCCCGTGCGGGCGATACGTCCGCTGACCGTGATCTGCTCTTCGTTGAGAGGCAGGGCCAGTTGCGGCACCCCGCAAGCCGCCGCCGTCATCAGGGCGTTGACGCTGCCGTGGTGCACGACGCCGTCGCTCCGGTCGAGGAGCAGGTGCAGCGGGAAGCCGTTGAGTACGCGCACTCCGTCCGGCAGGGGGCCCAGCTCCCGCACCTGCTTCGGGTGTGCGGTCAGGATCACCTCGGCACCGGAGTCGATTCCTTGCGCCATCGCGGCCCCTACCGCTCGGGAGGCCGACGCCTCGGCACCCGACGAGCTGCCCCACAGCACGGTGAGCCGGGGCCGGGTGCGCGGTGAGAGCAGCCACGGTTCCACCCCGCCGGGCCCGTTGTAGGGGACGTACCGCATCGGCAGCCGGCGGGCGGAGCCGGCCGGTGGCAGTGCGAGGGAGGGCGAGGTGTCGATGAGGTACTCGATCTGTCCGCCGTCCCACGGTCTCTGCCCGTACCTGACGAAGGAGCCGGACGGGTCGCCGTCCCCGAGGTCGACGCCGGGCTCGGTCTCCACGGTGCCGAACAGCCCCGGGGGGAAGTACACCGAGGGAACATCGGTCAGCCGGGCGGCGAGGGCGCCCTCCGGTGTCATCAAGTCGTGCAGCACCAGGTCGGGATGCCAGCTGCGGGCGAACCGCACGGCTCCGTCGTAGCTGCGCCGGATCGCGTCGTGGCAGGACTCGAAGAAGAAGGGTGCCTCCCGCTCGATGTCGAACTCGTCGAGTGAGACCACTGGTTCACCGGTGTACGGATGAAGGGGAAGGGGATGGCCCGGCGAACCGGCCATCGCTTCCAGGTAGTTGGTCATCCGTAGAATGGTCGGCATGTCGGCGCTGTCGAGCACCGCAGCGGGGACGAGCCCGGCCCGGCTCACGGAGCGGGCCTGGCCGGGGGTGCAGGCCACCCGGACCTCGTGCCCTGCGGCCCGCAGCGCCCGGCCCAGCGGCATCATGCAGAAGTAGTGGCCCCGCCAGTCCGAGGCGGTGAACAGGACCTTCATCGGACCGCCGGCTTCCTCGTGGCCAGCTTCTCCAGCTCACCCACGAGATCGGCCGGGGTCGGCCGGGCGTCGTTCTCGGCGCGCAGTCGTCGGGCCGCCTCTTGGTAGGAGGGGCCGGTGAGCACCGCCGACACGGCCCGGCCGACCTCCTCCCGGGTCGCTTCGAAGCCTGGCAGGGTGACACACGCCCCGGTCGGCTCCATCCGCCGGCCGAATTCCCGCTGGTCGGTGTTGAGCGCGAGGCCGACCTGCGGTACCCCGGCAGCGGCCGCGTTCAGATAGCAGTTGTCGCTGCCGTGGTGGATCAGGACGTCGCAGACTTCCAGGAGCAGGTCGAGCGGGAAGTCCCGCAGCACCCTGACCTCCTCGGGCAGCGGACCGAGCGCCTCGACCTGGGCGGGGCTTGCCGTCAGGACGACCTCGGCACCCGCCTCCACCGCCGCGTCGACGGCGTACCGCAGTGTGGGGACCTCGGTGCCGAAGAGGCCGGAGGCGGAGTTGCCCCACAGCACGCACACGCGCGGTCGGTCCCTGGGCTCCAGGACCCAGCCGGGCAGGGTGCCGGTGCCGTTGTACGGGACGTAACGCACCGGCAGGCGGCGGGCTTCGCCCAATGGCGGCACCGCGTCGTCCGGCGAGGGATCGACGACGTAGGCGATGTCGGCCCTGCTCCACGGACCGACACCGTGGCGCTCGAAGGAGGCGAGGGGGGTGGCTGCGGTCAGGTCGAGCCCCGGGACGGTCTCGACGGTGCCGAAGAGACCCGGTGCGGCGTACACGGCGGGAATGCCGAGGACCTTCGCGGCCAACGCGCCCTCCATTGCCATGACGTCGTGGACCACCAGCTGGGGCTGCCAGGCCTTCGCGAATTCCACGGCGCCGTCGCAGCTGCGGGCCACGGCTGCCTGCGCGTCCTCGAAGAAGGTGGGCGCTTGCGACCGCACGTCGACGGCGTCCAACCGCTCGATGGGTTCCGCGGTCAGTGGGTGCAGCGGGTTGCCGGGCAGAGTGCGCTGTGCGAAGAGTGCTTCCACGTACAGGTTCATCCGGGCCATCGTCATCATGTCGGGACCGTCGAGCACCGGTACGGGGACCAGCCCCGCATCGCTGATCGCGTCGGTCTGACCGGGGGGACAGGCCACCCGGACGTCGTGGCCCGCCGCCTGCAGGGCCCAGCCCAGCGGCACCATGCAGAAGTAGTGGCCCCGCCAGTCGGAGACCGTCAGAAGTACGCGCATCACACACCAACCCTCAGCTCGTGGCCGGCCTCGGCCAGCTCCTCCAGCTCCGCCACCAGATCGGCCGGGGTCGGCCGGGCGGCGTTCTCTTCCTTGATCCGGGCGGCGGCCTCCCGCCGGTCCGCGTCCGACAGCATCGCCGCGGTCGCGCGGTCGATCTCCGCCCCGTCCGCCGTAAGGCCCGACAGGACGACCGCCGCGCCGGTACCGGCCATTCGTGCTCCGAACACTTCCCACTCGTCGCTGAGCGTCAGGGAAAGTTGCGGAACACCAGCCGCTGCTGCCGTCATGAAGGCACTTGCCCCGCCGTGGTGGATGATCATGTCGCAGGTCGGCAGCAGCAGATGGAGCGGGAACTCCCGCAACACCCGCACGTGGGAGGGCAGAGGCCCGAGCGAGGCGACCTGCTCCTCGCTCGCGGTGAGCACCACTTCGGCCGCATGCGCCGCCGCTGCCCGTACCGCGTGACCGAACGCCGGCACGTGGGGCCCGTACATCGCGGTCGCCGAATACCCCCAGAGGACACAGATCCTGGGCCCGGCCGCCGGTTCGTGGAGCCAGGGGGGCGATGCGCCCGGGCCGTTGTACGGGACGTAACGCACCGGCAGCCGGAGTGCGGTGCCGTGCGGCGGCAGCGCGCCGTCCGGCGACGGATCGATGACATGGCTGATCTGGGTGCGGTCCCACGGCTCGGCCCCGTGCCGGGCGAACGAGCCGGTCGGGTCCTCCAGGCCGAGGTCCACCCCGTGCTCTGTTTCCGCCGCGCCGAACAGGCCGAGCGAGTGGTACACCGCCGGGACCCCGGCGAGCCGGGCCACCAGGGCGCCCTCCGGGGCGAGCAGGTCGTGCACCACCAGGTCGGGCCGCCAGGCACGGCCGAAGGCGACGGCCGCGTCGTAGCTGCGTTCGATGACGCCCGGCATTTCTGCCCAGAAGCGGGCGGCCGCGCCCGCGGCGTCGAACTCCGCGAGGTCCTTCAGGGGCCTGCCGGTGACGGGGTGCGGGGGCAGACCCGGCAGCGGGCTGCGGCCCTCGACGGCCTCCTGGTAGCGGGTGAGCCGGGCCCAGTACGTCAGGTCCGGGCTTTCCAGTACGGGTACCGGGATCAGTCCGGCCTCCCGTACCGCTCCGGCCTGGGCAGGGGGGCAGGCCACCCGGACGTCGTGGCCTGCCGCCTGCAGGGCCCAGCCCAGCGGCACCATGCAGAAATAGTGGCCACCCCAGTTCGACACGGTGAACAACACCCGCATGCAGGCCTCCTCGGCGCTCGGTGGGCAGTGCTGTGCGCGCCAAGCGTTCCGGGCGCGTTCGTGGTTCGCGCCGAGCGTCCACGGGCCCTCTGGATCCGCGCTCGGGCCGTCGTGGAGTGCCCGGCCACGGGGCAGCGGGGGGCGTGAGCGCGATTCGATCGGTCCTCCACCGTCCTGGCCCAGCCTCGGCCCGGAACGCAGGTCCACGAGCGAAGGAGTGCAGCCATGAAGCGATCCGCCGCGCAGAGCCGGCCGCGCACGACGGCTCTCCCCGCAGACCGTGCCGTGCGCTTCACCCGGTCCGCGCTGGTGCGTGACAGTACGGTGACGCCCAACAGCCGTCTGGAGGAGTGGCTGTACGAACACCAGCGCGACACGAGCTGTGAGATCGACATGGTCCGGCTCGACCAGCTGTCCGGCTGGCGGATCCTTCCGGACAGCGGAAACCTCATCCACGACTCCGGCCGGTTCTTCTCCGTGACGGGTCTGCGGGTGCGCACGGGCTCGGCGGCGCACGGCAGTTGGGACCAGCCGATCATCAACCAGCCGGAGATCGGCATTCTCGGCCTGCTCGCCAGGGAATTCGACGGGGTCCTGCACTTCCTGGTCCAGGCGAAGATGGAGCCGGGAAACATCAACCGGGTACAGCTGGCGCCGACCGTTCAGGCGACTCGCAGCAACTATGCGGGAGTGCATCGGGGCAAGGGCATCACCCACATCGAGTACTTCACCGGTGCCCGACCCGCCGCGACACTCTACGACGTGCCGCAGTCCGAGCAGGGCGCCTGGTTCCTGCACAAGCGCAATCGCAGCATGGTCGTCGAGACCACCGGCGAAGTGCCGCACGGAACCGACTTCCGCTGGCTCACCATCGGCCAGATCCGTCGGCTGCTGCACCGCGACAACCTCGTCAACATGAACACCCGGTCCCTGCTCGCCTGTCTGCCGTACGCCGTCGACGGCAGCGCGTACGAGGACGCCGACCCGTACCGGCGCAGCATCCTTGACTCGCTGGCCGAACCCGACCGCGCGGTCCACGAACTCCGCCACGTGCGGAGCAAGCTGACACAGGTCAAGGCACACAGCGAACTCGTCCGGGAGACCCTGCCCCTGTCGGCCGTCACGCGCTGGTACCGCGATGGCCACCGGATCGCGCACGAGGACGGCAAGTACTTCCGCATCGTCGCGGCGGACATCCGCACGCGGGCCCGCGAGGTCGCCCGCTGGAGCCAGCCGCTGATCGAGCCCGTGGGCACGGGGCTCGCCGCATTCCTGGTCCGGCGCATCGACGGGATCCTGCACCTCCTCGTACGGGCCCGGGTCGAGGCCGGTCTGCCGGACGTCGCCGAGTTCGGCCCGACCGTGCAGTACACGCCGGGAAACCACGAGACGCCGCCTCCGTGCCTGTCGGCCGCCCTCGACGCCCCTCCGGAGCGGATCCGCTTCTCCGCCGTTCTGTCCGAGGAAGGAGCGCGCTTCAAGGAGGCGCAGTGCCGCTACCTCGTCGTGGAGGTGCCGGACGGATTCGAGACGCCGGAGCCTGACTTCGTCTGGATGAGCCTCGGCCAGTGCGGCCAACTCCTGGAGCACGGCTACTACTTCACCATCCAGGCCCGAACTCTGCTGTCCGCTGTCCACGCCACTTGGTGAACCGTCCGGTGGTCCCCGGAACCCGGTGACGACCCGCCAGGCCCCCACGAAATGGAGACACCACCCATGCCGAACAAGCGCCCGCTCTACTACCTGGTCTCACCCGCCGGGGTGCCCAACTTCGGCGACGAGCTGATCGCCGCGACCTGGCTGCGCCAACTCGGCCAGAACGCACCGGACGCCGACGTCGTCCTCGACTGCGTGAACCCCCGGCAGGTGCATCCCTCGTTGCTCGGCCTGCACCCCCGGCTGCGCCTCACCGACACCCTCTGGCAGGTCTGTCTGCGCAACTGGGACGAGGGTGCGCTCGCAGCAGCCGGCGTCGCCCAGTGGGCGGTGGCCAACCCCGAGCAGACCATGGACCTCGCGGAGGGCATGCAACTGCTGCTCACCGCGGATGTCATCCATCTCCTCGGCGGTGGCTACATCAACGACATCTGGCCCGCCTACTTCGGCCTGCTCGCAGGGGTCGCCGCAGCGGCCGAACGCTCCGGCGCCCGCGCCGCGCTGACCGGCCAGGGCCTGTACCCGGCCGCCGACGGAACCGCCGACCTCCTCGCGGAACTGGTCGGCAGCTTCGAGGTGTTCGACGTACGCGACCAACCGTCCGCCCAGCTCGTCGGCCCTCGCGCCACGTTGACCGGCGACGACGCCTTCCTCGGCGGAGCGGGACGGCTGCGTGACGGAGCGTTGCCCGAGGTAATGGTCTCGGTGCAGTCGCTGCTCTCCGAGGTCGAGGACGGCCGACTGCTCGACGCGATACGCCGGGGCATCGACGCCTGGGGCGTCACCGAGGTCGGCCTCCTGGAGTGCGCCCCCGGCCAGGACGCGGACATCCTCGCGCTCGCTGAGCGAGTCCTGCCGGTGGTAGTACGCCGCTTCTCCGTCGCCGAAGTCCTCGCGGACGGCTTCCCCGCCGCCCCCGGACAGACCTGGATCTCCACGCGCTTCCACCCGCACCTGGTCGCCGCCGCGGGCGGTGCCAGCGGAGTTGCCCTCAGCGTGCACGCCGACTACTACGGCACCAAGCACCGCTCCCTCGCCGACGCCGGTTCGCGCTGGCATCTTCTGGACGGCTGGGAGCTGCCGGAGCGTCCCACCGCCCAGGGCTTCAGCCCCGCTGACCTCGACCGGCTGCGCACCGCCAAGGAGCAGCTCGCGGCCCGGATCTACGGCTGACCGACATGCGGATCCTGTTCACCACCTGGGCCCCCGGCTCGCATCTGCTCCCGATGCTCCCGCTGGCCCGCGCCTGCCAGACCGCGGGACATGAGGTGCGGGTCGCGGTACTGCCGTCCTGCGTACCGACAGTGCGGCAGGCGGGCCTGACGCCGGTGCCCGTGGGTGCGGAGCCCGGGCGGGGCGCCGCCTCGTTCGGTGCCGGACCCGCGGGCGGCGGCCCCTGGCCCGCCGACTGGCCTTTGCGCGTCCGGGAGTTGGCTCCCGAGCAGCGGGCGCTGCTCGACGGGATCACGGCGCGCCAGTTCGCCACCGCTGAGCATATGGCCGACGAGGTGACTGCGTACGCTCTCCGGCTGCGGCCCGATCTCGTGGTGCACGACGCCGCCACACACGTGGGCCCGCTGGTCGCGTCGGTGCTCGGCGTACCGTCGATCGCCCATCTGTGGGGCAGCGCGGCCGTGCTCCGCATGGACCGGGTGGATCTGGGCGACGAACTCCGGCCGGAATTCCGTGAGTTGTACTCGACGCATGGCGGCGAAGCGGGGCACGAGCCCCGGTGGTGGCTTGACCCGTGCCCGCCGAGCCTGTGGCTGCCGGTGCCGGGAGTGCGGCGCGTGGCGGCCGGGTTCGAGCCTGCCCGCGCATCCCGCGCATCCCGCGCATCCAGCGCGTTGACCGCGACGCGGTCCGGCCGCCCGCGGGTGTGCCTCATCTGGCCCGGACCGCGGGTGCCGGGTGTCGTGACGGGGACGGCGGCGCGGCTCGCGGCGCGGGGGGTCGAGGTGGACCTGGTGCTTGACCCGGCGGCGGCACGGACACCGGGCGAGCTGCCCGACGGGGTGCGCGTGGTGAGCGGGGTGCCGCTGGACTCCGTACTCGCCGGGGCCGCGGCCGTGGTCCACCCGGGTGACGGGCCGGGCGTACTGGCCGCTGCCCGGGCAGGGGTGCCCCAGCTGGTGCTGTCACCGCGCCCCGAACAGCTCGTTACGGGTACCCGGCTGGCCGCCGCGGGTGCGGGCCTGCACCGGGCGCTGCCCACGCTCCTGGTGGCTGAGGAGCCGGTGCGGCTCGTGGTGCACGACGTACTCGAACTCCTGGAGTCCGCCGACGCCCGCGTGGCGGCCGAACGGCTCAGGGACGAGGCGGCACAGATGCCGGGACCGGCCGAGGCAGTGGCGCTGCTGTCGGCGACGGCGGAGGAGGGAGCCGCGGCAAGAAGCGTGGGACACCACCGTCTGTCGAGTGGAGATTGAGCCGGCTGCCGAAGAGTGCGGTGCGGACAGGCAGCACGAGCGAAGTCGGCCGTCGGCGCGACGGGGACGAAGGGGATGCAGTGATGAATGTGCACAAGGAGCTCGTGCTCGACGAGGTCCGCAAGTTCCACCAGGACCAGGAGCACCAGGCGGACGGGGAATTCGTCCCCGGCGTCACCGAAATCTGGCCCTCCGGCGCGGTCCTTGACGCGGACGACCGGGTGGCCCTGGTCGAGGCGGCGCTCGACATGAGGATCGCGGCGGGCCGCAGCTCACGGAAGTTCGAGTCGGCCTTCGCCCGCCGGATGAAGCGGCGCAAGGCTCATCTGACCAATTCGGGTTCTTCGGCGAACCTGCTGGCGCTCACCGCCCTCACCTCGGACCACCTGGAGGAGCGCCGGCTGCGTCCCGGGGACGAGGTGATCACCGTGGCGGCGGGCTTTCCCACCACCGTCAACCCGATCCTGCAGAACGGGCTGATCCCGGTCTTCGTCGACATCGACCTCACGACGTACAACACCACGGCCGAGCGGGTCGCGGCCGCGATCGGTCCGAAGACCCGGGCGATCATCATCGCGCACGCCCTCGGCAATCCGTTCCCCGTCGCCGAGATCGCCCAACTGGCGGAGGAACACGACCTGTTCCTCATCGAGGACAACTGCGACGCGGTCGGCTCGCTCTACGAAGGGCGGCTCACCGGCACCTTCGGCGACATGGCCACGGTCAGCTTCTACCCGGCCCACCACCTCACCATGGGCGAGGGCGGCTGTGTGCTGACCTCCAACCTGGCGCTGGCCCGGATCGTGGAGTCGTTGCGCGACTGGGGCCGGGACTGCTGGTGCGAGCCCGGCGAGAACGACAAGTGCCTCAAGCGGTTCCAGTACCACATGGGCACCCTGCCGGCCGGCTACGACCACAAGTACATCTTCTCGCACGTCGGGTACAACCTGAAGGCCACCGACATCCAGGCCGCGCTCGGGCTGAGCCAGCTCGGCCGACTCGACTCCTTCGTCGAGGCCCGGCGCGCCAACTGGCAGCGGCTGCGCGACGGGCTGGCCGACGTGCCGTGGCTGCTGCTGCCGGAGGCGACGCCCCGCTCGGAACCGAGCTGGTTCGGTTTCGTCCTCACCGTCGACCCCGGGGCACCGTTCAGCCGGGCCGCCCTCGTCGACTTCCTGGAGGGCCGCCGCATCGGCACCCGTCGGCTCTTCGCGGGCAACCTGACCCGCCACCCGGCGTACATCGGAAAGCCGCACCGAGTGGTGGGCGACCTCACCAACAGCGACGTGGTGACCGAGCAGACCTTCTGGGTCGGCGTCTACCCCGGTCTCGGCGAGCCCCAGCTGGACTACGTCGTCGAGTCGATCCGCGAGTTCGTGACCAAGCACGGCTGAAGCGCCGTACCACGCATGAGATCCGTGACCTTGCACGGATGAGGAGGAGAGCAGCAATGTCCCAGCTCGCGAAGGAGACCGCGCTGAGATCGCGGGAGAACGCGGGGCTGTCGGCCCGGCTCGCCCGCTCGGCCGCCACGACCGAGGGCTCGTGGCTGACCACCGGGGAGTTCGCCGACTGGCTCGCGGCCCGGGCCGGGGCCCACCGCTTCCGGGTGGAACGGATTCCGTTCGACGCCCTCGACGGCTGGTCCTTCCAGGACGGGACCGGGAATCTGGTGCACCGCAGTGGCCGCTTCTTCTCCGTGGAGGGGCTGCACGTCACCATCGACGACGGTCCCCACCGGGAGTGGCACCAGCCGATCGTGCATCAGCCCGAGGTGGGCGTCCTCGGCATTCTGGCCAAGGAGTTCGACGGAGTCCTGCACTTCCTGATGCAGGCCAAGATGGAACCGGGCAACCGCAATCTGCTGCAGCTGTCGCCCACGGTCCAGGCGACCCGGAGCAACTACACCAAGGTCCACCAGGGTGCGGACGTGAAGTACATCGAGTACTTCAATGGGGAGGAGCCGAGCCAGGTGATCGTGGACGTGCTCCAGTCCGAGCACGGCTCCTGGTTCTACCGCAAGAGCAACCGCAACATGATCGTGGAGGCGTTCGACGAGGTGCCCCTCGACGACGACTTCTGCTGGCTGACGTTGCGGCAGATCGGTGAACTCCTCGCGCGGGAAAACGTGGTGAACATGGACACCCGCACCGTCCTCGCATGCGCCCCCTTCGGCGGCCCCGCACGCCGGGACCGGGCGGACGACTCCTTCCGGGCCGCGCTGCTGCGTTCCTCGGACCCAGCAACCGGCGCCCTGCATTCGGACACCGAACTGCTGTCCTGGTTCACCGGCCGACGCTCCCACTACGACACCCGCGCTGAACGCGTACCCCTGACGGACCTCCCGGGCTGGCACCGTACCGCCGACGCGATCGAGCACCACCAGGGCCGCTACTTCAGGGTGGTTGCCGTCCGCGTCGAGGCGGGTGGCCGTGAAGTCCCCGGCTGGACACAGCCGTTGATCGAACCGGTCGGGCAGGGGGTGGCCGCCTTCTTGGTACGCGTTCTGGACGGGGTGCTGCACGTGCTTGTCCAGGCCAAGCCGGAGGGCGGCTTCCTGGGAACGGTCGAGTTGGCGCCCACGGTCCAGTGCACGTCGGGCAACCACGACGAAGCCCCGCTGTTCCTCGATGAAGTGCTCGCGGCGGTGCCCGGACGGATTCGCTACGACACGGTCCACTCGGAGGAGGGAGGCCGCTTCCTGCATGCGGAGACCCGTTATCTGGTGGTCGAGGCCGAGGAGCCGACGGAGCCGGGCGGCGGGGCGCCCTCCTGGCACGTCCCCGACGACTACGCCTGGGTGACGGTCGGCCAGCTGACCTCGCTGGTACGTCACGGTCACTACGTCAACGTCCAGGCCCGTACGCTCCTGGCCTGCCTGAACTCCCTCGGATACGGTTCCGATGACGTCGACGGCTGACGGGGCGGCCCCCGTGCGCTTCGGAGTGATCGGCTGCGCTGACATCGCCCGGCGGCGGATGCTGCCGGCGATGGCTGCGGAGCCGGGTATCGAGCTGGTAGCAGTGGCCAGCAGGGACGCGGCCCGCGCGCGGGAGACAGCCGAACCCTACGGCTGCGGCGCCCTGTCGGACTACCGCGAACTCATCGAACTCTCCTGCGTCGACGCCGTTTACGTTCCCCTGCCGATCGCGCTGCACTCCGAGTGGGTGGCCATGGCCTTGGAAGCGGGCAAGCACGTCCTAGCGGAGAAGCCACTCACCGACGAACCGGAGGCCACCGCACGGCTGCTGAGGCTGGCCCGAGAACGCGACCGGGTCCTGATGGAGAACGTCATGTTCGTCCACCACCCCGTGCACGCCGCAGTGCGCCGCCTGGTCGACGAGGGGGCGATCGGTGAGCTCCGCTCCTTCAACGCCACATTCACCATCCCCGAACCAGCCCCGGGCGACATCCGTTACAACCCCGATCTCGGCGGTGGTGCTCTCCTGGACATCGGGTACTACCCGGTGCGGGGTGCGCTGCACTTCCTGGGCGACCGCCTGGAAGTGGCCGGCGCGGTACTGAGCCGTGGCCCGGGCCGACGGATCGAGACGTCCGGCGCGGCCGTGCTGCACCGGACGGACGGAGTGTTCGCCCAGCTGGACTTCGGCATGGCGCACGCCTACCGGTCCAGCTACGAACTGTGCGGCAGCAGCGGCCGGATTCGCGTCGGCCGGGCGTTCACCCCACCTGCGGACCGTTCCCCGGCGGTGGTCCTCGAACGAGCCGGGGCGGAGCAGCTCATCGACTTCGCACCCGCCGATCAGGTCACCGCGACACTGAGGGCCTTCTGCGGCGCTATCAGGACAGGTGAGGGGGTGGACGGCGCAACCGTCCTGGCCCAGGCTGGTCTGCTCGCCGCGATCCGCAGCACCGCATCCCAACAGCGTTGACCCCGGCTGTTCAGCGGAATTGGGTGATCTGACGCCCCGATAGCAGAAAGGTGCCGCTGACCTGCAAGGATGCGAGTGTCTAGGCCGTATCCGTCGCGAAAGTCGGGGCACCTCAGTCCCATCTGAGCCGACCCAGAACGCATTCACCCCGACGAAGACCAGGAAGGAAGAGTCGAGCACCACCCCGGGCCCGTGGAACCCGGCGCAGCCGCACCGTCATGCGGCGGCCCGCCTCGAACGACACGGGGACATTACGGGCGAACCGTCGAGCCAATCAACGACCGAGCCCCGCTGTCGAATCGAGGTTGATGAGGTCCGTCTCCGTGGGAATCCGATCTGGTGCCGGCGGCTTTTCGCGAAGAGAGAGCCAACTGCGGTGTCTGCTCCAGCGGTGTTCGAGACGCCGTCGCTAGCGTCTGCCCGGCACCGGGGCAACAGGCGGCCGCGCAAAAGGGACAAGGGGAAACATGACAACCAAGACCGAGAACGGCAAGCCGCGACGACTGCCCTCATTGACGGGTGCCCGGTGGATTGCCGCGCTGTTGGTCTTCCTGAGCCACGTAGTGCTGTTGGAGAACTTGCTCGCCAAGGATGCCACTCTGACCACTCTGACCAGGGTGTTCGGGCACGCGGGATCGACTGGGGTGGAGTTCTTCTTCATCCTCAGCGGTTTCATGCTTGCCTGGGCAGCCAGACCGGGGGAGCGTAAGTCCGCGTTCTGGCGTCGACGGTTTTTCAAGATTTACCCGATTCACCTGGTGACCTGGGGTGCCGGGCTGTTCCTGGCCATAGTGTTCAAGCAGGCGGACGCCGTCGGCAACCCCGTACCCAGCCTCTTCCTCCTGCATTCCTGGCTGCCCACGGGGGAGAGTCCTAATTCTCCGTCCTGGTCGCTGTCTTGTGAGTTCTTCTTCTATCTGATGTTTCCGTTGCTGCTCGGGCGGGTCAACAGGATTCGCGAGACCCGCTTGATGTGGTGCGCCGGTGGGGTCGCATTGGTGGTCATTGCCTTGCCGTTCCTTGCGCAGCTGCTGCCCTCTCAGCCCTCCTTCGCCGTCAACGGCACCAGCGTCCCGGCCTTCCAGTTCTACGCGGTTTATTTCCTGCCTCTGGCCCGAGTGCCGGAGTTCCTGCTGGGCATCGTGGTGGCCAGGCTGGTGTTGAGCGGCAGGTTCCCAGCGATCGCTCCGCGCTCGGCGATCCTGTTTGCCCTGGTGGTCTACATCGCATCGTTCAAGACGGGTCCCATCTTCGGTGTGGCCGCACCGATGGTCATCCCGTTGGCCGTGGTCATCGGTTCGCTGGCCAGGGCGGATATCGAGGGACGATCGACGCGGCTGGCCTCGCCCCGGTTCGTTTGGCTCGGCGAGGCAAGCTTTGCCTTCTACCTGGTGCACTGGATGGTGTTGCACTACGGGCACATCATTCTGGGCGGGGGGACGTACGGTGTGGCGGTGGCCACCCTCATCGTCGTCGTGCTTTTTGTAGTTTCCCTTGGTCTTTCGGCTGCCCTGCTCCATTATGTGGAGCGCCCGATCATGAGCCGCTTCAGCACGTCGAAGACTTCGAGCAGGATCCAGGCCACCGAAGCCATGCCGTGAGAACACGCGGGTCGACTCCATTGCGTATATTGAAGCTTCCCCTTGATCGACCCTGCTGGCCAATTCACATGGCGGTTCAGCTGGGCTTCGGCGGGGGCTCATTGTCGCGATGCGCAACAGGGATTCGTTGGGCGAGACCTTCGCGGATGCGGAGTTCGCCGATTTGTTCGCTCGGCGGGGGCATCCTGCCTTGTCAGCGGGGTTCGTGGCGATGGTGTCGGTCCTGCAGTACACCGAAGGGCTCGCTGACCGGCAGGCCGCTGACGCGGTACGGGGCAGGATCGACTGGAAGTACTGCCTCGGGCTGGAGTTGACCGATTCCGGCTTCGGCGCCTCCGTGCTCAGCGAGTTCCGTAGCCGTCTGGTCGGCAACGACTCCGCGGGCCGCCTGATGGACCGGGTCCTCGAGGTGCTGGCCGGCCGGAAACCGCTGGGGCCCGGGGGCACGCAGCGCACTGACGCGACACATGTGGTGGCGAACATCCGGCTGCTGAACCGGCTGGAGCTCGTAGCGGAGGCGATGCGGGCGGTGTTGGAGGCTCTGGCGGCCGTGGCGCCGGGCCAGCGATTACCGGCTGTCCCGGACCGAGGCCACCCGTGACGTACTCGCCCGTACGGTCGGCCAGGACGGCGTGCCACTGTCCCCGCGGTCCAGGTGCTGCGGCAGGTCTGGATTCAGCAGTACCGGTACGACAACAGTGCGGCATACGTGCTGAGGGCGGCCAAGGAGCTACCGCCGGGCTCGGTGTCGATCGGCAGTCCGTACGACATCGAGGACCGATACAGCATCAAACGCGGCATGGCCTGGCGCGGCTACAAGGCCCACTTCACCGGGGCATAGGGCTGTGGTGCGGAGTCCGGCGGCGATGTTGGTGTGGCCGGTGGCGCGGAGTTGGTTGATGGCGAAGCTGCGGAGGGTGGCCATGTTCTCCGGGCTGTGCCCGGTGTGGATCTTGGAGGCGTCCTCGCGGAAGGCCGTATCGCGGACAAAATGCAGACGGTTTTCGATCACCCAGTGTGCTCTCAGGATCTTCGTGATCCGCTCAGCCTCGATCCACCGCGGGACCACCGGCCGGCGGGCGCCATCGCCACCGGCGCCCGCCGCCTCACCCTCCACCTGCCCGAACGCTGGCGCTGGGCCGACGACTTCACTGACCTGTGGACAGCGACCGGACAGCGCATGGTCACCTGACCCGCGCGACCGCTCTGCCCGCCCACGACCCGAAAGACCTCGGAGACCCCCCGCACCGGACGGCCACTCGGCGATCACCGCTGCCCGCACCTCGAAGGAATACTGAGAACCCGCCCAACACCCGTGATCAGAATTCACGCGATGGATCGAGGCTCAGAAATGGTGGATGCCCCAGCAAAAGGACGCCGGCTCTGCAGATCGAGCACAACCGCTCCGCCCGCGGACTCCAGGGGATGATCTTCACGCGGGACGACCGCGCGGGCGAGGGCAAGCTCTCCTCGCGGCTCGGTCTCGTCACCGTCGCCATCGAGGCGGCGGACGACTTCGACTTCTACGCCCATCTCGTCGACCACCTCTCCCAGGGCGGCCGCGCGGACTACGTGATCGCGGACGAGGCACAGTTCCTGGCTCCGGAGCAGATCGACCAGCTCGCGCGGGTCGTCGACGACCTCGGCCTCGACGTCTTCGCCTTCGGCATCACCACGGACTTCCGCTCCACGCTCTTCCCGGGCTCGCAGCGCCTGGTCGAGCTCGCCGACCGCGTCGAGGTGCTCCAGGCCGAGGCCCTGTGCTGGTGCGGCGCCCGCGCCACGCACAACGCCCGCACCATAGGCGGCGAGATGGTCGTCGAGGGCGCCCAAGTCGTCGTCGGCGACGTCAACCAGTCGGCGGACGAGGTGGGTTACGAGGTCCTGTGCCGCCGCCACCACCGGCGCAGGACGACGGCGGCGACCGCACGCGCGGGCGCCCTCTCGCCGGACGTCCTGCCGGTGGACGCGGCCACCGCCCGCGCCTGACTCAGGCGCGGGCGTGGGAGCGTACGACGGTGAAGACCGCGCCCTCCGGGTCGGCGACTGTCGCCTCCCGGCCGTGGGAGCCGTCACGGGCCGGCTTGATGAGCTGGCCGCCGAGTTCGACGACCCGGTCGACCGCCTCGTCCACGTCGGCGACCTCGAAGTACGTCATCCAGTGCGGGCCCCGGTCGCGCGGCAGCGCCTCGCCCACGCCGTGCATGGACGCCACCGGACGCCCGTCGACGAGCAGGGTCAGATAGTCGAAGTCGGCCGAGACGACGGCCTCTTCCGTGTAGCCGAACACGGCTTCGTAGAACGTGGCGACGCTCGCGGTCTCCTGCGTCACCAGTTCGTTCCAGGCCGGTGCGCCCGGCTCCCCGATCACCGCGCTGCCCAGGTGCCGCGCGGCCTGCCAGAGGCCGAACACGGCACCCGTGGGGTCCGACGCGATGGCCATCCGCCCCGCCTTGCCCGCGGTGATCGGGCCCACGCCGACCGTGCCGCCGCAGTGCCGCACCGCCTCGGCCGTCGCGTCCGCGTCGTCCGTCGCCAGATAGGGCGTCCAGGCGATGGGCAGATGCCGGTCGGGCGGCAGTTGACCGATGCCGGCCACCTCCCGGCCGTCCAGGAGTGCCCGCACATAGGGGCCGAGCTGCTCGGGACCCGGCCGGAACTCCCAGCCGAAGAGCGCTCCGTAGAACTCCTGGGTCGCTGTCAGGCCATGCGCCATCAGGCTCACCCAGCAGGGTGTGCCAGGGGCGTTTCGACCGGCTCCCGTGCCGTCGCGCTGCCCTGCGGACGCCTGTGCCTCGGTCATCGTCACCCTCTCCTCGGCCTTCGTGGTGGCCGCTTCACTTCCGCTCCCGAACGCGCGCACCCTCGCCGCCGCGTATGCGCCCCTGCAGATGCTCGCACCACCTGATCCGCCGCGCGTCCCGGCCGCGCCGCACTGCCGGGCTTCTCGCGGAGGATGCCCGTTTTACGGTGTCTCATCCATCGGGCGGGGTCCGGCGGAGCAGGGTAACCGGACCTTGGCCGAACGGCCACCCCATGCGCAAGGATGGGACCCATGAACGCCATCATCTCCGCATCCGAACTCGCGAGCGACCTGGCGGGCGAGAATCCGCCGGTCCTGCTCGACGTCCGCTGGCAGCACCAGGGCTCGATGCGCACCGCGTACGAAGAGGGGCACATCCCGTCGGCGGTCTTCGTCGACCTGGACGCCGACCTGGCAGGACCCGCGGGGGCCGGTGGCCGGCACCCGCTTCCCGACGTGGACCACTTCGGTGCCGTGATGCGGGCGGCGGGCGTCTCGCCGGACCGGGACGTCGTGGTGTACGACGGTGGCCAGAACTGGGCGGCCGCGCGCCTGTGGTGGATGCTCCGCTGGACGGGGCACGCGTCGGTACGCGTCCTTGACGGCGGTCTCGCCCTGTGGACCGGCCCGCTGGAGCAGGGCGACGGGGTGGCCCCGGCGCCGGGGTCCTTCGAGCCGGCCCCGAACAGCACGGACTTCCTCGAGGCCGACTCGGCCGCCGCCCTGGCCCGCTCGGGTCTGCTCCTGGACGCCCGCGCGGGCGAGCGCTACCGCGGTGAGGTCGAGCCGATCGACCGGGTGGCCGGGCACATCCCGGGCGCGGTGTCGGCCCCGACCACCGAGAACGTAGAGCCGGACGGCCGCTTCAAGCCGGCCGCCGAGCTGGCGGACCGCTTCAAGGCGCTCGGCGCCTCCGGCACGTCGGAGGTCGGCGTCTACTGCGGCTCGGGCGTCTCGGGCGCCCACGAGGTGCTCGCCCTGGCGGTGGCGGGGATTCCGGCCGCGCTGTACGTCGGCTCCTGGTCGGAGTGGTCGGCGGACGGCTCCCGCCCCGTCGCCACGGGCCCGGATCCGCAGTAGGCCACAGGACACGCGTAAGGGCCCCGCACCGGCAGGTGCGGGGCCCTCACGTCGTACGTATGACCAGTCCTGGTACGTATGACCAGTCCTGGTACGTGCGACTACTCCTGCTTCTTGCGGCGCGTGCCGAAGACGATCTCGTCCCAGCTGGGCACCGCGGCGCGGCGTCCGGGGCGCACCCCGTCCGCCTCGGCCTGGCGGTCCGTGGAGCCGACGAGGCGGTCCCGGTGGCTGGCCACCGAGCGCGGCATGAGCACGTCCGCGTACGCCGAACCGGCGCCGGCCGACGCCGCGGGGGCCTCCTCGGCCTCCGGCTCCTGCTCGGACTCCTCCGGGGCGGGCGGCGGCAGTTCCGTGGTGGTCGTGACCGCGGGCCGCTCCGGTACGACCATGTCGCCGCGGAAGCTGGGCACCGCCTCCAGGAGGCTGGTCAGCGAGTCGCGCTCCTGCTCGGCGACCGCGGGCCCCGCATCGTCGCCCTCCTCCGCCGGATCGCCGGGGGAGGGGATGCTCTGGCGGTCGAGCTGCCGGTCCAGGGCGCGGTCGAGCGGCCGGTCCAGGGGGCGGTCCCGGGGGAGCCGGGCGATGCGCGGCACGAACGGGAAGCTGGGCTCGGGCGCCGCGATGTCGTCCGTCTCGCCGATCAGCGAGCGCGCCTCGTCGTCCACGGCCTGCACGAGCCGCCGGGGCGGGTCGTACGTCCAGCTCGCGGAGTGCGGCTCGGTCGCGACGCGGTAGACGAGCAGGACCTCCCAGGTGCCGTCGTCACGGCGCCAGGAGTCCCACTGGACGGATTCCTTGTCGGCGCCGCGCAGCAGCAGCCGCTCCTGGACCGCCTCGCCGAGCTGGGGCCCCGTGTTCTCACCGGGGCGGCGCACGGGGGTCTTTCTGGCACGCTCCGCCATGAAGGCCCGCTCGGCCAGCACCGGTCCTTCGAAGCGGCGGACACGATCGACGGGGATTCCGGCGAGCTGGGCCACTTCTTCCGCGCTGGCACCGGCACGTATCCGCGCCTGGATGTCGCGCGGGCGGAGGTGGCTCTCCACCTCGATCTCGATCTGTCCGAGTCGGGGCCGGTCGCCGCGGACGGCCGCACGCAGCCGTTCGTCGATCGGAAGCGTGTACTCCGTGCTGTCCGCAGCCTTCAGCACCAGCCGTGTGCCGTCGTTGCTGACGGCCACGACACGCAGTTCGGGCATGGGGACCTCCCGGGTGGTGCCTGCCGACGTCACGTGCGTCGCTGCTTCCGCTAGTCGAGTGTGGCCTGCCCGGGTGCAGCCTGCCACAACCTTGCCGAGTTGCCCGGCGTGTCGGGCGGGGGCCCTGGATCGCCGTTATGGCACGGTTACCATTTTGCAACGCTAAGTGACGACGTTCGTCACCCTGTGCGGCCAGCCCCCCACCCGGCGGTTCTGGAAGGCCCCGGGCACCCTGGCGGGAGACCGGACCCAGGGCTCGCAACAGTACTCCATTCGGGCCACGCGGGTGGACCGCCGCGCCGCCGAACTTCTCATGGGGGAAGGGAGTTGGTGGCCTTTTTCGGTGCGACGACCGGCGCATGGGTGGCGCACTTCACGGAAACACCAGAAACGGAACTAATCGATTCGCCCATACGTCCCCCTCTCGTGTGGTCAGTCGAAAAGGTCAGAAAGGCAGGCAAGGGTCGGAGATGCGAATAAAGCCGGATTCCGGCAAGGAGTCGGAGGGCCAGGAGGAGCCGGGGGAGAAGCGGCGCCTCGATCTCAGCGTGCCGCAGGTGGCGGGGAGCGCCATCGCCGCGGTCGTGGCGGCGAAGCTGGCCTCGAACCTCGGCGTCTACGGGACGATCCTCGGCGCCGGCGTCGTGAGCGGCATCGCGACCTGCGGCGGCACGATCTTCCAGCACTTCTTCAAGCGTACGGGTGAACAGATACGCGTCGTGGCGGTGCAGGCCAAGCCGAAGGCGCACCAGGTCCCCGTGACCACCTCCGCATCGGTGCCCGAGACGTTCAGGACCGCCGCCTACAGGGGAGCCGCGTCCCCCACCGGTCCCGTGACCACGACATGGGGCAGACCACGGGACGGCGAAGTCGACGCCGGGTCGGACACGACCGGAGCGGACGCGACCACAGTGTCGCCGTCCGCGGCGGACGCCGATCCGACGACCGTCCTGCCGTCGGTGGCGGATGCCGATCCGACGACTGCCCTGCCGTCGGTGGCCGCCGACCTCGACGCCGAGAAGACGCAGTTGCTCGGCTCGGTCGACGCCACCCAACTGCTGCCCCGTGACGACGCCACGCGCGTGCCCCTCCCGTCGGAGGAGTTCACCGACGGCACCACGCACCGCGCGCGGGTCCGCAGCTGGAAGCGGCCGTTGATCGCGGCGGCCGTCGTCTTCGGTGTCGCCATGGCGGGGATCACCACGTACGAAGTGGTTGCCGGGGAGGACTTCAGCGGCGGCAAGGGCACCACGATCAGCAACCTCACGGGAAACCACTCCTCTCCGAAGAAGCCGTCCACGCCGTCCGGCGAACCGACAGGGCAGCCCTCTGACAACGGCACTTCGGGGACGGACGGTCCCCAGAAGGGTGACGGCACCGCGACGCAGGACCCCAACGGGACCGGCGGCCAGACCCCGGACCAGGGCACCGGCACGGACACCGACGGCTCCAAGAACGACCCTGACAAGGGCTCCGGCACGGACTCGGACAAGGACAAGGGCACCGACTCCGGAGACGACGGTTCCAAGACGGACCCGACGCCGACGCCGCCTCCGACGCCCACGCCGTCGAGCGGCACCGGGACCGGCAGCGGCAACGACAACGGCACGGGCGCCGGCGGCGACGCGCAGCAGGGCGAGACCACCAGCCCGTAGGCGGGCGTCAGTCGCCCAGGACCCGCCGCAGGTAGGCGTTGCCGAACAGGCGGTCGGGGTCGAGGCGGTCGCGCAGGGCCGTGAACTCGCCGAAGCGGGGGTACGCCTTGGCGAAGTACTCCGCGTCACGCCTGTGCAGCTTGCCCCAGTGCGGCCGCCCCTCGTGCGCGGTGAAGATCCGCTCGGCCGCCGCGAAGTACGCCTGGTAGGGCGTGCCCTTGTACATGTGGACGGCGATGTACGCGCTCTCCCGGCCCGAGGCCGTGGAGAGCGCGATGTCGTCCGCGGGCGCCGTGCGGACCTCCACGGGGAAGCTGATCCGCAGCCGCGAGCGGTCCACCATCGCCTTCAGCTCGCGCAGGGTCTCCACGAGGGCCTCACGCGGAACGGCGTACTCCATCTCCATGAAGCGCACCCGGCGCGGGCTGGTGAAGACCTTGTAGGGGATGTCCGTGTACGTACGGGCGGAGAGGGCCTTGCTGGAGATCTTGGCGATGCCCGGGATGGTCGCGGGGACGGCCCGGCCAAGGGAGCTGACCGCCTGGAAGAGGCTGTTGGAGAGCAGCTCGTCCTCTACGAAGGCGCTGATCCTGCCGGGCGGGGCGGCGGGGCCCGGGCTGCGGTTGTTGCGCTTGGTGTTGCAGTTGCCGGTGTGCGGGAACCAGTAGAACTCGAAGTGCTCGTTCTCCGTGAAGAGCGCGTCGAAGTCGGCGGTGACCTTGTCGAAGGTCATTGGTTCCTCGCGGGCGGTCAGGAAGAAGACCGGCTCCACGGCGAAGGTGATCGCGGTGATGACGCCGAGCGCGCCGAGTCCTATGCGGGCGGCGGCGAAGACGTCGGGGTTCTCGTCGGCGGAGCAGGTCAGGACCGTGCCGTCCGCCGTGACCAGCTCAAGGCCCTTGATCTGCGCGGCGATCGAGGCCGAGTCGCGGCCCGTGCCGTGCGTGCCGGTGCTGACGGCTCCGGAGACGGTCTGCTCCATGATGTCGCCCATGTTCGTGAGCGACAGGCCCTCGCGGGCGAGCGCCGTGTTCAGGCGCTTCAGCGGGGTGCCGGCCTCCACGGTGACCGTGCCCGCCGCACGGTCGACGGCACGGATGCCGGTGAGGAGGCCGGGGCGTATGAGGAGGCCGTCGGTCGCGGCGGCCGCCGTGAAGGAGTGGCCCGTGCCGACGGGCTTCGCCTTGAGGCCGTCGGCCTTGGCCTCGCGCAGGGCCTCGGCGAGCTCGTCCACAGAGGCGGGGGTGACCTCCCTGACGGGCCGCGTGGTGACGTTGCCGGCCCAGTTACGCCACGTCGCTGTGCTCTTCCCGCTGCCCCTGCCCGTTGCCGTGCCCATGGGTCCCTCCCCGTCGCGGAACCGGCCGCTTCAGCCGGCGATAGCCCAGGAACCCGACCACGACCGCGGCGGCTCCGGAGATCCCCGGAACCGCGTACCCGGCCTCCGGTCCCGCGGCGTCGATGACCCAGCCGGCCGCGGAGGAGCCGAGCGCGACGCCGACCGCGAGCCCGGTGCTCACCCAGGTCATGCCCTCGGTCAGTTTCGCGCGTGGTACGTGCTGCTCGACGAGGGCCATCGTCGTGATCATCGTCGGTGCGATGGACAGGCCCGCGACGAACAGCGCCACGGCCAGAAACGGCAGGTTCCCGACCAGTTGAAGCGGGATCATACTCACGGCCATCGCACAGACACCCAGCAGCCACCTCGGGGCCGGTGCCCCCTTGAAGTGCAGCAGCCCGAAGACCGCTCCGGCGAGGCAGGAGCCGAGCGCGTAGACCGCGAGGACCAGGCTCGCCGCGGACTTGTGACCCTGGTCCTCCGCGTACGCCACGGTGACCACGTCGATCGCGCCGAAGATCGCGCCGGTCGCGACGAAGGTGGCGACGAGCACTTGGAGGCCGCCCGAGCGCAACGCCGAGCCTTCCGTGTGGTGTTCGCGCGGATGCGGCACCGGCTCGGTGGCCCGTTGGGCCGTCAGCCAGAAGACGCCCACGGCGAGGAAGGCGCCGGCGAGGAGGGGCCCCGCCTCGGGGAACCACGCGGTGGAGAGCCCGATCGAGATGATCGGTCCGAAGATGAAGCAGACCTCGTCCACCACGGACTCGAAGGAGTACGCGGTGTGCAGCCGCGGGGTGCCGCGGTAGAGGACCGCCCAGCGGGCCCTGATCATCGAGCCGACGCTCGGCACACAGCCGACCAGGGCGGCGAAGAGGAACAGTGTCCAGTCGGGCGTCTCGAACTTCGCGCAGAGCAACAGTCCCGCGACGGCGGCCAGCGACACCAGCGTCGCGGGCCGGAGCACCCGGCGCTGGCCGTGCCGGTCCACGAGCCGCGAGATCTGCGGCCCGATCGCGGCGGCGGACAGCGCGACCGTCGCCGAGAGCGCGCCCGCGAGGCCGTACCGCCCGGTCAGCTGGGACACCATCGTCACGATGCCGATGCCCATCATCGACAGCGGCATACGGCCGAGGAATCCGGCGGTGGAGAACGCCTTGGTGCCGGGGGCGTCGAAGAGGGCGCGGTAGGGGCTGGGCACGTGGACTCCGCTGAAGCGCCGGAGCTTCGCGGCGAAGGCGGCTCCGGTAAGGCGTAAAGGTGGCCCATACAGCTTACGGCTCCCCGGGCGCGGAGCGCACCGTGTTTTCGGCGCCGGACGCACCGTGATCTCGGCACTGAACGCCCCGTGGCCTCGGCGTCGAAACCACCGTGATTTTCCGGCTGTCAGTGGCGAGTGGCAGGATCGGTTGCATGTCCGATGCGCTCGATCCCACTCCCTACGACGCCCTGCTGCTGCTCTCGTTCGGCGGCCCCGAGGGCCCCGACGACGTCGTCCCGTTCCTGGAGAACGTGACGCGCGGGCGCGGCATCCCCAAGGAGCGGCTCAAGGAGGTGGGGCAGCACTACTTCCTGTTCGGCGGCGTGAGCCCGATCAACGACCAGAACCGCGCCCTGCTCGACGCCCTGCGCAAGGACTTCGCGGAGCACGGCCTGGACCTGCCGGTCTACTGGGGCAATCGCAACTGGGCGCCCTACCTCACCGACACCCTGCGCGAGATGGTCACCGACGGCCACCGCCGCGTCCTGACCCTGGCCACCAGCGCGTACGCCTCGTACTCGGGCTGCCGCCAGTACCGCGAGAACCTCGCCGATTCCCTCGCCGCTCTGGAGGCCGAGGGCCTGGAGCTGCCGAGGGTCGACAAGCTCCGGCACTACTTCAACCACCCCGGCTTCGTGCGCCCCATGATCGACGGCGTCCTGAAGTCCCTCTCCGAGCTTCCCGAGGGCGTACGGGACGGCGCGCACCTCGCCTTCACGACGCACTCGATCCCGGACGCCGCGGCCGACACCTCCGGCCCGGTCGAGGCCCACGGGGACGGCGGTGCCTACGTCAAGGAGCACCTCGACGTGGCCCGTCTCATCGCCGACGCGGTGCGCGAGGAGACCGGCGTCGAGCACCCCTGGCAGCTCGTCTACCAGTCGCGTAGCGGCGCCCCGCACATCCCGTGGCTGGAGCCCGACATCTGCGACCACCTGGAGGAGCGGCACGCTGCCGGGGCCCCCGCGGTGGTCATGGTCCCCATCGGCTTCGTCTCCGATCACATGGAGGTCCTGTACGACCTCGACACCGAGGCCGAGGCCAAGGCCGCGGAGCTGGGCCTTCCGGTCCGCCGCTCGGCGACGGTCGGCGCCGACCCGCGGTTCGCCGCGGCGATCAGGGAGCTGGTCCTGGAGCGCGCCGCCCGGGAGAGCGGCACGGCCGTCACCCCCTGCGCTCTGGGAGCGCTGGGCCCGAGCCACGACCTGTGCCCGGTGGGCTGCTGCCCGGCCCGCGCCCCCAAGCCCGCGGCCGCAGGCGCCGACAGCCCGTACGCGTAACCGCCGAGACCGCCCAACCGCTGCGACCGCAGAGCACGAGGAGCACAGCACCATGACGGACCCGCTGAAGGCGCTCAAGGCCGAGCTGCTCGACGTCGCCCTGGAGGCCGCGCACCGCGCCGGGGCCTTCCTGCGCGACGGCCGCCCCGACGACCTGGGCGTGGCGGCCACCAAGTCCAGCGCCGTGGACGTCGTCACCGAGATGGACATCGCCTCCGAGAAGCTCATCACCGACTTCCTCGCCGAGCGCAGGCCGGCCGACGGCGTGCTCGGAGAGGAGGGCGCGAGCTCCGAGGGCACCAGCGGTGTGCAGTGGGTCGTCGACCCGATCGACGGCACGGTCAACTACCTGTACGGACGCCCGGAGTGGTCCGTGTCCATCGCCGCCCGCAAGGACGGCGAGACCCTTGTCGGCGTGGTGCACGCGCCGATGCGCGGGGAGACGTACCGCGCGGTCCTCGGAGAGGGCGCCTTCGTCGGGGACAAGCCCGCGCGCGTCCGCCCGGCGCCCCCGTTCGAGCAGGCCCTGGTGGGCACCGGCTTCGGCTATCTCGCCGAGCGCCGTGTCCGGCAGGCCGAGGTCGCCCGGCACCTCGTCCCGAAGGTGCGGGACATACGCCGCGGCGGGTCGGCCGCGATCGACCTCTGCGATGTCGCGGTGGGCCGGCTGGACGCGTACTACGAGCGTGGGCTCAACCCCTGGGACTTCGCGGCCGGTGACCTCGTCGCCCGGGAGGCGGGCGCGCTGACGGGCGGCCGCTCCGGAGAGGCACTGTCGGGGGAGCTGGCCATCGCGGCCCCGCCCGGCCTCTTCGAGACGCTCCAGGGCCTCCTGGAGGACCTCGGCGCCTGGCACGACTGACGCGGCACGCACACGCAGCACGCACGCGCGGCACGCCGCGCGCCGCACGCAGTACACAGAAGCGCCCGCACGCACGGAGGGGCCCCGGCATCTCGTCCAGATGCCGGGGCCCCTCACGACTACGTGCTCAGACCTGCAGAGCGCCTACCTCGACTCCGTGCTCGGCGGCCAGGCGGTGGAGGTCCTCCAGCTCCGCCTGCTCGACCTCGGCGAGGAAGTCGTCTCCCGTCTCACGGGCCTTCGTGAGGTCGGACTCCGTGGCCTTTATGCGCTGCAGAAGACCTGCGGTGAATGCGTCCATGGTTGCGCCCCCTCGGCTGGGTCGTGGGTCGATGGCACGGGGGTGTGCCCTCAAGAAGGGACGATCACGACTTACGCCGCCCTGGAGAAAGCGGTTCGTGGTACGCCACATACGAAGCGTGATCGTGGGTGTAAGGCCGTCCTCCCCTGACTGCCTTCCGCAGAAACCTCAACGGGCGGAGAAAATCCCGCGCTCCAGGGGCCTCAGACCGCCTTACAGCCGGTTTATGGCCGAAAGGGGCAGGATGGAGGCCGACCCCAAGACAAACCTGCCCGCAGGGGCACAGCGGAAGGACAGCGACGTGCGCGTACTCGTCGTCGAGGACGAGCAGCTGCTCGCCGATGCGGTGGCCACCGGACTGCGCCGGGAGGCCATGGCCGTCGACGTCGTGTACGACGGGGCGGCCGCCCTGGAGCGCATCGGCGTCAACGACTACGACGTGGTGGTGCTCGACCGGGATCTCCCGCTCGTGCACGGCGACGACGTCTGCCGCAAGATCGTCGAACTGGGCATGCCGACCCGCGTCCTGATGCTCACCGCGTCGGGCGATGTCAGCGACCGCGTCGAGGGCCTGGAGATCGGCGCCGACGACTACCTCCCGAAGCCCTTCGCGTTCAGCGAGCTCACGGCACGCGTGCGTGCCCTCGGACGGCGTACGAGCGTGCCGCTGCCGCCCGTCCTGGAGCGGGCCGGGATCAAGCTCGACCCCAACCGCCGTGAGGTCTTCCGCGACGGCAAGGAGATCCAGCTGGCCCCCAAGGAGTTCGCCGTACTCGAAGTGCTGCTGCGCAGCGAGGGTGCGGTCGTCTCCGCGGAGCAGCTCCTGGAGAAGGCCTGGGACGAGAACACGGACCCGTTCACGAACGTCGTCCGGGTGACCGTCATGACCCTGCGCCGCAAGCTCGGTGAGCCCGCCGTCATCGTGACGGTGCCGGGCTCCGGCTACCGGATCTGACCCCCGGTGGCCGCGACCCCGGCGCCACCGGCGGCGCCTCCGAAGCCGACGTGGGACCCGAGGAAGGTCGAAACACCCTTCCCCTGGCTGCGTCCCACCATCCGCATACGGCTCACGCTGCTCTACGGCGGCATGTTCCTGATCGCGGGCATCCTGCTGCTGTCGATCATCTATCTGCTCGCCGCGCAGGCGCTGAACGTGGGCAGTGACCTGCCGTTCACCATCGAGGGCGGCTCCAAGGTCAGCAGCGACACGTGTCACAACCTGCCGACGGGCACCCGGGTCCCCGCCGACCAGGTCAACGCCGCGCTGAACGAGTGCGTCAACAGGATGCGCCAGAACGCCCTGGACAACCTCCTCAGCCGCTCACTTCTCGCCCTCCTCGGACTCGCCGTGATCGCCTTCGCCTTCGGGTACGCGATGGCGGGCCGCGTGCTCTCGCCGCTGGGCCGCATCACCCGTACCGCCCGCAGGGTGGCCGGCACGGACCTGACGCGGCGCATCGAACTGGACGGCCCGGACGACGAGCTGAAGGAGCTCTCGGACACCTTCGACGAGATGCTGGACCGCCTGGAGCGGGCCTTCACCGCACAGCAGCGGTTCGTCGGCAACGCCTCCCACGAGCTGCGCACGCCGCTGGCGATCAACCGCACGCTCCTGGAGGTGCACCTCTCCGACCCCGAGGCGCCCCCCGAGCTGCACCAGCTCGGCAAGACGCTCCTGGCCACCAACGAACGCAGCGAGCAGCTCGTGGAGGGCCTGCTGCTGCTCGCCCGCAGCGACAACCAGATCGTGGAGCGCAAGCCCGTCGACCTGGCGGAGGTCGCGGACCGCGCCGTCGACCAGGTGCGGACCGAGGCCGAGGCGAAGGGCGTGGAGATCCGCGGCGAGCGGGGCCCGGCCGTCGTGCAGGGCAACGGCGTCCTCCTGGAGCGGATCGCCCTGAACCTCGTCCAGAACGCCGTCAGGTACAACGTGGCGGACGAGGGCTGGGTGGAGGTCACCACGGAGGCTCAGCACGGTCAGGCGGTCCTGGTGGTGTCGAACACGGGCCCGGTGGTGCCCGCGTACGAGATCGACAACCTCTTCGAGCCTTTCCGGAGGCTGCGGACCGAGCGGACGGGCAGCGACAAGGGCGTCGGGCTCGGCCTGTCGATCGCCCGGTCGGTCGCGCGGGCCCACGGTGGCCGTATCATCGCGGAGCCGCGCGAGGGGGGTGGCCTCGTGATGCGAGTCACGCTACCCATCTGAGATGCTGCCGCGAACGCGCCAGTGTGTTCGCTTTGCGCGGAATTTTCGGGGACTCGAACCCGGGAAGTTCATGTGCGATCCATCACAATGGCGATTTTTCGGCCCTCTACTCTCCGTGATCGCGAAAGTCGTCGGAAAGCCGGGAAAATGCGGGTTTTCGGGGGTCTTGATCACGGGAAGTACACGGGGTGGCGCCCGTGAGTGCGACATTCGGACCGTGTACGGTCCCCATCGCCATCCAAGCCGTCCGCCTCTTCAGGGGTGCGGTTGGGTGTCGATTGAGTAACAGACCTTGATGTGAGGCAAAATCTCCGCCTCGGGTCGGGCACAAGTCCGGCTCCTCACGCGTTACGTGCGCTGAGACACCGCAGACACCCAGAGGGGGAGAGCGACATGGCAACGGACTACGACACCCCACGCAAGACCGACGATGACGTCAATGAGGACAGCATCGAGGAGCTGAAGGCCCGGCGGAACGACAAGTCGACCTCAGCAGTAGACGTCGACGAGTTCGAGGCCGCCGAGGGCCTCGAACTGCCCGGCGCGGACCTTTCCAACGAGGAGCTCGCCGTCCGGGTGCTCCCGAAGCAGCAGGACGAGTTCACCTGCATGAGCTGCTTCCTGGTGCACCACCGCAGCCAGCTGGCCCGGGAGAAGAACGGCCAGCCGATCTGCCGCGACTGCGACTGAGGCGGGGTCGGCCGTGACTGGCTCGACCCCGTCCAGGAAGCGCCGTTTCCGCAAGCGCGGAGCGGACGAAGCCGGCGCCTCGGGCGACGGCGTGCGTGACGACGAGCGGGGCTCTTCCCTCAACGGAGAAGCCTCGCTCGAACCGGCGAACGCCCTCGAGGTGGCGCCGGACGAGACGGCGGCCGACAAGGCCTCCAGGACCACTCGGACAGCCGGGTCCCGGGGCCGCGTTGCCGCCGTCGCGGGCGGAATCAAAGAAGGCGTGCGCAAGGGCGGGCGCGGCGCCAAGGCCGGCATCGGCTATCTCGCCGACCGGCTCATCGAGAACGCCCCGCGGATTCCGGTCCGCGATCTGGCGACCCTCCGCAAGCAGTTCCCGCGTCTCGGCCCCGAGCAGCTCGCGGACAAGCTCGTCTCCGGTGCGGCCAACGCCTCGTCCACGGTGGGCGCGGGTGTGGGCGCCGCGGCGATGATGCCCGTGCCGCCCGCCATGCCCGCGGAGCTGGCGGCCGAGATCACCGGCGTCGCCGCCATCGAACTGAAGCTGATCGCCGAGCTGCACGAGGTCTACGGACAGCGGCCCGGCGGCAATCTCAAGGAGCGCAGCACCGCGTACCTGACCTCGTGGACGCAGGAGCGCGGCGTCGACGTGACGAAGCCCACGACCCTCAACGCCGCCCTGGGCGGCCAGATGAAGCGGGAGCTGCGCCAGCAGATCATGAAGCGGATGGTCCGGAACCTTCCGAACCTGATGCCCTTCATGGTCGGCGCCGCGGTCGGGGCGGTGATGAACCGCCGGGACACCAAGAAGCTCGCCGCGAAGATCCGGGTGGATCTGCGGAAGCGGCAGGTGCCGTGGGACGCGTTGCCGGAGCTTCCGCCTCTGGAGGCGCCGGACGATCCGCTGCGGTTGGGGGGCCTTCCCAAGGAGCTGGGGCGCTGAGCGGGCCCCTTACGGGGCGCTCTGCCGTACGGAGTCCAGCGCCTCCGCCAGCGCCTGCGGGTGCCTCGTCGAGATGTACGCGTACGGCGTCGGGTCGTCGGGGTCGGTGATCGTGACGCGCAGCGCCGTGGGGATGTAGGCGCGCAGCAGCATGAAGGCGCGCGGGTCGGCCTTGTAGGAGCGCCAGGCGCGGGTCTCCTCGCCCGTCAGGACCTCCGCCTCGCCCAGGGCGGACACCGGGATCTTCGCGTCGCCCGCGACCAGCGAGCCGGCGACCACGCGGATCCGTACAGAGCCGTACGCGCTCGTGACGACCGCCGCCACCGCCGTGCCGCCGACCAGGCCGCCGAGGAGCGGCAGCGTGCCGAACGGCAGCATGATCAGGGCCATCGCGACACCCACCAGGACCGAGGCGAACCACCACGAACGGGGTGCGGTCAGGCGTTCTTCGTAAGGCTGCATGGAACCAAGCTTGGCACGGGGAGCTGTGAGTGCTGACGCGGAGGTAAGGTCTGCGCCTGTGAGTGGTACATCTGCAGCTCTGACACCCCCGGCCGACGCGATAGCGCCCGTCCGCCACCCCGACGCGCCCGCTCCCGGCGAGCTGATCGGCGCCCACTACGAACACTGTTTCGGCTGTGGCGAAGGGCAGGCGCATGGACTGCACCTCGCGGCGCGCGCCGGGGAGGGTGTGACCGTCACGGCCGAGTTCACCGTGCGGGAGGCGCACCAGGGTGCCCCGGGCCTCGCCCACGGCGGCGTCCTCGCCACCGCGCTCGACGAGACGCTGGGCTCGCTGAACTGGCTGCTGCGGGTGATCGCGGTGACCGGCCGCCTGGTGACCGACTTCGTGCGGCCCGTGCCGCTGGGCACCGTGCTGTTCCTGGAAGCCGAGGTCACCGCCGTCGCCGGACGGAAGATCTACTCGACCGCCACCGGGCGGATCGGCGGCCCCGAGGGGCCCGTCGCGGTCCGTGCCGACGCCCTCTTCGTCGAGGTGAAGGTCGACCACTTCATCGACAACGGCCGCCCGGAGGAGATCCGGGCCGCCATGAACAACCCGGACCAGATCCGGCGCGCCCGCGCCTTCGAGGTGAACCCGTGACGTCCCGTACCCCCTACGACGACCTGACCGAGCTGGACGTGCTGATCAGGCGCGTCGACCCCGACGTACCGCTGCCGTCGTACGCGCGGCCCGGCGACGCCGGCGCCGATCTGCGGACGACGGAACCGTGCGAACTGGCGCCCGGCGAGCGGGCCGTGCTGCCCACCGGGGTGTCCATCGCGCTCCCCGCGGGGTACGCGGCCTTCGTGCACCCCCGTTCGGGGCTCGCCGCCCGCTGCGGTGTCGCTCTGGTGAATGCCCCGGGGACGGTGGATGCCGGGTACCGTGGAGAGATCAAGGTGATCGTGGTGAATCTCGATCCGCGCGAGGCCGTGCGGTTCGAGCGCTTCGACCGGATTGCCCAACTGGTCGTCCAGCGGGTCGAGAAGGTGCGCTTCCAGGAGGTGGCGGAGCTTCCCGCATCGGCGCGGGCCGAGGGGGGCTTCGGGTCCACCGGTGGCCATGCCGCCGTGGGCGTCGGCTCGGGCGTCGGTTCGGGCGAACAAACGGGTGGGAATCGATACGCATCGGTCGTATCCGACCGGGAAGGACAGTGACGTGTTCGGACGTCGCAAGAAGGACAGTGCCGCCGAGGACGCGGCGGGCGCGGACGAGCAGGTCGTCGACGGCGTGGACAGCAATGAGCCGGCCGACGTCACGCGCTCGCGCGTGAGGCTGGAGCCGGAGCCCCGTCCCGACGGTCCCTGGGACATCTCCGAGGTCCGCGAGCCCGGCGAGGGCCGGGTGGACCTCGGCGGACTCTTCGTGCCGGGGGTCGAGGGCATGGAGCTGCGGGTGGAGGTCGCGGGCGACGCGATCGTCGCGGCCACCGTCGTGCTCCAGGACAGCGCCATCCAGCTGCAGGGCTTCGCCGCCCCCAAGAAGGAGGGCATCTGGGGCGAGGTCCGCGAGGAGATCGCCACCGGCATCACGCAGCAGGGCGGTGTCATCGACGAGGTCGAGGGCCCCCTCGGCTGGGAGCTGCGCGCGCAGGTCCCGGTGCAGCTGCCGGACGGCACGGGGGGCGTGCAGGTCGTGCGCTTCATCGGCGTCGACGGCCCGCGCTGGTTCCTGCGCGGGGTGATCTCCGGGCAGGGCGCGGTGCAGCCACAGGCCGCCGGGCTGCTTGAGCAGATCTTCCGGGACACCGTCGTCGTGCGCGGCGAGGGCCCGATGGCGCCGCGCGACCCGATCGTCCTGAAGCTGCCGGACGACGCGCAGATGGTCGCCGAGGGCACCGTCCAGCAGGAGCAGCAGGAAGGCTCGCGCTTCTCGGGCGGCATGGGGCAGCTCCAGCGCGGCCCCGAGATCACCGAGGTGCGCTGACGCCCTCGGTGTCCTGATGGCCTGACGGCGGCTCAACTGCCTTGTGGCCCGCGGTGGTTCCGGTTCGTCCGGACCATTGCGGGCCACTTTCGCGTACGCCCATACTGTGCCGGTCACTCGGGGGGAGACCGGTGCGGTGAGGGGACGGCGGGTGCCCGCCGCGGTGCGGGGCAGTCGGCATCACGGGTTGGTCCTGGGGGCCGCCGGGCTCGCCGTGCTGCTCGCGGCCACCGTCCTCGCCGCCCTCGCCGCGCTCTCCGAGAAGGCCGTGGAGGGCGGGGTACAGCGGCGGCTCGCCGCGGACCGGGAGGCCGTCGTCGAGGTCGCCGGGCCCCACCGGGCGAGGGGCGGACGGGAGTTGGACGGGGCCGTCCGCGCCGCCATCGGCCGCACCTACGGCGACGTACCCCATCACACCTGGTCGGCGCTGCGGGCGCCCGCGGCCCGCAACGACGAACTCTCCGTCACCGAGGCCGCGGGCCACCCGCACCAGGACGCCACCGTCACCGTCGCCGCCGTGGAGGGCGCCGGGCGGCACGCGGCTCTGCGGGCGGGGCGGTGGCCGCGCTCCGGTGCCGGGGCGGTGGAGGTCGCGCTGACGGAGGTCGCCGCCGCGGAGCTGGCCGTGCGGCCCGGGGACGGCATCAGGGTGCGCGGCGCGGATGAACGGCTCGTGGCGATGAAGGTCGTAGGGCTGTACGCCGCCGGGGAGCGCGCGCCGGCCATGTGGGCCTCGCTGAGCAGCACGTTCGGGACGCCCGACTCGATCGCTCTCGTACCGCGCGAGGCGTTCACGGACAGCCCCGGGCTCGCCCGGAACGCGACGCGGCTGTGGCTCGGAGTGCCCGGCGCGGGCGGGCTGCGGCTGGGGGACATCGCGGCGCTCCGGGAGCGTGTGAAGCGGTTCGCGGGCAGCGATGCGTCGCTTTCCGTTCTGCGGGGTGATGGTTCCGGGGGCGACATCGCCGTGTCGGCGGGGCTGCGCCGTGCGCTGGACCGGCTTACCACGCCGATCGCCGTGGCCCGCGCCGGGCTCTACGTCCCCGCGACGCTCCTCGCCGCGCTCGCCGTGGCCGCCCTGGTGCTCACCGCGCGGCAGCTCGCGGAGCACCGGCGTCCGGAGCTGGCGTTGCTGGCCGCGCGCGGGGCGGGCACCCGGCGGCTCGTCCTGTCGACGGCCGGGCAGTGGGCCTGTGTCGCCGTGCCCGCGGGGGTGGCCGCGCCGTTCCTCGTGGGCCCGCTGCTGCGCGGCCTCACGGCGGCCGGGGTCATCGAGGGCGAGGTGCCCGGCCCGGCGGCGGCGGGCGCGGCGTGGACCGCGGCTCTGGCCGCCGTCGCCGCGCACGGCGCCGCGGTGCTGCTGCCCACCGCACGGACCGTGCGGGACCGGCGGGCGGTGGCCCGGCTCCGTTCGCGGGTCGCGCGGTTCGCCGGCGCCCAGCGCTTCGGCGTGGATCTGGCGCTGGCGGCGGTCGCCGTCCTCGGCTGGCTGCAGCTGCGGCAGTACCGCTCGCCCGTGACCGGCGGCAGTGGCGTCGACCCGGTGCTGATCCTCGCGCCCGTCGCGATGACCGTGGCGGCCGCGCTGCTCGCCCTGCGGCTCCTGCCGCTGCTCGCCCGTGTCATCGATCCGCTCGCCCGGCGCGGCAGGGGGCTCGTCCTGCCCCTCGGCGGCTGGCAGATCGGGCGGCGCGCGGCACGGCACGCCGGGCCCGCCCTGGTGGTGACGCTCGCCCTCGCGGTCGCCGCGCTCAGCAGTACGGCGCTGGCCGTCCTCGACCGCGGCGACCGCGACCAGGCCGCGTTCCAGGTCGGCGCCGACCTGCGCGTCGTACCGGGTGACGGCGTGGCGCCGGCGGAGCGGCGCGCCGCGTACGAGGCGCTGCCGGGCGCCGAGGCCGTCACGCCCGTGATCACCTCGGAGGGGTTCGTCGGGCAGGACGCGGTGGCCGTCACCGCCGTCAACACGGAGCGGGGGCCGGTGCCTTCCCTGCGAGGCGATCTCGCGGACTCGCCTGTGCGTGAGCTGATGGCGCCGCTCGCCAAGGGCATTCCGGAGCATGGGCTTCCGGTGCGGGGCGCGGCGGCGGGTTCGCGGGTGCGGGAACTGCCGCTCCGCGTGCGGATGTCCGCCAGCGGGCGCGGTGAGGTCGTACCGGTGCGGCTCACCGTCTACTTCGAGGACGGCGACGGGCTCACGCGTTCGAGTTCCGTGGTGATCAGGGAAGGACGTACGCGGACCGTACCGCTGAAGGTGCCGGTGCGCGGACGGGACGTACGCGTCCTGCAGATCGACCTGAGCATGGTCGGCGAGCGGGTGCGGCGGACGTACCGGCTGACCGTCGACCACGTGCCGGGGCTCGCGCGGCAGGCGCGGTGGCGTGATCTGCGGGTCGACGCGCCGGATCGGCGTGCGGCCGGATGCCCCGGGGCAGAGCGGGAGCGGGGGCCGGGTGCTTCGGGGGAGGCGCCCGGGCCCGTGCTGTGCCGCGACCGGCCCGGCCGGGGCAAGCTCATCGACGCGGTGCTGCGCGGCCCCGACGGGCGGCTGAAGCACCCCACGTGGGGCGTGCGGCTCGGCACGGACCGGGCAAAGGGGCGGCCGGCCGCGCCCGCCCTCGCCGATGACGCGCTGCTCGGCTCCGGGGCGGTCAGGGTCGGGGACACCGTGACGGTCCGGCGGAGCACGGGCGGGAGTGCGCGGGTCGAGATCGTGGGCCGGATCGCGGCGGTGCCGGGCGTACCGCGCGACCGGCCGCGGCTGCTCGCCGACTCCCGTGCGATGGCCGCCCAGTGGGCCTTGGGCGGGGAACTGCCCGAGGCGGAGAGCATGTGGTGGGTGGGCGTGCGGGGGACGGACGCGGTCGGCGCGCCGGCCGCGGTGCGCGAGGATCCGCGGCTGGGGAAGGCCGTGGACGTGCCGCACGTCCGGGCGGAGTTGGCGGCCGATCCGCTGCGGCGGGGAGCGAGGGGCGCGCTCACGCTGTGCCTGGTGCTCGCACCCGCCTTCGCCGTCATCGCGTTCGCCCTGCATACGGCGGTCTCGGCGCGGGCCAGGGAGGGGGAGTTCGCGCTGCTGCGGGCGCTCGGGGTGCGGCGGGGGCAGCTGGCGGCGTACCTGTGGACGGAGCAGTTGGCGCTGGCCGCGGTGGCGGCGGTACTGGGTACGGCCCTGGGGGTCGCGCTCGCTTCGGTGATCATGCCGGTGGTGACGGTGGACGCCTTGGGGCAGCCGGTCTTTCCGCCGCTGGTCACCCAGGTGCCGTGGGTGCGGGTGGGGGTGACGGCCGGGGCGACCGCGGGGGTGATCTGCGGGGTGGTGACGGGGGCCGCGCGCGTCTTGGGGCGGGTGGATCTGGCGCGGGTGCTCCGGGCGGGGGAGGGCGGGTGAGGGGGCCTGGTGGCGCGCCCACGAGGGGTGGCTCAGTGACGCGTGCGTGGTTGTCCGTGACGCGCGCGTGGTCGCGGGTAGGGCTTGCGCTGTTGGTCGGTGTGGTGGTTGCGGTCGCCGGCGCCGGGCCCGGGGTGCTGGAGCGGCTCGGCGGCGAGGCCTTCGGGGCGCGGTTGGAGCAGGCGCAGCGAGCCGCGCCCGGGGTCGTGCACAGCGCGCGGTTCGACCCGGAGGAGGTGCGGCTCGGCGCGAAGAGCGATCTCCGGGGGGATCTCGACCGGTACGCGCAGGTCATCGCGAATGCCACGCCCCGGTCGCTGCGGGGCGCGGTCGTGCACGACTCGACCCGGGTCCGGCTTCCCACCGTGCGGGCCGCGGGCGCCGCGTTGTCGCTGGTGTACGCCTCCGACGCGCCGGGGCCAGAGTCGTACGTCGCCGGGCGGGCGCCTCGTGAGCGGGGAGAGGTCGTCGAACTCGCCGTGTCCACCCGTACGCGCGACGCGCTGAAGCTGCGGGTCGGGCAGCGGGTGCGGCTGGGGGCCGGGGCGTTGCAGAACGTGAGCGCTGTGGGGCGCGTGGCGGGGGTCTTCCGGGCCGAGGGTGAGCGGCGGCTCTGGACCGAGCAGCCCTCGTTGGTACGGCCGTTGCCCGGTGCGGCCGGGAGCGGCCCGGATGCCGCTGCGCTGATCGCGCCTCGCGGTGTCGAGATCCTGCAGAACCAGGCGGACGCCGAGCTGACCGTCCACTGGAACATGCGGCTGGAGCCGGACGCCGCGGCGGCCACCCGCTTCGTGGGGGAACCGCGGGACTTTCGGCGGGCCATGGCCCGCTTTCCGCTCGCCGCACGGGAGGCCTACTGCCAATTCGGCGTGTACGGCGGAAAATTGTGCGTCATCGGCGTCCATCCCGCCACGGAACTGGAGACCGCCACCGAACTCCCCGCTGTCTTCGAGGAGTTCCAGCGACGGTGGCGCCAGGCCACGGTGGTGATCTCGTTCGCCTCGGCCTCGCTGCTCGGGGTGGGAATCGCCGCTGTCGTCGTGACGTCGTTGCTGGTGGTGCGCCGACGGCTCGACGCGGACAGGCTGCTGCGTGCGCGGGGGGCCTCGGCGTCGGGGGTCGCCCTGGGGCGCGCCGTGTGGAGCGCGCCGGCCGTGGCGCTCGGGTTCGGTGGCGGCTGCGTGGTCGCCGGTGCGGTGCCGGGGAGTTCACCCGCGTACCGCCATGGCCTCGTTGTCGCGGTGCTCTGCTGGCTGCTGCTGCCCGCTCTCACGTGGGGTGCGGTGCGGGACCGGGCGGTGCTGCGCGACCGGGCGCCGAGGCGGGCCGGGCGGCGGCTGGTCGCCGAGGCGGTCGTGCTGCTGCTCGCCGCGGCCGGCGTGGTCGCGCTGCGGGCGCGGGGCACGGAGGGGGCCGCGGGCCCCGATCCGCTGCTCGCCGCCGTGCCCGTGCTGCTCGGGCTCGCCGCGGTCGCCGTGCTGGTGCGGTGCTATCCCTGGCCGGTGCGGCTGGTGGCGCGCTGGTCGGCCCGGGGGCGCGGGATCGTGATGCTTGTCGCGCTCTCCCGCGCCGCGAAGGAGGCTCCCGCGCGCGGGCTCGCGCTGCTCGTCCTCGTGGTGACGCTCTCCGGTGCCGTCTTCGGAGGCCTTGTCTCCGGGACGCTGACGGAGGGGCGGCGCTCCGCGGCGGCCTGGCAGGTGGGTGCCGACGCCTCCTTCCTGGGGGCGGGGCGCGACCCCGGCATGGCCGAGCGGCTGGCACGCGCGCGTGGGGTGCGGGAAACGGTGGCGGTGCGGCAGCTGCGGGTCGACCCCGTGAGCGGTACGGACGGGGGGCGGTACGGGATCTCCAGCCTGATCGGCGTGGACGCGGTGAAGCTGCGCAAGGCGGCGAGGGACTCGGCCGCCGCTCGCGCGCTGACCAGGGCCGGGCTCACGCGCGGCGGCGGGGGCGCGGACATCCGGGTGCTCGCCTCCGAAGGGCACGCCGGGGATCTGCTCACCTTCACGCGGCACGGCCAGGAGGTGCGGCTGCGGGTCGTGGGGCCGCTGCCCGAAGACGTGGGGCGCGACCGGGCGCTGGGGCCCGTACGCGGCGCCACCGAGGCACGGCAGCGGCTGCTCCTCGCCGACAACAGGGACCTCAAGACCTTCGCCGTCCCGGAGTACGAGGAGTCGGTGCTGCTGCTGTACGGCGAGCGCCTGGACGCCGAGGCGCTGCGCTCCCTCGTGCCGCGCGCCGCCCCCGGGGCCGCCACCGGCGAACTCCGCATCCGTGCCGAGGAGCAGGCCGAGGCCGAGGACGACGGGCTGATCGGCGCGGTGTCCACGGCGTACACCGCCTGTACCGCCCTCGCCGTGCTCCTCGCGCTGACCGCCCTCGTCCTCGAACTGCTGCTGTCCGCTCCCGCGCGCGGGCACACCGCCGCCCACCTGCGCACCCTCGGCCTCGGCGGGCGCGCCACCTCCGCGCTGCACCTGCTGCAACTGCTGCCCATGGTGCTCGCGGCCGTCGCGGGCGGCGTCGCGCTCGGTCTCACGCTGCCCGCGCTGCTCGGACCCGCCCTTGACCTGCGGGAGTTCACCGGCGGACCCACCGCGCCCGACCGTCGCGTCGACGCGCTGTTCACCGCGGCCCTGGGGGCGGGACTCTGTCTTCTGGTCGCAGCCGCGGTGGCCGTGGAGACCTGGCTCGGGCGCCGCCGAGGGCTCGGTGCCGTCCTGCGACTGGGGAGAACCGATGACTGAAGCGTCCCGCCGGACCGCCGTGAGCGAACTGGCCGGTCTGGAGGCGCGGGCCCGCGCCGGGCGCCGGCCCGCGGGCGACGAGGGCCTGGTCGTCTGCGACAACCTCGTCCGCGTCTACCGCACCGAAGAGGTCGAGGTGCAGGCGCTCCAGGGCCTCGACCTCGTCGTGGCCGAGGGCGAGTGCGTGGCCCTGGTCGGGGCGTCGGGGTCGGGCAAGTCGACGCTCCTGTCGATCCTGTCGGGGCTCGACCTGCCCACCGCGGGCCGCGCGAAGGTCGCGGGACACGACCTGCTCGCCATGGGGCGCCGCGAGCGCCTCGGCTACCGCAGGAGCACCGTCGGCTTCGTCTGGCAGCAGACCGGACGCAACCTCCTGCCGTACCTGACCGCACTGGAGAACGTGGCGCTGCCGATGAAGTACGCGCGCGTGCCGCGTCGTACGCGCCAGGAGAAGGCCGCCGAACTGCTCGGCGTGCTCGGCGTCGCGCACTGCCGCGACCGGCGGCCCGCCGAGCTCTCCGGCGGTGAACAGCAGCGCGTCGCCGTCGCGGTCGCCACCGCCAACTCCCCGCGCGTGCTGCTCGCCGACGAGCCCACCGGCGAACTGGACACGGCCAGTGGCGAGGACGTCTTCGCGGCCCTGCGCCGCGCCAACGAGGAACTCGGCGCGACCGTCCTGGTCGTCACGCACGACCCGCTCGTCTCCGAACAGGTCCGCCGCACCGTACGCATCCGTGACGGACGTACCTCTACGGAGACGCTCCGTGAACGGGGCGGTGACGGCGAGGAGTTCACGGTTCTGGACCGGGCGGGGCGGTTGCAGCTGCCGGGGGAGTATGTGGAGCGGTACGGGTTGCGGGGGCGGGTGCGGTTGACGGCGGAGCCGGATCATGTGGGGGTGTGGTCGGATGGGGCGGGGGGCGGCGGCGGGGCGTCCGAGGGCCGGGAGGCTCCCGAGTAGGAGTTCTGCCGCCACACCTTGACGGAGGGCAGGTCCGTACCTATGGTCACGGCCCAACGCGCGCGTTCAGGAAGGTACTTCACGTTCACATACGAGAACGGATGCTCTCATGCCGGACGCCCCTATGTCGGTTGCCCTCACCCCCGTACTGGCCGCCCTGATCGCCGGGCTCATGGCCGGGCCCGGGGCGAAGAGCGCCGACGCCGCACCCACGGATTTCGTCCACCCCGGAGTGGCCGTCTCCCGCGGCCAGTTGGACTTCGCCCGCGAGAAGGTCACCGCGGGCGCCCAGCCCTGGAAGTCCGCCTACGACCAGATGATGGGCAGCAAGTACGCCTCCCTGTCACGCACCCCGAAGCCCCGCGCGGTCGTCGAGTGCGGCAGCTACTCCAACCCCAACCACGGCTGCACCGACGAGCGCGAGGACGCGATCGCCGCGTACACCACGGCCCTCGCCTGGTACGTCACCCGTGACGACCGCTACGCGAGGAAGTCCATCGAGCTGATGGACGCCTGGTCGGCCACCATCAAGGACCACACCAACAGCAACGCCCCGCTCCAGAGCGGCTGGTCCGGCTCCAGCTGGCCGCGCGCCGCCGAGATCATCAAGTACACGTACACCGGGAACTGGGCGAACTCCGGACGCTTCGCCACGATGCTGCGCACCGTCTACCTCCCCGAGGTCATCAACGGCTCGAACTCCAACGGCAACTGGGAGCTGTCGATGATGGAGGCCGCCATCGGCATCTCCGTCTTCCTGGAGGACAAGGCGTCGTACGACAAGGCGATGGCCAAGTTCCGCACGCGCACGGCCGCGTACGTCTATCTCGCCTCCGACGGCCCGCTGCCGAGGACCGTGCCGAGCCAGAACCTCGACACCCGCGAGAAGATCGTCAAGTACTGGCAGGGGCAGGGCACCTTCACCACCGGACTCACCCAGGAGACCTGCCGCGACTTCACCCACACCGGGTACGGCCTCTCCGCCATCTCCCACGTCGCCGAGACCAGCCGCGTTCAGGGCCAGGACCTCTACTTGACCGACGTCGGCGAGCGGCTGCGGCACGGGCTCGGCTTCCACGCCAAGTACGAGCTGGGTGAGGCCCCGCCCGGCTCACTCTGCGGCGGATCGGTCCACCGCGGGCTCGGCCCCGTCACCGAGGTCGGCCACAACGCGCTCGCCGGCCGCCTCGGCCATGCCATGACCAACACCCGGCGGCTCACCGAGCAGAACCGCCCGGCGGGGTCCAACAACCTCTTCGTCGCCTGGGAGACCCTGACGCACGCGGGCAACCCCGGCTGACCGAAGCCGCCCGTCCGGGCCTTGCCGGGCCGGGCGGCCGGTGACGATACTCGCGAGGTGCCAGAAGCCATGGTCGTCGTAGAGGATCTGCACCGGACGTACGGCACCGGGGCGGCCGCCGTGCACGCCCTGCGCGGTGTCTCCCTCACCGTCCCGCGCGGCGAACTCCTCGCCCTCAAGGGGCGCTCCGGCTCCGGCAAGACGACCCTGCTCAACCTCGTCGGCGGGCTCGACACCCCCGACCGGGGGAAGATCACCGTGGACGGCGTGGAGCTCGTCGGCCTCGGCGAGAGGGGCCTCCTTGAGCTGCGCCGCGACCGCCTGGGCTTCGTCTTCCAGTCCTTCGGGCTCATCCCCATCCTCACCGCCGCCGAGAACGTCGGCGTCCCGCTGCGGCTGACGAGGACCGACCCCCGCGCGCGGGAGGAGCGGGTCGCCCTGCTGCTCGCCCTCGTCGGCCTCGCGGACCACGCCCGGCAGCGGCCCGGCGAACTCTCCGGAGGACAGCAGCAGCGCGTGGCGATCGCCCGCGCCCTCGCCAACCGGCCCGCCCTGCTGATCGCCGACGAACCCACCGGACAACTCGACGCGGAGACCGGGCTCGCCGTGATGGAGCTGCTGCGCGCGGTCGTCCGCAGCGAGGGCGTCACCGCGCTGGTGGCCACGCACGACGCGGCGCTCCTCGCTCTCGCCGATCGGGTCCTGGAGCTGAGCGACGGGCAGATCAGCACGCATCAGGGTTATGTCAAGGACACCGGCCCCACACCCCCTCGCCCGTAATGCCGGAATTGTTGGCCGTAGGGTCGACGCTGCGTACACAGTCGTCCGCTGCGTACACAGTCGTTTCAGGAAGACAATGGGGCCATGGCACGCGGCAAGCTTCGGATCTACCTCGGTGCTGCACCGGGCGTCGGCAAGACGTACGCGATGCTCTCCGAGGCCCACCGGCGCGTCGAGCGCGGCACCGACTGCGTGGTCGGCTTCGTGGAGCACCACGACCGGCCGCGCACCGAGGTGATGCTGCACGGCCTCGAACAGGTGCCCCGCAGGGACCTGGAGTACCGCGGCACGGCCTTCACCGAGATGGACGTCGACGCCGTCCTGGAGCGCGCCCCCGCCGTCGCCCTGGTCGACGAACTGGCCCACACCAACGTCCCCGGCTCCCGCAACGCCAAGCGCTGGCAGGACGTGGAGGAGCTGCTCGCGGCGGGCATCGACGTCGTCTCGACCGTCAACATCCAGCACCTGGAGTCCCTCGGCGACGTCGTCGAGTCGATCACCGGCGTGCGCCAGCGCGAGACCGTGCCGGACGAGGTGGTGCGCCGCGCCGACCAGATCGAGCTGGTCGACATGTCGCCCCAGGCGCTGCGCCGCCGCATGGCACACGGCAACATCTACAAGCCCGACCGCATCGACGCCTCCCTCTCCAACTACTTCCGGCCCGGCAACCTCACCGCCCTGCGCGAACTCGCGCTGCTGTGGGTCGCCGACCGCGTCGACGAGTACCTCCAGCAGTACCGGGGCGAGCACAACATCCGCTCCACCTGGCAGGCCCGCGAGCGCATCGTCGTCGGACTCACCGGCGGCCCCGAAGGCCGCACCCTGATCAGGCGCGCGTCGCGCATGGCCGCCAAGGGCTCCGGCAGCGAGATCCTCGCCGTCTACATAGCCCGCAGCGACGGCCTGACCGCCGCCTCGCCCAAGGAACTCGCCGTCCAGCGCACCCTGGTCGAAGACCTCGGCGGCACCTTCCACCACGTCATAGGCGACGACATACCGGCCGCCCTGCTCGACTTCGCGCGCGGCGTCAACGCCACCCAGATCGTCCTCGGCTCGTCGCGCCGCAAGACCTGGCAGTACGTCTTCGGGCCCGGCGTCGGCGCGACCGTCGCCCGCGATTCGGGGCCCGACCTGGACGTGCACATCGTCACCCACGGCGAGGTCGCCAAGGGGCGCGGGCTGCCCGTCGCCCGCGGCGCGCGCCTGGGCCGCTCCCGGATCACCTGGGGCTGGCTGGTGGGCGCCGCGGGACCCGTCCTCCTGACCCTGCTGCTCACCCACGTCGACGCCGACCTCGGCCTCGCCAACGACATGCTGCTGTTCCTGACGCTGACGGTGGCCTCCGCGCTGCTCGGCGGTCTCCTGCCGGCCCTAGCGTCGGCGGCCGTCGGTTCGCTGCTCCTCAACTACTACTTCACGCCACCGCTGCACCTGTGGACGGTCTCCAACAACAAGAACATCGTCGCGATCGCCGTCTTCGTGGGCGTCGCGGTGTCCGTCGCCTCGGTGGTGGACCTCGCCGCCCGCCGCACCCACCAGGCCGCCCGGCTGCGCGCCGAGTCGGAGATACTCTCCTTCCTCGCGGGCAGCGTGCTGCGCGGCGAGACGAGCCTCGAAGCACTCCTGGAGCGGGTCCGCGAGACCTTCGCCATGGAGTCAGTGGTGCTCCTGGAGCGCGCGGGCGACAACGAGCCCTGGACCTGCGCGGGCAGCGTCGGCGACGGCCGCCCGCCGGGCCGCCCCGAGGACGCCGACGTGGACGTGCCGGTCGGCGACCACATGGCCCTCGCCCTGTCCGGCCGCGTCCTGCCCGCCGCCGACCGCCGCGTCCTCGCCGCGTTCGCCGCGCAGGCCGCCGTCGTCCTGGACCGCCAGCGCCTGAAGTCCGAGGCCGACCAGGCCCGCACCCTCGCCGAGGGCAACCGCATCCGCACCGCGCTGCTCGCCGCCGTCAGCCATGACCTCCGTACGCCTCTGGCGGGCATCAAGGCGGCCGTGTCCTCGCTGCGCTCCGACGACGTCGAGTGGTCCGAGGAGGACGAGGCCGAACTCCTCGCGGGCATCGAGGACGGCGCCGACCGCCTGGAACACCTCGTGGGCAACCTCCTAGACATGTCGCGGCTGCAGACCGGCACCGTCACCCCGCTGATCCGCGAGATCGACCTGGACGAGGTCGTCCCCATGGCGCTCGGCGGCGTCCCCGACGGCAGCGCGGAGCTGGACATCCCCGAGACGCTGCCGATGGTCGCCGTCGACAAGGGCCTGCTGGAGCGGGCGGTCGCGAACATCGTCGAGAACGCCGTGAAGTACGCCCCCGAGGGCGAGCCCGTCAAGGTCTCCGCCAGCGCACTGGGCGAGCGCGTCGAGGTCCGCGTCGTGGACCGCGGCCCCGGCGTCCCCGATACCGCCAAGGACCGCATCTTCGCGCCCTTCCAGCGCTACGGTGACGCTCCGCGCGGCGCGGGCGTGGGCCTCGGCCTCGCCGTCGCCCGGGGCTTCGCCGAGGCCATGGGCGGCACCCTCGCCGCCGAGGACACCCCCGGCGGCGGCCTCACCATGGTCCTCACCCTGCGGGCGGTGGCCGGGCGCCCGCCGGACCGCGACGGCCTCCCCGGTCCCACGGGCCTCGCCGGTCTCCCCGATGTCCCCGCCCAGGTCACCCAGTGACCCCGAACCAGAAGTCAGAAAGGCAGGCCGGCATGACCCGGGTGCTCGTGGTCGACGACGAGCCGCAGATCGTACGCGCCCTCGTGATCAACCTGAAGGCGCGCAAGTACGAGGTGGACGCGGCCCCCGACGGCGCCACGGCGCTCCAGCTGGCCGCCGCCCGCCACCCCGACGTGATCGTGCTCGACCTCGGTCTGCCCGACATGGACGGCGTGGAGGTCATCAGGGGCCTGCGCGGCTGGACGCGCGTACCGATCCTCGTCCTGTCCGCGCGGCACAGCTCGGACGAGAAGGTCGAGGCCCTGGACGCGGGCGCCGACGACTACGTGACCAAGCCGTTCGGCATGGACGAGCTCCTGGCCCGGCTGCGCGCGGCCGTCCGCAGGGCCGAGCCCGTCGGCGCGGGCGAGGACGACGTCATGGTCGACACGGAGGACTTCTCCGTCGACCTCGCCGCGAAGAAGGTCAACCGCCACGGCCGCGACGTACGCCTCACTCCCACCGAGTGGCACCTCCTGGAGGTGCTCGTACGCAACACCGGCCGCCTGGTCAGCCAGAAACAGCTGCTCCAGGAGGTGTGGGGCCCCTCCTACGGCACGGAGACCAACTACCTGCGCGTCTACATGGCGCAGCTGCGCCGCAAGCTGGAGGCGGATCCGGCGCACCCGCGGCACTTCATCACGGAGCCGGGGATGGGGTACCGCTTCGAGCGTTGAACTCGTCCGTGAGCGGGCATAAGCACAGATGAGCGCACCCCTCTCCTCAGTGTCGGCACCCCCCGGTACGCTTTCTGTATGAGTGCTGTTCCTGGTTCCGAAAAGCCGGCAGGCCGTTTCCGGCGCATGCTCGACCGGCTGTCCTCCTCCCAGGAGGATCTGGAGTCGGAGGAGCTGCGTGAAGACGCCGAGACCGCGGGCTGCGTCCGCATCGGCGACTGTCAGGACCGCCAGATAGTCACCGTTACTGGTACCTTGCGCACGGTCACCCTGCGACCACGCGCCGGGGTCCCCGCGCTGGAGGCCGAGCTGTTCGACGGCTCAGCGGCGCTGGACGTGGTGTGGCTGGGCAGGCGCTCCATCGTGGGGATAGAACCGGGGCGCAAGCTGATCGCGTCGGGCCGGATCTCGATGAGCCGGGGCCGCCGAGTGCTCTTCAACCCCAAATACGAACTCAGACCCCTCGGACGGGAGTAGCCGGTGACGTCCCTCGACAAGCCGACGGACCAAGGGAACGCGGATCAGGCCGCCGATTCCAGGGCCGTGACCGAGGCAGCGCTCTTCGAAGCCTTCGGCGGCGTGCGGGGCATGGTGGAGACGGTCGTTCCCGGCCTGCTCTTCGTGACCATCTTCACGGTCAACAAGGACCTGCACATGTCGGCCATCGCGGCCCTCGCGGTGTCCCTAGTGCTCGTGGTGGTCCGCCTGGTCATGAAGGACACCGTCAAGCACGCCTTCAGCGGCGTCTTCGGGGTCGCCTTCGGCGTGGTCTTCGCGATGATGACCGGCAACGCCAAGGACTTCTACCTGCCGGGCATGCTCTACACCCTGGGCCTGGCCCTGGCCTACATCATCACGACCATCGCGGGCGTCCCCCTGATCGGCCTGATCCTCGGCCCGGTCTTCAAGGAGAACCTCTCCTGGCGCACCCGCAACCCCGGCCGCAAGAAGGCGTACGCGAAGGCCAGCTGGGCCTGGGGCCTCATTCTGCTCGCCAAGTGCGCGATCCTCTTCCCGCTGTACTGGTGGGCGGACACCACGCAGTTCGGCTGGGTCCTGGTCGCCCTGAAGATCCCGCCGTTCCTGCTCGCCGTCTACCTCACCTGGCTCTTCCTGGCGAAGGCCCCGCCGCCCATCGACGTGTTCGCGGAGATGGAGGCCGCCGAGAAGGCGGAGAAGGAGCGCGAGGCCGCGGCGCAGGCCCAGCGGGGCGCCCCGTAAGGGGGCGCGGGGCTGTGACATGTGCGGCTCCGCCGCGTGGGCGCGACAAGCCACGACGAGCCCGCAGACAAGAGCATGGGGGGCGCCCGGTGACTTACCGGGTGCCCCCCATCTGCGTACCGCGAAAACCGTCAGCTCACGGGGTCTTCCCGCCGCACCGACAGCAGATCCTCCAGCTGCTCCTCGCGCGCCTGAGCCGCTACGAAGAGAAGCTCGTCGCCCGCCTCCAGGGAGTCGTCCGGGGTCGGCGCCAGCACACGCGTGCCGCGGATGATCGTCACCAGCGAGGTGTCCTCGGGCCACTGGACGTCGCCGACCAGCGTGCCCGCGAGGGCGGACTCGGGCGGCAGTGTCAGCTCGACGAGGTTCGCGTCGCCGTGGCTGAAGCGCAGCAGCCGCACGAGGTCGCCGACGCTCACCGCCTCCTCGACGAGCGCGGACATCAGACGCGGCGTGGAGACGGCGACGTCGACGCCCCAGGACTCGTTGAAGAGCCACTCGTTCTTGGGGTTGTTCACACGGGCGACGACCCGCGGGACGCCGTACTCCGTCTTGGCGAGCAGGGAGACGACGAGGTTGACCTTGTCGTCGCCGGTCGCGGCGATCACGACGTTGCAGCGCTGGAGCGCGGCCTCGTCGAGGGAGGTGATCTCGCAGGCGTCGGCGAGCAGCCACTCGGCCTGCGGGACGCGCTCGACCGAGATGGCGGTCGGCGCCTTGTCGATGAGAAGGATCTCGTGACCGTTCTCCAGGAGCTCACCGGCGATGGAACGGCCCACCGCGCCGGCTCCGGCAATGGCGACCCTCATCAGTGACCGCCCTCCTCGGGGCCTTCGGCGAACGCCGCTTCGACCTTGTCGACCTGATCGGTGCGCATCATCACGTGCACCAGGTCGCCCTCCTGCAGAACCGTCTGCGAGGTCGGCAGGACCGCCTCGCCCAGCCGGGTGAGGAAGGCCACACGTACGCCGGTCTCCTCCTGGAGCTGACTGATCTTGTGCCCGATCCAGGCCTCGGACGCGTGCACCTCGGCGAGCTGTACGCCGCCGGTGGGGTCGCGCCACAGCGGCTCGGCACCCGAGGGGAGCAGGCGGCGCAGCATCTGGTCGGCTGTCCAGCGGACCGTGGCGACCGTGGGGATGCCGAGGCGCTGGTAGACCTCGGCGCGGCGCGGGTCGTAGATGCGGGCCGCGACGTTCTCGATGCCGAACATCTCGCGGGCGACCCGTGCGGCGATGATGTTCGAGTTGTCGCCGCTGCTGACGGCGGCGAAGGCGCCCGCCTCCTCGATGCCGGCCTCGCGCAGGGTGTCCTGGTCGAAGCCGACACCGGTGACGCGGCGGCCGCCGAATCCGGAGCCCAGACGGCGGAAGGCCGTGGGGTCCTGGTCGACCACGGCGACCGTGTGCCCCTGTTGTTCCAGGGTCTGCGCGAGAGCGGAACCGACTCTCCCGCAGCCCATGATGACGATGTGCACGACCGTCCTTCCGGCTGTGTCAATACTCTGTGCTCAGGCTGAACAGGCTGAACGGTAAAAGCGTCTCAGACCGGAGCCCAAGCTACACACGCGCGGTCCGCGCGGGGCACCCCCGTGCACCCGCCGGAAGGGTCGGCCCCGGCTTCAGTCCACGCTGCGCAGCAGACCTTCGACATTCTGCAGCCGGTGGCCGAGTTCGACGAGCTGCAGGCGGGTCGCCTCCTGCTCCGACCTGGCGCGTTCGACCGCTGCGCGGTACTCGTGCATGGCCTCGGCGTACTGCCGGTCGCGCTCGCGGTTGCGCTGGGTCTGGAAGTAGGCGACGGCGACGATCGCGCCGGCGAGTATCAGGAAAAATGCGACCGGGATGATCACATCGTCCATTAGGGCGTCCCCTTTGCTGAGTGCTGTTCGTCGTCGCCCGTCTGACCCTCGCGGACGGCCGCGGTGATCGTATCCACGTTCAACCGCACGTCGAACGGTGCGAGTTCGAAGTACTTGAGCGCCTTGCCGTCGTCGGAGAGTTCCAGGCGGCCGACGACGAGGCCTGCCTTCTCCATGCGTTCGAGGTGCATGTAGAGCAGGGGGCGGGACACCCCGAGTCGCCGGGCCAGTTCGCTGACGTACAGCTGGCCGGACGAGAGCTCGCCGATGATCCGGATGCGCTGGGCGTGGCCGACCGCCGCGAGAAAAGCCAGGAGCTCCTCGCTGTCCATGGTCCGCCTTCGCGCTGGTGCCGATACCGATACCTGTCAGCCAAGGCTTACGCATGACGGGAACGGCTGTCAAACCCCGCACGGACCCCGCCCGTTACACCAACTCTTACGGTTGACGGCTTGAACCTTCACCTGTCAGTCTCCACTTACACATGAAGGACGAAGGGGTGGACGGACATGACCAGGGGCGGGAAAAGCAGGAGCGGGCGATCGGTCACGGTGCGCGCGGCACGATGGAGCGCGCTGCACCCATGGCGGGCGGTCATCGGCTGGCTGGTCTTCGTGGCGCTGTGCCTCGGGGGCGGGATCGCCGCCGGCATGAACAGCGCCACCAGCGCGGACTTCCGCGTCGGCGAGGCGGGCCGGGCGGAGGCCCTGGCGACCGAGGGCGGCGTCCAGCTGCGGTCCACGGAACAGGTGCTGATCCGGGCCGCGTCGGGCCCGCTGGACAGGGCGGCGGCCGACGCCGCGGTCAAGGACATCACCGCCCGGATGAAGGCCCTGCCCGAGGTCGCCTCGGTCGCGGCCCCGGTGCGTTCCGCCGATGGACGCGTCGTGCGGGTGCCGGTGGAGCTGAACGGCTCCGAGCAGGACGACCAGAAGAGGGTCCCCGCGCTCCGGGCCCAGACCGAGGAGGCCGCGAAGGCCCACCCCGGCCTGGTGATCGAGGAGACCGGCGACGCCTCCGTGAGCAAGGGCGTCGACGACCAGCGCAACAAGGACCTGAAGTTCTCCGAGGCGATCACACTGCCGATCACCCTGGTCACGCTGGCCGTGGTCTTCGGCTCGGTCGTCATGGTCGGCGTGCCGCTGCTGCTCGCGATCACCTCGATCATGGCGACCATGGGCCTGGCGATGCTGGCCTCGCACCTGCTGCCCGACACCGGCGTCGGGATGAGCATGATCCTGCTCATCGGCATGGCCGTCGGCGTCGACTACACGCTCTTCTACCTCAAGCGGGAGCGCGAGGAACGGGCGCGGGCGGGCGGCCGCCTCAGTTCGGAGGCGCTCGTCGAGGCCGCCGCCGCGACGGCCGGGCGCGCGATCGTCGTCTCCGGGCTCGCCGTGATCGTCTCCACCACCGCGCTCTACCTCGCCGGTGACGTCATCTTCGACTCGCTCGCCACCGGAACCATCCTGGTCGTCGCCGCGGCCGTGGTCAGCTCGGTGACGGTGCTGCCGGCGCTGCTGGTCAAGCTCGGGCGGCGCACGGAACGCCGGCAAGCCAAGCGCCTCGCGAAGGGCAAGCCGGTACGGACGTACGCCCACGGCGAGAAGAAGCCCGGCCGCGTCTGGAACGCCCTGCTCGCACCCGCCCGCAAGCGCCCCGCGCTCACCCTGTGCCTGTCGGTCCTGGTCATGCTGGGACTCGCCCTGCCCGCGCTGAACATGAACCTCAAGAATCCGGCGCGGGACAGCTTCTCGCGTGACATCCCCGCGATGCAGGGGTACGACAGGCTGCTCGACGCCTTCCCGGAGCAGCGCGTCCGCCACCTCGTCGTGGTGCGCGCCGAGGCCGCGCAGGCCGCCGATGTACGGGAGGCGCTGACGGCACTGGACCGGGAGGCGCAGGCGGACCCGCTCTTCTCCGGCCACCGCTCCGGTGCTCCGCTCCTGCGCTCCTCCGAGGACCGCAGGACCACGACCCTGGAGCTGAACGCCCCGCACCCGACGTACTCGGAGAAGGCCGAGGACTCACTCGCCCACCTGCGCGACGACTACCTGCCCGCGACCGTCGGCAAGCTGCCCGGCGTCGAGACGGCCGTCACCGGCGAAGTGCCGCGAGGCGTCGACTACGTACAGCACCAGAACCAGAAGCTGCCGCTCGTCCTCGGCTTCCTGCTCCTGATGACCTTCGCCATGACGGTCTACGCCTTCCGCTCCGTCGTCCTCGGACTGCTCGGCGTCGTCCTCAATCTGCTGTCCGTCGGCTCCGCGCTCGGACTGCTCGTCCTCGTCTTCCAGGGCGAGTGGGCCGAGGAGCTGCTCTCCTTCGTCTCGCTCGGCGGGATCTCCTCGCGCGTACCGCTCTTCCTCTTCGTGATCCTCTTCGGGCTCTCGATGGACTACCAGGTCTTCGTGGTCAGCCGGATCCGCGAGGCCGCCCTGAACGGCGTACCCACCCGGCAGGCGGTCCTCGACGGCATCGCGTCCTCCGCCAAGATCGTCACCAGCGCGGCGATCGTCATGGTCACCGTCTTCGCGAGCTTCGTGATGCTGCACATCCTGGAGATGAAGCAGATGGGCTTCGTCCTCGCGGCGGCCGTCCTGCTCGACGCGTTCGTGATCCGCGTCATGATCCTGCCGGCGGCGCTGCTCCTGCTGGGCCGCGCCACCTGGTGGCCGTCCAAGTCGATCCGCCGCGCGGAGGCGCGGGCCGCGGACTCCTGCCAGGGCTCCTTCGACCGGGATTCCGAGCGGCGCAGGGTCGCACAGCACGGATAACCGGGGCGGATCCGGAGCAGATGGGGGGTGTGGGTGGGCGGGCGTCCTGCCGAACGCTTACGATCCTCTGCGTGTCCAAACTGACCGACGTGCCCAAACGGATCCTCATCGGGCGCGCACTGCGCAGTGACCGGCTCGGAGAAACGCTCCTGCCGAAGCGCATCGCACTCCCCGTCTTCGCGTCCGACCCGCTCTCCTCCGTGGCATACGCGCCGGGAGAGGTCCTTCTCGTCCTCTCCATCGCGGGTGTGTCGGCGTACCACTTCAGCCCGTGGATCGCCGTCGCGGTCGTGGTGCTGATGTTCACCGTGGTCGCGTCGTACAGACAGAACGTGCACGCCTATCCGAGCGGTGGTGGCGACTACGAGGTCGCCACCACCAACCTCGGCCCCAAGGCGGGGCTCACCGTCGCGAGTGCCCTGCTCGTCGACTACGTCCTGACCGTGGCCGTGTCGATCTCCTCGGGCATCGAGAACCTCGGCTCGGCGGTCCCCTTCGTGGTCGAGCACAAGGTCCTGTGCGCGGTCGCCGTCATCGTCCTCCTCACGCTGATGAACCTGCGCGGCGTGAAGGAGTCCGGGAAGCTCTTCGCGATTCCGACGTACGTCTTCGTGGCCGGCGTCTTCATCATGATCGCGTGGGGTGCCTTCCGGGGCATCGTCCTGGACGACACCATGAAGGCGCCCACCGCCGACTACGTGATCAAGCCCGAGCACCAGGGCCTCGCCGGTTTCGCGCTCGTCTTCCTGCTCCTGCGGGCCTTCTCCTCCGGCTGTGCCGCGCTCACCGGCGTCGAGGCGATCAGCAACGGCGTCCCGGCGTTCCGCAAGCCGAAGTCCAAGAACGCCGCGACGACGCTCGCGCTCATGGGCGGCCTGGCCGTCACCATGTTCTGCGGCATCATCGCGCTCGCCATGGTGACCAAGGTCCGGATGGCGGAGTACCCGGGCAAGGACCTCTTCCACAACGGCGTCCCGGTCGGCTCGGACTACGTCCAGAACCCGGTGATCTCCCAGGTCGCCGAGGCCGTCTTCGGCCACGGCAGCTTCCTCTTCATGATCCTGGCCGCGGCCACCGCGCTGGTCCTCTTCCTCGCGGCCAACACCGCGTACAACGGCTTCCCGCTGCTCGGCTCGATCCTCGCCCAGGACCGCTATCTGCCGCGCCAGCTGCACACCCGCGGCGACCGCCTCGCGTTCTCCAACGGCATCGTGCTGCTCGCGGGCGCGGCCGCCCTGCTGGTCGTCGTCTACGGCGCGGACTCGACCCGTCTGATCCAGCTCTACATCGTCGGTGTCTTCGTCTCCTTCACGCTCAGCCAGATCGGCATGGTCCGGCACTGGAACCGCCACCTGGCCGGCGAGAAGGACCCGAACAAGCGCCGCCGCATGATCCGCTCCCGCGCGATCAACACCTTCGGCGCCTTCTTCACGGGCCTCGTGCTGGTCGTCGTACTCGTCACCAAGTTCACGCACGGCGCCTGGGTCGCGCTGCTCGGCATGTGCATCTTCTACGCGACGATGACGGCGATCCGCCGCCACTACGACCGCGTGGCCGAGGAGATCGCCGCCCCGGACACCCCGTCCGACGACCACATGCGCCCCTCCCGCGTCCACTCGATCGTCCTGGTCTCCAAGATCCACCGCCCGACGCTGCGCGCCCTGTCGTACGCGAAGCTGATGCGCTCGCACACCCTTGAAGCGCTCAGCATCAACGTCGACCCGGCCGAGACCAAGGCGCTCAAGGACGAGTGGGAGCGGCGCGGCATCACCGTGCCGCTGAAGGTCCTCGACTCGCCCTACCGCGAGATCACCCGGCCGATCATCGAGTACGTGAAGAACCTGCGCCGGGAGAGCCCGCGCGACGTGGTCAGCGTGATCATCCCCGAGTACGTGGTCGGCCACTGGTACGAGCACCTGCTGCACAACCAGAGCGCGCTGCGCCTCAAGGGCCGCCTGCTCTTCACCCCGGGCGTGATGGTGACGTCCGTCCCCTACCAGCTGGACTCCTCCGAGGCCGCGAAGAAGCGGGCCCGCAAGCGCCAGGAGTGGAACGCGCCGGGTGCGGTGCGGCGGGGGCCGGTGGAGAAGCCGAGGCGTACGAGGGAGAAGGAACCGAAGGAGAAGGAACCGGGCAAGAAGGAGCCGAGCAAGAAGGCTTGACGCCGCCTCCCGGCCTGTCTGTGGTGAACAGCCGGACAACACCCACGTAGACTGGTGGGCTGTTGTCCGGCTGTTCCCCTTTTTACGTTGTGGAGTCACCCCGCCATGCAGGCAGAACCGAAGAATCCGCAGGCGGGGAACGCGCAGGCGGACACGTCGACGTCACCGGTGGACACGTCGACGTCACCGTCGGACACGTCGCTGGTCGGCCACGAGTACGAGGTCGAGGTCGGCCCCGTCGCGCACGGCGGCCACTGCATCGCCCGTACCGCCGAGGGCCAGGTGCTCTTCGTACGGCACACGCTGCCCGGCGAGAAGGTCATCGCACGCGTGACCGAGGGCGAGGAGGGTGCGCGCTTCCTCCGGGCGGACGCGGTGACGATCCTCGACCCGTCCAAGGACCGCGTCGAGGCCCCCTGCCCCTACGCGGGCCCCGGCCGCTGCGGCGGCTGCGACTGGCAGCACGCCAAGCCGGGCGCGCAGCGCCGCCTCAAGGGCGAGGTCATCACCGAACAGCTCAAGCGACTAGCGGGCCTGACCCCCGAGGAGGCCGGCTGGGACGGCACGGTCATGCCGGCCGAGGGCGACAAGGTGTCGCCGGGCGAGGTCCCGTCGTGGCGTACGCGCGTGCAGTACGCGGTGGACGAGGACGGCAACGCGGGCCTGCGCCGCCACCGCTCGCACGAGGTCGAGCCGATCGAACACTGCATGATCGCCGCCGACGGCGTCTCCGAGCTCGGCATCGAACAGCGCGACTGGTCCGGCATGGCGTCGGTCGAGGCGATCGCGGCGACCGGCTCCCAGGACCGCCAGGTGATCCTCGCCCCGAAGCCGGGCGCGCGCCTGCCCATCGTGGAACTGGACAAGCCGGTGTCCGTGATGCGCGTCGAGGAGCATGACGGCGGCATCCACCGCGTCCACGGCCGCCCCTTCGTCCGCGAGCGGGCCGACGGCCGCACGTACCGCGTCGGCAGCGGCGGCTTCTGGCAGGTCCACCCGAAGGCGGCGGAGACGCTGATGCTCGCCGTCATGCAGGGCCTGCTGCCCCGCAAGGGCGACACGGCCCTGGACCTCTACTGCGGCGTCGGCCTGTTCGCGGGCGCACTGGCCGACCGCGTCGGCGAGAAGGGCGCGGTCCTCGGCATCGAGTCCGGCAAGCGAGCGGTGGAGGACGCCCGCCACAACCTCGCGGGGTTCGACCGCGTCCGCATCGAACAGGGCAAGGTCGAATCGGTCCTCCCGCGCACGGGCATCACCGAAGCGGACCTCATCGTCCTGGACCCCCCGCGCGCGGGCGCGGGCAAGCAGACGGTCCGCCACCTGGCGAGCCTGGGCGCGCGGCGGATCGCATACGTGGCTTGCGATCCGGCGGCGTTGGCTCGGGACTTGGCGTACTTCCGGGACGGGGGGTATCGGGTGCGGTCGTTGCGGGCGTTTGATCTTTTTCCGATGACCTCGCATGTTGAGTGTGTCGCTGTTCTAGAGCCAGCGGCGAAGGGCCTCTGAACTGCCATTTTGTAGTTCCGGTGAGCTCGTTCGACCTGCTTTCGAGGCTTGGGCGGGTACACCGTGTGGTGTGCGTTGCGTTACTCGATCTGATCTGAGGAGCGGTGCTGGCGCAACGCCTCGGTATTACCGTCCTGTGGTCGTGACAGGTGGTGCTGTCTGCGGCCGCCGTGGCGTCCTGCCGACGAGGTAGGGCAGGCCGCGGTAGGCAAAGTCGCGCAGGACCTTGGGTGTGCCCGCACCGGGACCCTGCCCGTTGGAGCACGGAGGACGTAGGTCGCCACTCGGGATTCGAGTGAGCGCGCTGGTGCAGCGTCTGGAGTCCGCGGAAGCGGTGCGGGCCCTGCTCGCCCTCTTGCCGCATCGCAGGAGGCGGGGATCCCGAGGCTATGGCGTTCCCGTCCTGTTGGGCAGCAGTGTTGTATCCGGCTGTCGGCGCGATTGTCGTTCCCATTCTCGCCGTTCCCTCTGTTCGCGTTCTTCGCGCCCGGGGGCGTTGCGCGTTGACTACGGCTTCGAGGCTGGGCAGTCGCCAGTGCTTGGGGTGTATGGATGCGAGGAGTTGGTTGAAGGTGTCGAGCGAGTGCTCGTCGTCGATGGATTCACCTCGGTCGGCCTCGAGCCGCGTTCGGATCTCCAGCCAGCGGTGTGCCCATTCGCTGATGTGCCAGATGGTCATGGCGTCGAGATAGCGGACGGCGGGGCGGGTGCCGTTGATGCGACATTGCTTTTTGAGGGATTGGCGCCCGGCGTGGATCTGTTCAAATTGCCAGAGCAGGTTGAAGTAGTGGTCGAGGACTATGTCGGAGGTTTCGTCAGTGGGCCCGGTCCCACGCCTGTAGCGCTCCAGGATGCCGCGGGACTTCGCGGTGTCGGCTGAGGTGAGGTTGCCGAAGAGGGAGCGGGCGAGTTCGAAGCCGGCGCGGGCGCTGTTGCCGCGGGTGGTGTACGCGGCGATGCACGCACTGATGACGGCAAGGCCAGCAGATACGAGGGCAGTGTTGGTGGGGCTCATGCTCGGCAGCATGGCTCGCCCGGAGTCAGGCCATGCACAGCTTGAGCCGGATCAGAGGTTAGGACGATGGCCAGTCGGAGGAGCTCCAGCTGTCGCCATTCTCTTGACCGTCGCCGGAGTCACGGCGGCCAGTGAGACCACATTCGGGATCGAGGAGCCCAGCGCGTAGCGGCCAAGGGGCAGACCGACGCTCCACACGACACCGCCGGCGATCTGTCACACGATGAACGCCCGCGCCGGGGCCCGGCCCCAGTGCGCTCGCGAGAGGATTGAGCACCGTGCGCACCACCGGCACGAACCGTGCGAGCACGAGCGCCTTCGCTTGCCCGAACGACGCGAGCAGTACCTGAGCTGCCATCTCCAGGTGGAGCCGGCGCCAACCTCGGGCTCGCCCTCGCCTAGGGTTGCCGACGTCGCCACCGGCAATGGCTGATCGCGAATGATTCCGGCCAGCGACAGGTCAGTGACTGGCCATAGCCGTCGAGTGCACCGTTCGACAGCGGCAGACTCACGTACGGTCTTCGGACCTGTGGGGCGATGTTGGGGGAGCGGTGCACATGACCGGGGCGGGGCGGCCTTATCCCGTCGAGGAACTCCTGACGGCGGTGCACGCCGAGATCCTCGCCGAACTCCGGAACGACGCCGAGGGCGCCATGAAGGTCGCACTTTCCAAGGGGCGGCTTCTCTCACAATACGGGGGGACACGCGAGTATCTCTTCGAGTGCCGCACCTGGCACGACAGCCTGGACGGTGCTTCTGTCCTCGCCCGGCCGTCACGTTCCCGGAAGGCGTGGGACCCGGCCGAGGCGTCTCGCGCTCCGGACGGGACCGTACGGCTCGTGACGAAGGCCGATCTGGGGGCGGCGCCCGTGAACATCCAGATCCGCAAGGACGACTCCGCGAACTGGGCCGCGCTGGCCGAGCGCCTGGAGACGGTCGGCGGTCAGGACAGCCCCGTCGACGCGGACCACGCGGGCTGGCTGGTTGGCCGCGGTAACCCGCGCACCGGCCGTGCCGAGAACCCGGGGCAGTGGGTGGCGAACTGGGCAGGGCTCCAGCTGAACCCACGTCAGCGCGACGCTGTCGCACAGGCCCTCGCCAGTGAGGTCCTGTTCCTATGGGGACCGCCTGGCACCGGGAAGACGGACGTCGTCGGTCACATCGTCGAGGGCAGTTTCCGCCAAGGACTCAAGGTTCTCTTTCTCGCCCCCACGAACGTCGCGGTGGACCAGGCCCTTGAGCGGATGTGCTCCCTGCTGGAGCACGAGGAGGGCTTCGCCGAGGGGATGGTCCAGCGGGCTGGGACCATCGTCCTGCCGTCGCTGCGCGGCCGCTACGGAGACCAGGTCGACCCGGCCCGGATTGCCGCCCTGCTCGTGGAGAGCATCGATCGACAGATCAGCACGGCGACCGACCAGCTCAAGGGGGCGAGGGCGGCGCTGGCCTTGCACGACCGGATCCGGGACCTGGAGTCGGATCCGGCCACCGGCACGGAGGAGATGGCGGAGGCAGACCGCGACCACGCCGCGGCGGCGGGTTGCGTAGCGTTGGCCACAAACCCCGAGGCAGCGCCAGACTCAGGGGCCAAGCCGCCGTCGAAGTCCTAGCTGAGCCGTTTCGTTCGGATCAGGGTGTTTCCCAGCCGGGCAGCGAAGCCATATGCAGGCGAAAGCGGCCGCCATCGGTAGGTATGCCCGGTACGTCTCAGCCAAAGCCCGACCCGCTCTCATCGTCACCTGTCGGTCACGGATAGCGTTGCTTCGCTCAAGCTAACCCTCACCTCACCGGAGACAACTGTGAACCGCACGACCCGGCTCGTGGCGGCCGCGCTCGCGGCCTCCGCCGCCCTGTTGCTGAGCGCCTGTGGCGGCTCGGACGACAACAAGGGCAACGACAAGATCGCCGGGGCGGACACCGGCTCGAAGAAGTCGGCATCGCCGTCGTCCGCGACGGCGGACGGGATTGACCGGCCGGAGATCAAGCTCCCGAAGGACGACAAGCTCGTCTTCGAAGAGTCTGATGACGCGAAGGAAGCGTCCGTGCTCAATGACAACCGGGAATTCATTCGAGCCACGGATGACGCCATCATCCGCGGGAACCCGAAGTCCTCGGCCTTGAGGTTCTACGCCAAGAGTGACGCCTTGAAGGTCAGCGTGGATTGGGTGCAGCAGTTTGTAGACGCTGGACAGTCCGTCAGCGGAACGGTGCGCTATTACAACCGCGAGGTGACGTTCCTCAAGGATGGATCTGCGGGGCTCACTTATTGCGGCGATGAAACCAAGGCATATAACAAGGACCGGAAGACCGGTAAGCGCTCTGATGGCGTTTCGTCGAGCAGCGACGCGTACGTGTTCTACAACCTGCACCTTGAGAAGGACTCGAAGGGTGTCTGGCAGGCCGAGCAGATGATGTCGAAGAGGGGGGCTCAGCAGTGCCGTTGACGAGAACCGCGAAGTGCGGCCTGGTCATCGGCGTGCTGACCACCGTGCTTGTCTCGGGCTTGCCGGTTGCCTTCGCTGAAGGGCGTGCTCCAGGAGGTGGCGTGAAGCCGGGCTCTCAGGGAGGTCAGCCAGCCGGAGAGAAGGAAGGGCAGGAGATCGGGGCCAAGATCACCTACAACCTTTCCAGGAACGGATCGGGCGGGAGTGTCGGCGCCATCCAGCCTGTGGGTGACTGGACGCCGCCGCCCTGTTGGTTTGCGCCGAAGTACACACCCGGCCAGTACAAGGCGTACATGAAAGACAGTTGGTCCGTCGGAGGTGACCAGGCGGAGTGGGTGAAGGAAGAGAAAAAGCAGTTCGGGAAAGGGAAGCCCGACGCAGACTTCCATATGAAGGACAAGGATGATGGCTACTGGTGGGGCCACTTCATCAACCGCGATCGGATGGATGAAACCGCCGCCTGGGAGTGCATGTTCCGCGACCCGTGGTGGGTCAAGAAGGGCGATGACCCCAAGGTTGAGCACGCCATTTCGCCCGAGATTCTCGCCGGGCTCGCCTATGAAAAAATCCGGGTGCCTGACACCTCTGTGACCATGAAGCCCCAGGGCGCGCAGAAAGTGAATCTCAACACCTGGTTGTGGCTCGACAAGGCCACGTTCAAGCCCGTGTCCGTCACCGCCAGCCTGCCAGCCCTGGACATGACGGCGACGACCACCGCCGAACCTGTCGGCCTCCACATCGAGCCAGGTACCGAGGAAGCCAAGGTCTTCCCGGCATCCGGTGACTGCCCGATCAACGCGGACGGCAGCATCGGCGAGCCGTATGCGAAGGGGAAGACGGACCAAGAGCCGCCGTGCGGGATGGCCTACCTCAGGTCCACGTCGGGGACTGGCCCGTACCAGTTCAAGGCGTCCGTCACTTGGAAGGTCTCCTGGAACGGCACGGGTGGCGCGAAGGGCGATCTGCCGGACGGCACCTTCGAGACCACTCAGGACGTGAACGTCCAGGAGATCCAGTCCATCAACCGCTGACCGAGGCCGTCGGCCGGTCAGCACACCACGGGCAGAACCATCTCAACCCACGGGGGCGGGCAGCATGTCGGACTTGAAGAAGGATGCGGAAGCCCTGCACAAAGCGGCATCCGCGCTGGGCAAGGTGGATCACCACACCCGCAAACCGCTGCACGACTTCAAGGCGGCCTCGCACGACCTCTCCGCCTTCGGGGTGCTGGGCTCGCTGATGAGCGCCAAGGACGACATCCAGGACGGCATGGACACCATCGCCAAACTCACCAAGAACCTGCACAAGGAGTGGGAGGCCGAGGCGAAGTTCATGGGGGATGTCTCCGATGCCTTCGACCTGCTGGACGTTCTGCTGAGTGCAGCGGCCCGCGCCAAGAAGGGCTGAGCCGTACAGGGGCTTCGATATCATCCCCGGCGACATCGACATCGACGCCGAAGACCTCAACCCGCTGCACTGGATCAACAAGGCCAACCACGCCTTCGGTGACACCCTCGCCAGCGGCCTGGAGTTCCTCGGCATCACTGACCCCGCCGTCGACCCCGATGGCATCCGCGAGATCGCCAAGCAGTGGCGGGCCCTGGCCAAGGGCCTCGACGCCGCCGCGCACGACGCCAAGTCGGCGCTCAATGATCTGGAGTGGGAGGGCCAGGCCGCCAAGGCACTCCACAAGCGGGCCGAGGCCAGCCGAACGCAGGCCACCGACATGGCTGACTCGCTGCGCGACGGTGCCAAGGCACTGGACGACTTCGCTGATGAAGCCCACGAACTCCTTTCCGAGATCGGCGTGATCCTCGCGGAAATCGTCGAGTTCGAGATCGCGGGCCTGGCCCTGTCCGTGCTGACCGGCGGCCTCTCCGCGATCGCCGGCAGCCTCGCTGCTGGTGCACGGGCCGCGAAGGTAGTGGCGCTGATCGCCCGGATCGAGAAGTCCGGGACCCGCATGGCCTCGGTCATCCGCACCGTCATGGAGGCGATCCGCGGCCTGGAGCGGGCGCTGAAGGCTCTCGGGGAGATCAAGACGATCGCGAAGGCCGGCAAGCTCGCTGGCGAAGGTATGAAGTTCTCGGCCTTCGATGCGCTGTTGCAGGATCCGGGGACGTTCAAGGATCCGGAGAAACTGGCAGAGACCCTGGCCCTGGGGGCCGCTTTCGGAGTCGGTGCGGGCGGTCTGGGCAAGGTCCTCGGCAAGGGCCTGGGCAAACTCAAGCCCAGCGAGCTCGCCAAACTCGGCAAGACATTGGGGCTCGACGGCTCCGGCCTGTCTCGCCTCAAGCTGCGCCCCTCAGAAATGGAGAAGCTGCCCGCCTCCATCCGAGCTGTGCTCAAGAAGTGCAAGTTCGACCCGATCGACGTGGCGACCGGCGACATGCTGCTGCCCCAGACTGACGTCGAAATACTCGGATCGCTGCCCCTGATGCTGACGCGGACGCATGTGTCGTCGTATCGGTGGGGCGGATGGTTCGGCCCTTCCTGGGCTTCCACCCTGGATCAGCGCCTCCAGATCGACGATGACGCGATCACCTACGCCGCACCCGACGGCGCACGGCTGGTCTATCCGCTCCCGACCGTCGGCAGAAACGATCCTGTCTACGCCGAACTCGGCCCTCGAATACCTCTGACCTGGGACACGGAAGTCGACGGTGCCCTGCGCCTGACTGACCCGGACACCGGGCACTCGTACGTCTTCCACTCCCCGTGTCCCATTGACGACGGTCAGGCGGTCGACCTGCCCCTGCAGGCCATCGTGGACCGCAACGGCCAGCGCATCACCCTCCGCTACACGTCCGACGGCACTCCGGTGGAGGTCGCCCACTCCGGCGGCTACCGCGTCGCCATCGACCACCACCGCGACCTGCCCCGCATCAGCGGCCTGCGCCTGCTCGACCCCAAACTCCCCGACGCCGACGGCACGGTCCTCATCTCCTACGGCTACAACGACGACGGACACCTCACCGAGGTCACCAACTCCTCCGCTCTGCCCATGCGGTACACCTACGATGCCGCAGGCCGCATCACCTCGTGGACCGACCGCAACGACACCTCCTACGCCTACTCCTATGACGAGCACGGGCGGGTCATTCGCACCGCGGGCAGCGACGGTTTCCTTTCCGGCACCCTCGATTACGACAACGCGGCGCGCGTCACCACGGCCACCAACTCGCTGGGGCACATCAGCCGTTACGAACACAACGAGGCACTGCGCCTGACCCGGGAGACCGACCCGCTCGGGAATACCACACTCCAGGAATGGGACAGCGAGCACCGGCTCACGGCGGTGACCGATCCCCTCGGCCACACCACCCGATACACCTACGACGAGCAGGGCCGCGTCACCTCCGTCCAGCTTCCGGACCACCACGAGGTACGCGCGGAATACAACGAACTCGGCCTGCCAACGGCTATCAGCGAGGCCGACGGCGGCCAGTGGCTCCACGCCTACGACGAACGCGGTAACCGCATCGCTCTGACCGATCCGACTGGGGGTACCACTCACTACACCTTCACCTCGGCCGGCCATCTCTCCGGTGTCACCGACGCCTTGGGCAACACTCTGCGGGTACGCACCGACACGGCAGGGCTCCCGATCAAAGTCACTGACCCGCTCGGCGCCCGTATCAGCTACGAACGCGACGCGTTCGGCCGGCCGGTCACCATCACCGACCCGCTGGGAGCCAAAACCCAACTGGCCTGGACAGTGGAAGGGAAGATCACCTCCCACACCCTCCCGGACGGAACCAGCGAGTCATGGGAGTACGACGCCGAAGGCAACTGCATCACGCACACCGATGGGCTCGGTCGCATATCCCGCTTCGAGTACACCCACTTCGACCTGCTCTCGGCCCGCACCGGTCCCGACGGTTTGCGCTACACCTTCACCCATGACACAGAACGCCGTCTCACCCAGGTCGCCAATCCACTGGGCGCCACCTGGACCTATCACTTCGACCCCGCGGGCTCCCTGGTCGGCGAGACGGACTTCGACGGTCGCAGCCTCGCCTACGTCCATGACGCCGCAGGTCGGCTCACGGCCCGCACCACCGCTGCCGAGCAGACCATTCGCTACGAACGCGACCCCATGGGCCGCACCGTCGTCAAGGACGCGGCTGGCGCCGTCACCACCTACACCTATGACGCCGCAGGCCGCCTGACCTCGGCCAATAGCCCCGACGCAGTACTGCACCTCCACCATGATGCGGCAGGACAACTCCTTTCCGAGACAGTCAACAACCGCACCACCCGCTACACCTACGACCTCCTGGGCCGCCCCACATCCCGCACCACCCCCACCGGCGCGACGAGCACATACGCCTACGACGCCGCAGGCAACCGCACCCATCTGGCGACCGGCGGCCGCACCCTGACCTCCCAGCACGATGCGGCCGGGCATGAGCTCTCCCGCCGCATCGGCGACGAGCTCACTCTGGCCAGCACCTACGATCCCCTCGGGCGGCTGACCAGCCATACGGTCGCCAACGCCTCCGGCACCACCGTCCAGCAACGCGCCTACACCTACCGGGCCGACGGCTCCCTGGCCGCCCTCGACGACCAGATCAACGGGTCCCGCCGCTTCGACCTCGATTCCACGGGCCGTGTCACCGGAGTCCACGCCGGCGACTGGACCGAGACCTATGCCTACGACGAGACCGGCAACCAGACCCACGCCTCCTGGCCTTCCACTCACCCCGATCACGAGGCCACCGGCACTCGCGCCTACGCCGGCACCCGCATCACCCAAGCCGGCCGCATCCGCTACGAACACGACGCCGCCGGACGCATCACCCTGCGCCAGCAACGCCGCTTGTCTCGTAAACCAGACACGTGGCAATACGCCTGGGATGCCGAAGACCGCTTGGTGTCGGTCATCACCCCGGACGGGACCCGATGGCGCTACCACTACGACGCCCTCGGCCGTCGTATCGCCAAGCTCCGCCTGGCCGACGACGGACAATCCATCCTCGAGCGCGTCGACTTCACCTGGGACGGCACCACCCTCTGCGAACAGACCACCGCCTCGGCGGAACTGCCGAAACCGGTCACGCTCACCTGGGACCACGACGGCCTGCGACCTGTCGCCCAGGTCGAACGCATTACCGCCGCCGACGCACCGCAAGACGAGATCGACTCCCGCTTCTTCGCGATCGTCACCGATCTCGTCGGCACACCGACCGAACTCATTGACGAGCATGGCGAAATAGCCTGGCGTACCCGCAGCACGCTGTGGGGCTCCACCGCATGGGCCACCGATGGTGCCGCGTTTACACCACTGCGTTTCCCGGGACAGTACTTCGATCCTGAAACCGGTCTTCACTACAACTATCTTCGCTACTACGACCCTCAGACTGCGCGCTATTTCACGCTCGACCCTCTCGGCCTCGCCCCAGCGCCCAATCCGGTCACCTACGTGCCCAACCCGCATATCTGGGTTGACCCCCTGGGACTGAAATGCACTTACCCGACGGACGCTGACGCCTTCCCTGGTATCGTCTTCCGCTCGCTGGCCAGGGGCGAAGATCCGGCACTGGGGCTTGTGGCGCGTGACCCCAGCGCCGTCATTGTCTCACCCCTGTCCCACGTGGCAGGGAAGAGGATGAGCCCATGGATCTCGACCACGAAGCTCCCCAGCGCAGCGTTCGAGAAGTACAACCAGGGGAACGGTGTTGTGGCCATCGACCTATCCAAGATCGGCTCTCGAATAGAAGACGTATCCGCTGGATTTCCCGGCAAGGGGCGCATCGACTTCTACGCCAGGAAGGATCAAGAAGTCCTCATCTTCGGTAAAATCCCCAAGGAAGCAATCATTGGAGTTTGGTCATGAAGCACTCGGACCCACAGACCCTGGAAGCCCTCGACCTTGCCTGGGATCCGGAACAAGGCCCCCTGGGCAAGCTCAGAGACGGAGAGTACGACCCCTCCCTCGGAGAGCGGTACATCGAGCTGCTCAATTCTATCGAGATCTCGGAAGGGGAGCCCCTTCACCCAGACTTCGTCAAGCTGACCTGGTTCGCTCCGCTCTTTTCCGAGTGGCAAGTCGATAGGGCTGTGGAGTTCGGCGCAGACAAGCGTGCAGTCACGGATTTCACCGACCGAGTGAGGGAACGCATCATGGAACTCCTGGGCGTTCCGTAGGACCCTTTCGCTCCGGAGAGCCCATGCTGTCGCATGCAGACTTCGCCTGGTCCGCCCCGCTTTGGCGCGGACCACGGCAGGTTCCTGCTGATCGGGACCTACGGGCAAGGCAGATGAAGGGCGCAGAGGGAGAGAGGCCAGCTCCCGACGCCTGCTTCCGACTAAGCTCGTGGCGGGAGCACGGGGACGCGCACGAGGGGGACCATGAGCCGGGTTGTCGTGGTGCACGGGGTGGGGCGGCAACTTGACACCGCTGAGACTCTGTTGGCGGAAGTTGAGCCAGCGCTGCGCGGCGGGGTCGGACTCGCCCTGCGCCGAGATCCCACGCTCGGGCGGCTGATGGACGACGACATCGCCTGCGCCGGATATGGGGACCTCTACAGGCAGCCCGGCACGCGCGGCGAGCCGTACTACCGGGCGGAGGACGTGGAGCCAGGGTTCGAGGCAGAGCTGCTGGAGACCTGGTGGCGGGAGGCGGCTCGGCTGGACCCCCGTGTCCCCGGACCAGACACCGTAGGGCCGGAGGGTACGGGCTCCGGTCCCGCTGCCCGTGGCGCCGTCGGCCGTCTTGCCTGCCGCCCCCTGTCTGCGGACCGGGTTCGCCGCGCCCTGCACGCTCTCACCCGCACTCGCTTCTTCGGTGCCGTCTCCGACCGGTTGCTCATCTCGGACCTTAAGCAGGTGCGTCGCTACTTCACGGAGCCCAAGCTGCGTGAAGCCGTGCGGGCTCGGGCTGCGGAGCTGATCACGCCAGACACCCGGGTGGTCGTGGGTCACTCGCTGGGCTCGGTGGTTGCCTACGAGGTACTGTGCGCGCTCCCGCCGGAGCAGCCGCCGCTGACTTTGGTCACCCTCGGCTCCCCGCTGGGGCTGGCCGGGCTTGTCTTCGACCGCCTACAGCCTGCACCGCAGCAGGACAGTACAGGGGTCTGGCCGGCCCCAGTCAAGCAATGGACAAACCTGGCCGACAGCGGTGACGTGGTTGCGCTTGTCCGCGAATTGGCACCCCGGTTCGGACCGCAGGTCCTGGACCTGCTCGTGGACAACGGCTCCGAGATGCACAACATGCGCGCCTATCTGACGGCGGTGGAGACCGGGACGGCGATCGCCACGGGGCTGGCTCGGTGACGCAAGGCCCGATGGCGGGCGCCCCTGCGCCAGGCGCACCGAACGGCCCGGCTGCCGACGGGCTCAACCGGTATGTCTTCGCCTTCGGCACCGGCACGTTCACCGCCGATCCGCTATTGGAGGACCTGCCCGGCGTGGCCGAGGACCTGCGGCGGGTCTTGGCTCTCTTCTCCTCGCTCGGATACGCGGAGATCCTCCCGGAGCTCGCCCGTGCACCCGATGCCCAGCAGGTGCGCGCCGGTCTGGAGGACTGGCTCAAGGCGGATGAGCGCAGCAAGGAGGACGTGCTCGTCGTGTACTACGCAGGGCATGGCCTGCGCGACGACCGGTACCACCGGCTCACCTGCCGCAACAGCCGTCGCAACCGCGTGAGTACTACCCTCGCCTCCCGCGAACTCGCGGACTTGCTGGCCGACGCCCAGGTCGGGCACGTTCTGCTGCTGCTCGACACCTGTTACGCCGAACTGGGCGCGGCCGAGATTGCGAACGTCACCGGTCAGCTGGTGGACTACCGCCCCCCGGGGGCCGACGGGCTGTGGCTGGTGGCCGCGGCCCGCTCCCGCGAGCTCGCGTACGACCATGCTTTCGTGACCGCTCTGGAGGCCGCAGTGCGCGCGGGCACGGCCGGGATGCGGCAGCGGTACTTGGATATCCCAACGGTGATCGACCAGGTCAACGACCATTTCCGGGGACACCGCCCGGACCAGTGCGCCAGCTATCACGCGGTATCCGGCCGGGCGGTCCCGCCGTTCTTGCCCAACCCGAAGTACCGGCCCGGACTGCCCGACGAGGCGATGGACGTGGAGTCGCAGCGGGAGTGGACCGCGCATTTCGGTCCGCGGGGCCGGGGCGTGGAGTACGCGAGCGAGCCGGGTGACTGGTTCACCGGGCGCCTGCAGGCCCTGGCCACGCTGGCGGGCTGGCTGCGCGATCCCGTCCACGATGCCCGGGCGCGGGTGGTGACCGGAGATCCAGGGTCCGGCAAGTCGGCCGTCCTCGGTCGGCTGCTCGCGCTGGCCCGCCCAGACCACCCGGAGGCGCTTGCACATCTGCTGCCGCCACCCGATTCGGTCACGGTCTCCGTGCACGCACACGGCACCACCCTGGAAGGGCTCACCGCCCGGCTTGCCGCCGCGCTGGAAGTGGAGGCGGACAGTCCGCCGCAACTGCTGGCGCGGCTTGCCGAGTACGAGGGTCCCCAGCGGACCGTGCTGATCGATGCGCTGGAGGAGGCGGGTACGGCTGTCGGCGGGCGGGAACCGCAGCGCATCGCCCGTGAGCTGCTCCGGCCGATGTCCGTTCTGCACAACCTGCGCCTGCTGATCGGCACCCGGCGGACGATGATCCCCGAACTGGGCCGGGCCGTCGAGGTCGTTGACCTGGACTCCGACGCGTACTCCGGCCGCGATGACATCGAGCACTACGCGCGGCGCACGCTGGCCGGGATGCCCGGAGGGCTGACGGTGGCGGACCGGGAGACCGTGGCCGCCGCGGTGGCCCGGCGGGCGGGCCGCTCCTTTCTGGTCGCCCGGATGACGGTACGGGCCCTGCTGCACGGGGACCTGACCCCCGACCTGTCCCGTCCGAGCTGGGCGGAGGAGCTGCCCTCGGAAGTTGGGCAGGCATTCGACGCGTATCTGGCCCGGTACGGTGAGGACGAGGAGCGGGTACGGCGACTGCTGCGGCCCCTGGCGTATGCGGAGGGCTCCGGTTTGCCATGGGATTCGCTGTGGGCTCCGCTGGCGGCGGCTCTGTCGGGCGAGAAGTGCACCAATGACGACGTGGACTGGCTGTGGCGGCGGGCCGGGGCGTACGTGGTGGAGGTGCCGGCCGGTGAGGACCGGTCGGTGTTCCGGCTCTATCACGAGGCGCTGGCCGAGCACTTGCGCGATCCGCGACGCAGCCGCGAAGACCAGCGCCGGATGACGGCTGAGCTGATCGCCTCAGTGCCGCCGCGGACCGACGGTGATGGGCCGGACTGGGAGCGCGCGCACCCGTACGTCCATGCCCACTTGGCGGGCCACGCAGCGGCCTCGGGGGACCTCGAGCACCTCCTGCAGGACCCGTGGTTCCTAGTGCATGCGGAACCGGACGGGTTGTTGGCCGCGATGGACGGTGTATGGAGCGGAGAGGCGAAGCACGTACGCACGATGTACCGAACCTCGGCCCACCTCTACCGCGATCTGTGCGTACACGAACGGGCCCAGGTGCTGGCCGTGGACGCGGCCCGGTACCAGCTGGAGGAACACCGGCGAAGGCTGGGGCGGAAGCTGGAGTGGGCGCCGCGGTGGGCGACCGGGTCCCAGACGAGCACCCTCTTCCGGGGAGAGCTGAGCTCGACGTCCGGCGAATCGCTGGTCGCGGCGGAGCTGAACGGAATGCCGGTCGTGCTCAGCGCACAGCGCGGGGGGCCGGTGCAGATCTGGGATCCGGTGCAGCAGAGCTGTGTGGCCACCCTGGACGGGCACACCCGCACAGTGACAGCGATGAACTGCATCGAGGTGGATGGCGCCACGCTCGCCGTGACCGCATCCGACGACGGAACCGTGCGCGTCTGGGACCTTGCACGCAACACCGAACTCCGGAAGTTCGTGGTCCAGAGCGAGGCCGAGACCACTCGCAAGGCCGATGAGGGGCAGGTACAGACCGCTGTGGCGGGTCTGGTCTGCACCTGGCTCCACGACGAGGTGCTGATCGTCGGCTGCGCCCCGGACGGCTCGGCTTGGACGCGGGAGTTGATGTCCGGCGAGGTCAGACGAACCCTTCCGGCGTTGTCCGGGGCAAGCAGCTACCGCCTCTCGGTCCTCTGCCTGGAGACGCAGGGGGTGGCCACCGCCCTTGTCGGCTCGCCGTCCGGCCCGCTGCGATGGTGGAACCTCGAGACCGGGGAGTCGGACCAACTCCACGACTCCGAGGATTGCCAGGCGGTGGCGAGCGTCGCCCAGGGCGGCCGCGAGTTCGTGTCCCTCGGCTCCCGCCAGGGGGATCTTCAGTTCCGTGACCCGGCAACGGACACCGTCGTCTCTACCTGCCGCGTCGGGTCGGGCTGGATCTCGGCCATGGCGTTCACCGAACTCGAAGGCCGCGCGGTCATGGTGGTGGGCTACGGGGACGGCTCCATGGAGCTGAGGGAACGGCCGGGTGGCCGGCTGCTCGCACGGCTGAACGGCAATGCGGACTGGGTCCATGCCATCGTGATAACGAGCGTGGACGGTCGACCGGTGGCGGCCAGCTCCAGCAGCGGCGGATCCATCAGACTGTGGAGCCTGGAGGAGCAAGCCGAGGCGGTCGAGGCTCCGGCTCATTCGAGTCGGGTGCGGGCGGTCGTGTGCACTGTGCTGGACGGAGCCGCTGTCGCGGTGTCAGCGAGCGATGACCACACGGCACGGGTATGGGACGTGGCGTCCGGAAGGGCGCTGCAGTGCCTCGAAGGGCATACCGATTGGGTGGAAAGGGTGGCCTGTACGACGGTCTCCGGCACACCGGTCGCCGTGACCAGCGGCGAGGACGGCACCGTACGAGTGTGGAATCTCGCGGACGGGGCGGAGACCGGAAGAGTTGAGGCAAGTTACTCGGATTTGCAGTTGCTGGCCTGCGGGCACCTCGAAGGTGGTCCGGTCGCCTTGCTTGCGAAGAAGGGCTTCGACAGGGCCCGGACTGGCATCTGGAACCTGGAAACCCTGCAGATCAGCGGGGCTTTTGAGGCCGCCTCCTACCACCCCGCCTCGGCCTGGGCTCTCGTGGATGGACGACCTCTGGTCGTGATCGCGGAGAACGATCTGTTCGGGCGAGCCGAGCGCCAGGCAGGGGTCTGGGATCTGAGTGATTGGACGCGGGTGGGCGACTTGAAGGGCCTGACCGATCAGGTCAACGCCCTGGCCTGCGGCACTGACGGCCGTGACCCAGTGGTCTTGGTGGCCACTGCCGAGAACGGTGCCCAGGTGTGGGATCTGCGGACCCAGCAGCTGCGACACCGGCTCGGGGACGGCTGGGTGTCCGATGTGGAGCTGGGCCTGCTGGATGGGGTGCCGGTGGCCGTCACCGCCAACCGCTACACCGTGGTTGTCTGGGACCTCGGCGACGGCACGCCCCTTCATGAGATCCGAATGCCCCTCGCTCCCGATGCCATCGCCTTTGCCCCCGGCGGTGAGCTCGTCGTCGGCGCCGGGTACGAAGTGATCGTCCTGGAGCGCTGAAGCGCATGGCACGTCAGCCCGGGCGTCAGGGCCGACGGCAGCGCACAGCTCGCGATGCGCAGGGCCGTCATCCGTCAATGGTCGGCGAGGCGTGCTGGTAGCAGTGACGCCCCCGAACCAGCCATGCACGAGGTCGTTAGTGCACACCGCCAGAGCCGCTTTGATCACTCGATGCGGCCCGGATCTCGGGGAGGCTTTCTGTGATGGCTTGCGCATAGTCAGCGAGAAGGCGCGTCAAACCGTCGTGCAGAGCCGATAGTTGCTCGTACTCGTCGACCTCTGTCGACGTCCAGGCTGCCCCGGTGTCTTCCAACTCCGACAGACGCAGCTTGGCCATGGCTGCACTGACGACAGCCCGGGAGGCATTGAGGAGGCGGCTCGCGGATTCACTGGAGGCGTTAACGAGGAGGGCGTCGAGTTCGCCCGGGGCGGGAAGCGCCGGGATGCTGAAATCAAGCCAGTAGTCTCCCCAAAGACGGCGGCGCCGAGCCTCTGGGTCGACGTCGTTCACCACATCGATGCCGCCTGTTTCATTCCGCCGAACCGACAGGCCGGAACGGGCTGCCAGGTCAGTGGTCATAGTGGCGAGGCCGTCGTCGCTGCCGGGGGCTGCGCCCGGCGGGGCTACGCCGAGGAAGGAGCCCAGCTCCACCAGCTTTCGCGTGTGCTCGTCCACGTCGGGCAGGACTGCCATGTCGTCCGTGAGCATCAAGGTGTCCGGTGCGGCCGCGCCCAGACGTGCGTACTGCATGGGCGTCCCGTGGACCGCGGATTTCCACGCCGCCATGGCTACGTCCACCCACCAGCAGACGAATTGATGCGCCGCTTCGCGGTGCGCATTCGCGCACCGGATGGCCAACCTCAGGCGGACAGAGAGCAGCGCGTACTCGGCGTCGTACCGCGCTCCCTGGTCGGCGGCGCGCTGCTCGATGCCGGCTTCGCTGAGCTCGTTCAACTCCTCCATGCGTTGCTGCTCTGCTTGTGACTCCTCGAGGAGGACGGTTGAGCACCGTGCCAGGGTGGACAGGGCTTCGTCCACCTCAGGCGCCGTCATTGCCTCGGCCGGGAAGGGCCTAGGCGCGGGGAAGGAGGGGTGGCCACTCACGTCAGACTCCTGGAAAGTGAGGAGGGGTAAAACGAAGCGGGGCTCGTGGAATCCCTCTCAGTTGCGGATGTCAACGGACGGTAGTCCTCAAAACGTCAGAGTGTGCTTGAAACGGCGCAAGATGACGTGCAGCCTGCCCCCGGCGGGGGCCGAAACGGGCGACGGGCCGCCGCAAATCGCCAGGACGTTCAACAGCGGGAGGGTGTCGGCGGACAGAGCCCGCACGCACGCCGTCCAATATCTCAAGGTCGCCTTCACTACAGCCTCCCGCCTTGGGAAGAGCTGGCAGGACTGCGCAATGCCGAACTCTCGCGTAGCTGTGCACAGTTCGCCGACAAGCAGTCGCGAGGACGTCGACGTCGAGTCGGTGCTGCAAGTCACGCGGATCACGCTAGGTTGGCTGGCTCACCGGATCAGTCAGATCTCCGAGAGTTCCGGGCCAGTGAATCGTTCGCCGCGCTGGGACTAGTCAGACCGTCGAGCGTTCCTCGGGGATGGGGCCGGTTGCGTCGCCTCAACTGTGGCGGCCGGCAGCCCAACGCCGCGTTCCACTGCAGCGTGTTCATCCTTCCGCGGGGCGATTACGCGGTGGCCAAGGACGCTGCTGGGAGGCTGGCTGCGCGGGCGGTTGTGACGAAGGTCTTGCGACGGGTTTCGAGGCGTTCGATGAGCGGGCCCCGGACCCATCCACCGATCAACAGATCCCATGTCGCCGGGCAACGGTCGACCAGGGACAGGATCTGGTCTAGCTGTACTTCGGCGAGGGTGGCGCTGTCGCGAAGGCAGTAGTCCAGGAGGCCGCGGTCATGGTCTTTCCCCTCCTCGTCCTTGCACGCCCAGTCGACGAGGAGTTTCCAGGCAACAAAGGCCGAACCATGGCGATCGGTCGTGCAGTTCTCCGGGTCGCCAGGGCACCAGCCTGCTTCCAAGGCGCTGATGGTCGCTCGCAGAACCGCACGATCGAGTGCGCACCATTTCAGAGAGCGGCACTGCGAGAGAAGGTGCTCTGCGGCCGTAAGGACATCATGTGGGGCCAAAAACTCCAGTGAGGCGTAACTGGTTTCCACCGGGATGGCGTGCTTGGCGAGGAGAACCTTGCGTTCATCGTGATCGAGGCTCGGCAACCGCTTCACGACACTCACCAGGGTGTCGGAAGCGCTCAGGAACTCCCTGCAGGCGCTGCCGAGTGCAATGTGCTGTTGCTGATCCTGGTGAAGGAGGCTCTGGGTTCGCACCGCCGAGACGGCCGCGTCCGCCTGGATACGCCCGGTCAGGAGCGCGGCGGATGTTGCACTTTCTGCACTGCGTTTGGTCCACCACGCGGCGACTAAGGCAGTGGGAACGGAGAGGAGGGCTGCGATCGAACCCAAGTCGACTATGTCCATAGAGCAATGCTGGATGACGGAGAGCTGACGCGAGGGCGGTTCGGTGCAGATTGATGAGACCGGATATTTGTTCCCCCTCGCGGTTGTGGCCGCTCGTTTGGAGCGTCTCCCGAACCGGGCCGCACGCCCGCGGCATCAGCGGGCGGGGAACGCAGAGAATGCGCGCTGACCTCAATTGATCAAAGTGCCGTACGCGAGATTGGGGGCCGTGGGCTGCCCCGGGCAATCCACGAGCCTGGAGGGCTGCCGTGCGTGAGATGCCCGCACCGTGTCACTGGCGACCGCTACTCCGGTAGCCCCCTGAGAGCCCTTGAAGGGAGTAGGGGCCGTAGATCGGGCCGGGCTTGATGAGCCGATTGTTCATCCATCCCCGTCGGTGCTTACAACCCATCCCCTCCGCCAGCTGGCGACTACTGACCTTCAAAGCGTGGTGTCGCGAGGGACTGACGTCTCATGATCCCTGCGGTACGCCGACTGCATGAGGTATGCGCAAGGGGGCGGGCTGA